>NZ_JBTYHB010000022.1:0-141983 GCF_054871485.1 Streptomyces sp. UC4497 | reverse complement strand
GGCCCCCGGGCCACCCCCCCCCCCCCCCCGCTTCCCCCCGGCCCCCCCCCCCCCGCAAAAGGGTGGGGGGGGGGGCCGCAAACCTTCGGGTTCCGGCCCGCCTCGTTCGCGTAGAAGCAGCGGAGCGTGTCAGCGGGCCCGGCCGCCGCCGCCCTTGGGCATCTTCATCCCCTTGGGCATCGGACCCTTCGGCAGCGGCATGTTCGACATGAGGTCGCCCATCGCCTTCAGCCGGTCGTTGGTCGCGGTCACCTGGGGGCCGGTCAGTACGCGCGGCAGCTTGAGCATCGTCGTACGGAGCTTCTTCAGCGGAACCGTTCCCTCGGGGCCCTGGCTCGTGCCCACCACGAAGTCGTGGACCGGGACGTCGGAGACGATGCGGGCCATCTTCTTCTTCTCGGCCGCGAGGAGCGACTTCACCCGGTTCGGGTTGCCCTCCGCGACGAGCACGATGCCGGCCTTGCCGACCGCGCGGTGCACCACGTCCTGGCTGCGGTTCATGGCGACCGCGGGGGTCGTCGTCCAACCGCGGCCGATGTTGTCGAGCACGGCCGCGGCCGCGCCGGGCTGTCCCTCCATCTGCCCGAAGGCGGCCTTCTCGGCCCGGCGCCCGAAGATGATCGCCATCGCGAGGAAAGCGAGCAGGAGGCCGAGAATTCCGAGGTAGATGGGGTGACCGATCAAGAAGCCGATCGCGAGGAGGACACCGAAGGTGACGATTCCCACACCCGCGAGAACGAGACCGATCTTGGTGTCGACCCTGCGGGTCATCTTGTAGGTCTGAGCGATCTGCTTGAGCCGCCCGGTGTTAGCAGCGTCCGCTGCAGTTTCCTTCCTCGCCATGTCTTGAAGTCTACGTGGCCGGTGAAGCGGGTAGAACCCGCGTCGACCCCGAGATCTCTCAGCCCCGGGCCGCGACGGCCTCCAGGACGCGCTGCGCCTCGACACGGTCCTTGGCGCGGCGGCGGTCCTCGAGGACCGAGGTCCAGGCATTGCGGCGGGCGGTGCGCTGGCCGCTGCTCATGAGCAGCGACTCGACGGCGCGCAGTGCGTCGGTGACGGTCGGGATGGCGGTGGCGCGGACGGGCGCGGCCTGCATGGTTGAGGTCCCCCCTCGAAGGGTGATCACGGCTGTGGCACGGGGTGTACGGGGCGTGATTCCAGAGTCACTGATTGGTGTTACCAGGGCGTGACCGGACGGTCAAACACCAATGAAGCCTTGACGCTCGCGCCGCAAACGCAGACGCGGCCCTGACGGTGCCCCCATCTGCGGGGATCGTCAGGACCGCGCTTTACCGGCCACTACCGATCAGTAGCCTCTTGTGCGTGAATTCACACGGCCTGGGAGGCGGTGAAGGATCCGCGCTTCTCCTTGGCCATCTGGAACAGCCGGCCCGCGCGGTACGAGGAACGGACCAGCGGGCCCGACATGACGCCGGAGAAACCGATCTGCTCGGCCTCGTCCTTCAGCTCCACGAACTCCTGCGGCTTGACCCAGCGCTCCACGGGGTGGTGCCGCACGGAGGGGCGCAGGTACTGCGTGATGGTGACCAGCTCGCAGCCCGCGTCGTGCAGCTGGCGCAGCGCCTCGCTGATCTCCTCGCGGGTCTCGCCCATGCCGAGGATCAGGTTCGACTTGGTGACCAGGCCGAAGTCGCGGGCCTCGGTGATGACCTTCAGCGAACGCTCGTAGCGGAAGCCCGGACGGATCCGCTTGAAGATCCGCGGGACCGTCTCGACGTTGTGCGCGAAGACCTCGGGGCGGGAGGAGAAGACCTCGGCCAGCTGATCCGGGTCCGCGTTGAAGTCGGGGGCGAGGAGCTCGACCTTGGTGCGGCCGTCCGCGCGGTTGGTGGTCTGGCGGTGGATCTGCCGGACCGTTTCCGCGTACAGCCAGGCGCCGCCGTCCTCCAGGTCGTCGCGGGCGACGCCGGTGATCGTGGCGTAGTTCAGGTCCATCGTGACGACGGACTCGCCGACGCGGCGCGGCTCGTCACGGTCGAGCGGCTCGGGCTTGCCGGTGTCGATCTGACAGAAGTCGCAGCGCCGGGTGCACTGGTCACCGCCGATGAGGAAGGTGGCCTCGCGGTCCTCCCAGCACTCGTAGATGTTGGGGCAGCCCGCCTCCTGGCAGACCGTGTGCAGGCCCTCGGACTTCACGAGGTTCTGCATCTTCGTGTATTCGGGACCCATTTTCGCCCGGGTCTTGATCCACTCGGGCTTGCGCTCGATGGGGGTCTGAGCGTTACGGACCTCCAGGCGCAGCATCTTGCGTCCGTCGGGTGCGACTGCGGACACGACCGGCTCCCTAAAGCTTTGATTCCTCGGCGTACATCAGGGTACGCCCGTGATGTTCATGGCCCTTACGGGTGGCCAACCGGCGGCCTGCGGGGTGCATTCCCCGTATGGACCAGACCGAGGCCTTGTGCTGGCCGGACCGAGGCCCTGTGCGGGCTGGACCGAGGCCTTGTACGGACTAGACCGAGGCCTTCTCGACGGTGCGCGGCTTGAGGTGCGCGTTCCCCAGGACGTCCTGCAGATGCCTCTCGGCGATCGGCAGCACTTCGTCCATCGTGACCTCGCGCCCGAGCTCGTACGAGAGGGAGGTGACGCCCGCGTCGCGGATGCCGCAGGGGATGATCTTGTCGAAGTTCGACGTGTCCGGATTCACGTTCAGCGCGAAGCCGTGCATCGTGACGCCCTTGGCGACGCGGATGCCCATGGCGCAGATCTTGCGGTCCTCGTGCCGCTGGCCCGCGTTCGAGGGCGCGTACTCGGGTCCTACGAGGCGGTGGTCGAACTCCTCGTCCTCGCTGCTGAGGCGGGGGTTGAAGTCCAGGGAGAGGCCGCCGAGCTGCGTCCGCTCCTCGATCGGGTCGCCGAGGACCCAGACGCCCGCCCGGCCCTCCACGCGCGCGGCCTCGATGCCGAACTCGGCGCAGACCGCGATCATCGCGTCCTCCAGGCGGCGCAGATGCGCGACCACGTCCACGGGGCGCGGGAGCTTCTGGATCGGGTAGCCGACGAGCTGACCCGGGCCGTGCCAGGTGATCTTGCCGCCGCGGTCCACGTCGATGACCGGGGTGCCGTCGAGCGGGCGTTCCTCGGGGGCGGTGCGACGGCCGGCCGTGTAGACGGGCGGGTGCTCAAGGAGCAGACAGGTGTCGGGCACCTCGTCGGCGAAGCGAGCGGCGTGCACACGGCGCTGCTCGTCCCAGGCGACCTGGTAATCGACCATCTCCGCACCGAACCCCATGCGGACGAACCGGAACTCACTCACGGCAAGTGCCTCCCTAAGAACCTTCACCGTGCATATAACGCGCCCGGAGCAACTGTACGGCTCCCGGATTACGGCTCGGCCGTCCACCCCTCGCGCGGTTTGTCACACGATCGGATGAAGGAGGGATTCGGCTGGGCTGATTGGGGGACGCCGTGTGCGCTCCGTGATAATTTCAGCGCCGTCCGTGAGCGGGAGCCGGTCACGGCGCACGCCGTTCCATGAGGGAGCAGCGACTAAAGGGGGGCACTCAATGGCCCCCCTTTACCGCTTCCAAGGGCCCGGAAGGCAAACGCACAGCAATGACGGAACGACCTCCGCAGCGCACCCCGAACCGCCAGCTCGCCGCGCTCATCGCGGAGGCAGGTTTCTCCAACGCGGGCCTCGCGCGCCGCGTGGACCAGCTAGGGCTCGAACACGGGCTTGACCTGCGGTACGACAAGACATCCGTGACCCGGTGGCTGCGCGGACAGCAGCCCAGAGGGACGACACCCGCGCTCATCGCCGAGGTGTTCACACGCCGCCTCGGCCGCCGCCTCTCCGCGCAGGACCTCGGGCTCGACGCGTGTGCGCCCGTCTACGCGGGTCTGGAGTTCGCGGCGTCGCCGGAGGAGGCCGTCGACATCGTCAGCGGGCTGTGGCGCAAGGACTCCGGCAGCCATGCCGAACTCCGCAAGATCGCGTTCACCCCGGCCGGGCTCGTCGTGCCCAGCCGCGACTGGCTGATCGGGCGTGCCGACGACCGGGTGGCGCACGGTGAGCAGTTGCAGCGGGTGCCGGTGCAGGGGCGGCCCGGTGTGGCGCTGGAGGCGGTGGGCGCCGGCGTGCCGCGGCAGCGGGGGCAGACGGATCGTGGGCCCGGGCACCGGGTGACGAGCGGGGACATCGCGGCGCTGCGCTCCGTGGGCGAGCTGTTCCGCGCGCTCGACCACGCGTACGGGGGCGGGCACGCGCGGCAGGCGCTCGTGCGGTACCTGGAGCACGAGGCCGAGCCGATGCTGCGCGGGGCGTACGGGGAGCAGCACGGGCGGCGGCTGTTCTGCGCCGTCGCCGATCTGACCCGGCTCGCGGGCTGGACCTCGTACGACATCGCGGCGCACGGTCTTGCCCAGCGGTACTTCGTGCAGGCGCTGCGGCTGTCGCAGGCGGCGGGGGACCGGATGTACGGGTCGTACGTGCTGGTCACCATGAGCCGACAGGCCGTCTATCTCGGGCACGGGCGGGAGGCGGTGCAGCTCGCGCGGGTGGCGCAGCAGGGCGTGGGGGCTTCGGCGCCGCCCGTGGTGCAGGCGCTGCTGCACGCCGTGGAGGCGCGTGGGCACGGGGTGCTCGGTGAGGTGCGGGCGTGCACGGCGTCGCTGGTGCGGGCCGAGCGGGCGCTCGGGGCGGTGCGGCCGGGGGACGAGGTGCCGCCGTGGGCGCGATTCTTCGACGAGGCGCAGTTGGCGGACGAGTTCGGGCACTGTCACCGGGATCTGCAGCAGTACCGGGCGGCGGCGCAGCATGCGGAGCGGTCGTTGCAGTTGCGGGCGCCGGGGTTCGCGCGCAGCCGGTTGTTCTGCCGGGTGGTGTTGGCGTCGGCGCGGCTGGGTCTGGGCGAGCTGGACGCGGCGTGCGCGCTGGGGGCGGAGGCGGCGTCGGCCGCGGCGGAGATGCGGTCGGTGCGGGCGCATGAGTATGTGCGGGAGTTCGAGCGGAGGTTGGAGCCGTATCGCGATGCGGGGCCCGTCCGGGGGTATCGGGAGAGGGTTGCGGCGTTGGGGTGAGGGTGGCGGGGTGGCGCCTGCCGGGGTGGTCCGGGGGCCGGGTCTGGGCGGGGTGGCGCCTGGCGGGGTGGTGCGGGGGCCGGAGCCGGGTGGGGTGGCGACGGCCGAGGGGGGCGTGGGTGCCGGGGGCTGGTGTCTGGGCGGGGCGGCGTCTGGCGGGGTGGCGTGGTGCCGGGGATGAGCGCCGGGGGTGGCGCGAGGGGCTAGGTGGGTGGCGGGTTCGGGGTTCGTTGCGCGGTGCCGTGCCGTGTCCGGCGGCGCCGGTTGCCCGGTCATCTCCCACCCGCCCGCCCCCTCCGGGGGCTTCGGCCCGCCGGGGAGGGGGTGTCTGTTGCCCGGCGGCGGGGGCTGGGTCGTGCCGGGGTTGGCGCCCGTGGTGAAGGGGTGCGCGGCACCGGGCCCCACCATGCCGTGGCCGACGCCGTCCCCAGCATTACGCGGCGGCGGTCTCACCGTGCCGTGGTTGGCGTCTCCCGTCCTGGTTGCGCGGCACCGGGGTGCCGCCTTGCCCACCCTGCCGCCCCAGGCGGCAGATTGCCCAAGGCGGTTGCGGCTGACCGCAATGGGTGGGAAGCCGTGCTTGCGGCGGATTGCCCAAGGCGGGGCGGCCCTTGCCGTCTCGCTTGGGGTGCCGTGGCTGGCGGCGGGTTGCTGAAGGCGGGGTGGCGTCGACCTTCACGGGTGGGGAGTTGTGCCGAGCCGCTGATTGTCCGAGGCGGTGGCGGCCGTGCCGTCTCGGGTGGGGAGCCGTGGTCGGCGGCGGATTGCTCAAGGCGGTGGGCGTCGACCGTCGTGGGCTGGGGAGTCGTGCCGAGCGGGCGGAAGACGTGCTGTGCCCGTACCCCGGCTGGGCTGTCCTGGGAGGTGGGGGCGCACGGGCCCGGGGAGGCCGTCCTGGGCGGGGGCGTGGACGGGTTGGCCCGGAGGGTCGGCGTGCATGGGCCCCTGCGTGGGGGATCGGGCTCGGGAGGTCGTCCTGGGCGGGGGCGTGGCCGGGCTGGCCCGGAGGGTGGGGGCGTGGCCGGGGTGTCCCGGAGGGTGGGGGCGCCCGCCCCCGGAGTTGGGCCACGGAGGCGGGCGCGGTATTGGGGGTCAGGCGGCGAGAGGGGGTGCTTGGGGGATGCCCAGGTCTGTCAGGAGGGCGTGGGTTGCGCGGCGGGCTGAGCGGAGTGCGCCCTGCACCGTGCCGGCGTCCCGGTGGTCCCCGCACACGTACAGGCCGTCGAGGAGGCGGACCGGGCGGCGCGGGTCGTGCGGGGGTGGCATCGCCGGTACGGCGTGGGGGTCGTGGTGCACGGCCAGGGTTTCCCAGTCGGCGGTCGACGTGCCGTAGATGGCGCCGAGTTGCGTGCGCAGTTCGCGGTCCGTGGGGGGTGGGCCGAGGACCGTCGAGGAGACGAGGGCGCGGCCCGCCGGGGCTCTCGTGGGGTCCACCTGGCTGATCACCGATGTGTGCGCGACGGGGCCGAGTCGGTCCGCGTCGAGCAGCAGCGCGGGTTCGGCGAGTGGCGGCTCGGGCATGGCGTGGTGCACGACCGTGACCTCGTGGAAGGCGGGGACGCGCAGGCCGGGGAGGAGTTCGGCCGCGTCGTGCGCGCCGGTTGCCAACACCACGGCGCGGCAGGGGAGTTGGCCGAGTTCTGTCGTCGTGACCGAGGTCGTGGCGACCGACGTGGCCCGTACGCCGGTGTGCACCGTGCCGGGCGGCAGGCCCGCCGCGAGCAGCTCCGGCAGCGCGTCGGCGCCGCCCTCCGGCACGGCGAGCCGGCCCGCCGCGTACGCGCGCAGGGCGAGGTCGGCGCACCGGCTGGAGGTGCCGAGGTCCGGGTCGCAGAGCAGGGCCGAGAGTAGGGGGCGTACGAAACCGTGGAGGGTCGAGGGTGGCAGGCCCCGGGTCAAGAGGGCCTGGGCGGTGGGGAGTTCGGGGCGGGCGAGGAGGCGGGACGGTTCCGTCGCCGCGAGCCGGGACAGGGATGCGCCCAGGCGTGCGTGGTCGAGCGGGCTGCCGAGGGTGGGGCGCGTGCCGCGCGGACTTCGGGGGGCGCTCGCCAAGGCGCGTGCCGCGCTGAGTGCGCCCCTTGTGCGCCGGGGGCCGGTGGGTTCGCCCGCCCGGTGGCGCAGACCCCCGCTGTGCACGAGCGTGCCGGGGGAGAAGCGGCGCAGGGCGAGGGGAGCGAGGGCGGGGTTGCGGCGCAGTTCGGGGTACGAGGTGCACAGCGGCCGGCCGGTCCGGTCGAGGCGGAACCCGTCGACCTTCTCGGTGGACATGCGGCCGCCGATGCCCGTGGCGGCCTCCAGGACCAGCGGGCGCAGGCCCGCCCTGGCCAGGTGCCGTGCCGCGGCGAGTCCCGCGACCCCGGCGCCCACGACGACGATGGCTCCCGAGCTTTCGTCTGCAGGGTCGAGCACGGTGTGCCTCCGGCGGGTCGGGTGGCTGGCGTCCGGGGGCTCATGCCCTCAACGCGCCTTCGGGATACCTGAGTTCGGGAGCAGGGAACTCGAGAGTAGGCGCGGCGCGCACACCGGGCAGTCGCGCGTGGGGGCGGCACGGGGGCACGACGGTCGCACGACCAGGCGCCTCGGGGCGGGACGCGTCCCACGGTTGTACGACATGGCTCCCGCGAGCCGGTCACCGGGCGCCCCCGCCGCCCCTACCCGCCGCCCCCCGCCACCCCCGCCGCCAAATGACGCAACCCGCGGATCGCCAAGGACGCCGGGGAGTTGGGGCCCGAGGTGGGGGCGTTCGTCGTGGACCAGAGTTCCAGGGCCACCCGGATCGCGTCGGTCGCCGCGGCCGCGGTCAGGCGGGTTTCCAGGGGGTCCGCATCGGGGCCCGCGAGGTGGGTCACCACCGTGAGGAGCTTCTCCTCCGACTCCTGGTTGACCCGGTACCAGACGGCGCGCAGCGCAGGGTCGTCCTGGGCCGCCCGCAGCAGCGTCCGGGTGCCCTGCAACGCCTCCTCCGCCGCCTCGTCCGGAGGCGAGAGCGTCGCCGCCGCGGCCGATTCGAGGGCCTGCGGCAGCGGCGTGCCCGGCTCCGTCGCGGCCAGCAGCTCGCGCCAGCGGTCGCCGCCGGACGCGAGCAGCGGGCCCACCGCGTCCTGCTTGTTGCGGAAGTAGCGGTAGAAGGTGCGCAGCGCGACCCCGGCGGCGCGCGCGATCTCCTCGGCCGTGGTGCCGTCGGGGCCCTTCTCGGTGAACAGCTCCATCGCCGCGCGGGCGATGTCGAGCTGCGTCGCCGCTTTGCGGCGTTCGGTCAGTGAGGGCTGCGCAGGCGACGGAGAGGGCGTTCTGGGCTCGTTCACCCGACGAAGCGTAGTCGCAGCGGGGAGGGGATGGCGTGAGATGCCATAGTGGCAAAACGTGCCACCGAAGCGTACGGTGCACAGCGTGCGAGGACGCACACGGGAACGTAAGGAGACGTCATGAACCGCCTGAGCAGCCTGAACCGCTACGAAGGACGCCGCGCACTGGTCACCGGTGCCGGATCCGGCATCGGCCAGGCCACCGTGCTGCGCATGCTGGCGGAGGGCGGCCGGGTCGTCGCGGCCGATGTCAGTGAGGCCGGACTCCAGGACACCGTCGCCAAGGCCGGCGCCGACGCCGAGCGCCTCACCACCGTCGTCGTGAACATCGCCGACGAGGCGTCCGTGCGCGACGCCGTCGCCGGGGCCGTGCAGGCACTGGGCGGCCTCGACGTGCTCGTCAACGCCGCCGGCATCCTGCGCTCCTCGCACACCGAGAAGACGACGCTCGCCGAGTTCAACCAGGTGCTCGCCGTCAACCTCACCGGCACCTTCCTGATGATCCGCGAGGCGATACCGGCGCTGCTCCAGGGTGAAGGCCCCGCCGTCGTCAACTTCAGCTCCACGTCCGCGATGTTCGCCCACCCGTACATGGCGGCGTACGCGGCGAGCAAGGGCGGCATCCAGTCCATGACGCACGCGCTGGCCGCCGAGTACAGCAAGCAGGGCATCCGGTTCACCGCCGTGCAGCCCGGCTCCATCGCGTCCGGCATGACCGACGGTTCCGGTGAGAGCAAGCAGAGCCAGGGCCCCGGCCTGCCCGAGGACACCGACTGGAGCCTGTTCGCGAAGCTGTCGCCCTCACTGGGTGCGGGCTTCGCCGGGCCCGAGTCCGTGGCCGGGGTCGTCGCGATGCTCGCCTCCGAGGACGGGAAGTTCATCACCGGTACGGAGATCCGTATCGATGGCGGCACCCACTACTGACCGGCCGGTCATACGGATACGCGGAAGCGGTGGCGGTACGCCGTCGGTGTCGTGTCGAGCTGTCGGCGGAACGCCCGCACCAGCGTGTCCGTCGTGCCGAAACCGCAGGTCGAGGCGATGCGGTCGAGCGTGTCGTCGGACGATTCGAGCCGCTGGCGGGCCCGTTCGACGCGCGCCGACTCGACGTACGCGCTCGGTGTCGTGCCCAGTTCGGACTTGAAGATCCGGGTGAGCTGGCGCTCGCTGACGTGGGCGTGCTCGGCCAGGTCCGCGACGGTGAGCGGCTCGGCGAGATGCCGGGTGATGTGCTGGCGCAGGTCCTCCACGCGCCGCGTCGTGGAGGCCTGCGCCAGCGGCACGCTGAACTGGCTCTGGCCGCTCGGCCGCTTCAGGTACATCACCAGCTGCCGCGCCACCCGCAGCGCCGTCGGCTCGCCGAGGTCGTCGGCGACCAGGGCGAGGGACAGGTCGAGGCAGGAGCTGATGCCGGCCCCGGTCCAGATGTCCCCCTCGCGGATGAAGATCGGGTCGGGGTCGACGTCGATCTCCGGGTGCTCATCGGCGAGTTGCCGCGCGGTCGACCAGTGGGTGGTGGCGCGCCTGCCGTCGAGCAGCCCGGCCGCCGCGAGCAGATGCGCCCCGACGCAGACGGACGCGACCCGGCGGGCCCGCGCCGCCAACGCCCTTACCCGGTCGACCACTTGAGGTTCGGCAAGGGCGCGCACCCCGCGCTCCGGGTCGGCCTCGACCGAGCCGGGCACCAGGAGCGTGTCGATGCTCCGGCCGGCGACGTCGTCGAAGGTGACGTCGGGCAGGACGCGTACGCCCGCGGAGGTGGTGACCGGGTCCAGGGTCTCGGCGGCGAGGACGACCCGGTAGGTGGCCTCCCCCTCGCGTCCGACCAGCGCGAACACCTCGGGCGGGCCCGTGACGTCGAGCGTGTCGACGCCCTCGAAGAGCACGATGACGACGAGTCGTTCGGTGGTGCTCCCGCTGCTCACGATGGCTCCGCTCCTTGCGATGTCCCCAGGTCGATGTCCGAATCTGCATGTTAGCCGTCATTGCCGACATGGCAGCGCCGCTCGTAGCGTTTCAGGCATGCCTACAACGACTCTGCGCACCCTCAACGGCCTCGACGAGACGCCCGCCTCGCTCGCCGACGCGACGCTGATCCTGGTCGACTACCAGAACACCTACACCCGCGGCGTGATGGAACTGGAGGGCTGGCGGACCGCCCTCGACAACGCCGCCGAACTCCTCGCCCGGGCCCGCGCGGCGGGCTCGACGGTCGTCCACGTCCAGCACGACGGCGGCGAGGGCTCCGCGTACGACATCCGCGCCGAGATCGGGGAGATCCACCCGGACGTGGCGCCCGTCGAGGGCGAGGCCGTCGTGGTCAAGCAGGCCCCGGACTCCTTCGTCGGCACCGACCTGGGGGAGCGCGTCGACGCCGCGGGCCACAGCGACGTCATCGTGATCGGGTTCATGTCGCACATGTGCGTGCAGTTCACCGCTCAGGGCGCGTTCCTGCGCGGCAACCGGCCCACCGTGGTCGCTGACGCCTGCGCGACGCGGCCCCTGACCTCGGTCGGCGGCGTCGAGCTGCCTGCCGAGCAGCTGCACCTCGGGGCGATGGCGACGATCACCGACCTGTACGGAGTCGTCGTCCCGACCGGGAAGTCGCTGAGCTGACCCCGTACGGCTAGGAGGAGACCAGCGCCCCCGTGTCCACCGCCGTCGTCGCCGACGCCGCCCGCCGCGCGTCGGACGACACCTCGTCCGCCGTCAGCACGTAGCCCGTCCCGTCGTCCGTCGTGGACCGGGCGAACACCACGCCGTACACCTCGCCGTCCGTGTCGAGGAGCGGGCCGCCGGAGTTGCCGGGCAGGACCGTGGAGCGGATCGAGTAGATGTCGCGCGTGACGTTGCCTGAGCCGTAGATGTCCTGGCCCGCCGCCTTGATCGTGTCGTCGACGGTGGCGGCCTGGAGGTCGAGGCCGCCGTCCTGCGGATAGCCCGCGACGACGGCGGCGTCACCGCGCTTCGCCGAGTCGTCGAAGCGGAGGGACGGGGCGTCGAGCCCGGGGACGTAGAGGACCGCCACGTCCTTGTCCGGGTCGAAGAGGACGACCTTCGCCTCGTACGCGCGGCCCGTACCGCCCACCCGCACCGTCGGGTCGTCGATGCCCGCGACCACGTGCGCGTTGGTCATGACGTGCTCGGAGCTGTACACGAAACCGCTGCCCTCGCGGCCCTGGGTGCCGGACGCGCCCTGCACCTTGACGCTGCTGCGCTGGGCCGCGCTCGTCGCCTTCGCCGTCACGTTGTCCCCGGACGGCTTGGCCACCTTGGCGGGCGGCTCGCTCGCGAACGGGTCGAAGACCTGCGGGAAGCCCGCCGAGGTGAGCGCCCCCGTGGCCTGCGAGAACCAGGAAGGCGTCGTCGACGGCATCGAGTGCTGCACCGCGCCGAGCACCGTGGAGTTCCGGATCGCCTGGTTGAGGACCGTGGAGGAGGAGGCGACGAGGACGCTGCCCGCCACCCACGCCACCACCAGGGCGGCCACCGCGGTCGCCGCGCCGCCGCCCACCCCGTCGGCCACGCGCAGCGGACCCGGCGCGTGCGACATCCCGCCGCGCACCCGCGCCGCGAGCAGCCCGGCGAGCCCGTGCCCGGCGACGGCCGGTACGAGCACCGTGAGGACGGCGACGATCGTGGCCGACGTGGTGCCCGGCGTGACCGTCTCCATCAGGAACGGCAGCAGCCAGACGCCGACGGCCGCACCGCCCACGAACCCGGCCAGTGAGACGCAGCCCGCGAGCAGTCCGCGCCGGTAGCCGGACACGGCGTAGGCGAGGGCCACCACGAGCAGCAGCACGTCGAGTATGTGGAGGTCCATACCGGTAAGAAACGCCCAGGCGCCCCCGATGGTTCCACCACCTGGCCCACTGTGGCTGACCGCACAGGCCGCGCCGGGCCCAGGGTGGGAGGCGTGCACGTCGTACGGAGAAAGTTTCGCTGGCTGCCCGGGGCCCTGGCCCTCGGGCTCCTTCTGCTGTGTGCCGCGGCGGTCGACCGGCCCGGGCCCGAGCGCTTCGCGGCCACGGCCCGCGGCGAGCTGCCGGCCTCCGCGGTGCCGGCGCAGCGGGTCGCGGCCGTGGGCGGCCGGGTGGGCGGCCGCGTACCGGCGGAGCGCCCCCGGATCGTGCCGCGCTCGCGCTGGCTCGCGGGAGCCGAGACGTACCACCGCGACCCGGTCCGCTACGGCGACCGCGTCAAGGCCGTCTTCCTGCACCACACCGACTCGCCGAACGACTACGACTGCGCGGACTCGCCGCGCATCGTCCGCTACCTGTACGCGGGTCAGGCGGGCAGCGGCGCCTCGGGCGGCAAGGAGTGGGACGACATCGGCTACAACTTCCTCGTCGACCGCTGCGGAACCGTCTTCGAGGGGCGTGCGGGCGGCATCGGCCGGCCCGTCGTCGGCGCCCATACGCAGGGCTTCAACCGGGACACGGCGGGGATCGCCGCGATCGGCACGTTCACCGAGGGCACTCCGGTGCCGAAGGCGATGACCGACGCGATCGCCGCCGTCTCCGCCTGGAAGCTGGGCCTGTCCGGGATCGACCCGCGCTCGCACGTGCGCCTGGTGTCCAGCAACGACCTGGCCCGCTTCAGGACGGGCACGGCCCACAACTTCTTCGCGGTCTCCGGGCACCGCGACGGCTACGAGACGTTCTGCCCCGGCCTCGCGCTGATGGGGAAGCTCCCTGAGATCAGGGAGCGGGCCGCGGCGCTGCAAAAACGGCGCTAGCGCGGCCCTACGCGGGCTTGAGCGTGCCGCCGCCCTCCAGCTGGTACTTCTTCCCGTGCAGGTCCGGGCTCGACGCCTTGTCGTACGTCACCGTGTGACCGTTGCCCACGATCACCTTGGAGACCTTCGCCCCGTCGGCCAGCTTCAGGCCCTTCAGCGCCGAGTCCCCGGACACGGACCACTGCGTTTTGGGGCCGAGCGTCAGCGACGCCGCCCCGACGATCTTTCCGTCCAGGTCGGTGGAGCCGGTCAGGTCGAGGGTGGCGGAGGAGCCCTTCGTCACGGCCACGCTGCCCTTCAGCTTCTCGCCGTTCGCGCGGAACGTCGCCGTGCCCTCGTCCGTGACCCGCAGCAGCTTGCCGTCCTTCGTCTTCACGTCGGCGCCACCGCTCAACTCGATGTCGGCGTCGGCCTGTTGGACCGCGAAGATGTCGCCGTCGGAGGCCTGGACCGCCCCGCCGGTCATCCGGTACGAGGTCGTACCGTCGCCGCGCAGTACGACACCGCCCGCCGCCGCGGACGCCCGGACGTCCTTCAGGGACAGCGAACCCCCGGCCTCCACCGTGAACGCCTCCGAGTTGGCCAGGTCGAACAGTGTCTGCGACAAGGAGACGTCGCCCGCCGTCTGCACGCCCGGCGACCCGCAGCCCGCCGAGGTCATCGTGCCGCCGGACACGGTGACCTTCCCGCCGCCGGGCCCCACGGCCACCGGCGCCGCCTGCGCGGCCGCCGTGTCGATCTCCACGTACGTCAGGTCGAGCGTGCCGCCGTGCGAGGCCGCCACGCCGTGCGCGGACGCGCCGTGCGTCCTGATGCCGCCCGAGCTGAGCGTGGCCTTCGTGTCCTCGCCCGCGGCGAACACGCCGATCGAGCCCTTGTTCTGGGTGGACATCCGGCCGCCGGACATCGTGAGCGTGCCCCCGTCGCGGGCGAGCGCCGCCGCGTTGAGGCCGTGCCCGTCGGACGCGGTGAGGGACGAGGTGCCGCCATGCTTGATGATCTTCGCGTCGCGCGTCGTCAGCTTCCCGGAACCGGACACGAGCAGCGCGGACTCGTCGCGCTTCGTCGTCTTGAACTCCTTCTGCGACTTCGCCTTCACGGTCTTGTCGTCGACCGTGTACGCGGCCTTCGCGCGCGGCTTCGCGTCCGGGCCCTTGTCGTCGGCCGGCCGGTCCGTCACACAGCGGGCGCCGCTGGCCGTCGCGGCGGGCGAGGCCGTGGGCGGCGGATTGGTCGCCCCGTCGTCGTCGGAACAGGCGGACAACGTGGAGACGGCGAGCGGCAGCAGCAGTACGGAGGCGGTGACCGCGGTTCGGCGGTGTCCCTGGCGGCGCGGGAGTCCCGGGTTCTTCATGCGCCTACGTTCACACCTCACGCCTCGCGAGGCACGTCCGGGGTCCGCGTGGCGCCGGGAGCGGACACGAGAGGGGCGAAGACGAGCAGCGTCAGGTCGTCCCTGACCGCTCCCGCGAACCGGATGACGTCCCGCCACACCGCGTCCGTGAGCCCGGCCGGATCCTCGCCCGCGAACTGCGGAAGCCGGTCGGCGAGCGGATAGAACTCCCCGTCCCGGTTCCGCGCCTCCGTCACCCCGTCCGTCGGGGCGACCAGCCGGTCGCCGGGCCGCAGTTCGACCGTGAGCCGCTCGGGCGGCGCGACCTCCGCGAGGCCGAGACCGAGCGGCGCCCCCGCCGGCACGTCAAGCTCGGTCACCCGCCCGTCGCGCAGCAGCAGCGGATGCGGGTGGCCGCAGCTGATGACGTGCACGACGGGCGCCTCGCCGGGGGAGGGGTCGGGGAATTCGAGCAGCACCGCCGTCGCGAACAGCTCCGCGTGCTCGTCCTCCGCCGTGTCCACCACGAGCCGCCGGTCGAGCCGCGCCGCCACGCCCTCCAGGTCCGGCTGGTCGAGCACCGCCTCCCGGAACGCGCCGAGCAGCCCCGCGACCGTGCCCACCGCCGACAGACCGTGCCCCTGTACGTCGCCGACGACGGCCCGCACGCCGGTCGGGCCCCTGCGCACGTCGAAGAGGTCGCCGCCGACCAGGGCGCCGCGGTGCGCCGCCCGGTACAGGCCCGCGCAGCGCACGGCGCCGACCCGTTCGGGCAGCGGCGGAAGCACCGCGAACTGGGCGGCCTCCGCGACCGTGCGCACCGTGACCAGCTGCTCGTCCCTGCGCCTGCGGACCAGGGCGATCGCCGTGCTGAGCACGGCGACGAGACCCACCGTCAGGACGTCACTGTCGCCGGGGCGGCCGAAACCGGTGCGGGGCAGTTCGAGGAGCAGGAGGACGAAGCCGCCGTACAGGGCCGTGGCCACGGGACCGTACGACAGCGCGGCGAGCGGCGGGATGGCCGCGAGCGGGAACGCGAGCTCGAACCGGTATCCCGTGGGGGCCTGCAGCGCGTACAGGACGACGAGCAGGGCGATCGGCAGCCACCGCACCCAGCGCGGCGGCGGCGCACCGCGCAGCCAGGCGCGCTCCGCCTCGTCTCTGCGGCGCGCCGTGGGCCAGGTCATGCCGGCTTCGGCTCCCTTCGCGACGGACGTACCACCTCACCCTGCTACGAGTCGGGGCCCGTCGCACGCCGTGACCGCGCCGCGCCGGACGGGCTACAGGGGCTGTCCCATCAGCACGTCGTCCACGTACGAGCCGTCGAGCAGGAACTCGCCGGGCAGTACGCCCTCGATGACGAAGCCCTCCGCCTCGTACAGCTTCCGGGCCGGGGTGTTGTGGCCGAGGACGCGCAGCGTGATCCGGCGTGCGCCCTGCCGCCGTGCCAGCTCGATCGCGCCCCGCACGAGGGCCCGGCCCGTGCCGCGCCCGCGGGCCGCGTCGGCGACCGCGAGCCCCATGATCTGCCGTACGTGCGCGTTCGACTCCAGGGGCGTGGGGCGGCCGAGGCGGACGTAGCCGACGAGCGCGCCGTCGAGCTCGGCGACGAGGTGGTCGCGCGGGCCGAAACGCTCGTTGAAGAACGGGGAAGGGGCCGGGTCGAGCGCCTTCACCGCGTGCAGATACGACCAGGTCTCCCGGTCGAGGCGGTCGAGCGCGGGCGCGTCATCGGGGACGGCGGAACGTATGTGGGCCAAGGAGCCCTCGGGGGCTGACATGCGGCCGACTGTACGACGGGCAGGATGGGTCCCATGACACGTTTCGTGGTGGCGGGCGCTTCCGGACTCATCGGCTCGGCCCTGGTCCGGTCCCTGACGGACGACGGGCACGACGTGGTGCGCCTGGTGCGGCGCGCGCCACGGGCGGCGGACGAGGCCCGCTGGGATCCGAAGGAGGGGTACGTCGACTCGTCCCGGCTCGCAGGCTGCGAGGCGATCGTCAACCTCGCGGGGGCGGGGGTCGGTGACCACCGGTGGACGGCCGCGTACAAGCGGGAGATCCGTGACAGCCGGGTCCTCGGTACGCAGACGCTCGCGCGGGCGGCGGCGGGGCTGGAGGTGCCGCCGCGGGTCTTCCTCAACGGCAGCGCGGTCGGCTACTACGGCGACACGGGCAGCCGCACCGTCGATGAGACGGCTCCGGCAGGTGACGGTTTCCTGCCCTCGGTGTGCGTCGAGTGGGAAGCCGCGGCGGCGCCCGCGCACCAGGCGGGCATCCGTACGGTGTTCGCCCGTACCGGTCTCGTGGTCGCGCGGGGCGGTGGGGCCTGGGGCAAGCTCTTTCCGCTGTTCAAGGCGGGGCTCGGGGGGCGGATGGGGGACGGGCGGCAGTACTGGTCGTACATCGCGCTCGACGACCATGTGGCGGCGCTGCGGCACCTTTTGGAGGCGGGTGACGTGGCAGGGCCTGTGAACCTGACGGCGCCGCAGCCGGCGACGAATCGGGAGGTGACGGAGGCGATGGGGCGGGTCCTGAGGCGACCCACGGTGCTGCCGGTTCCGGCGGCGGTGCTGAGGGTGGTGCTCGGTGAGATGTCGGGTGACGTTCTTGGGTCCACCCGTGCCGTGCCCACGCGGCTGCTGGAATCCGGCTTCGAGTTCACCCACCCCAGCCTGACCCAGGCGCTCCGCGCGGCGTAAGCGGCCCCGTCCCTACGCCCCGGGGCTCCGCCCCGGACCCCGCTGCTCAAACGCCGCAGGGGCTGGATTTGCCCACCCGCCGCCAATGGCCCGGCTCCCGCCCATCTCCCACCCACCCGCCCCCTCCGGGGGCGTCGGCCCGACGGGGTACCGCCGGCCGCCTTGGGCAATCTGCCGCCTGGGGCGGCAGGGTGGGCAAGGCGGCGCCCCGGTGCCGCGCACCCATCACGACGGGGCCCGGCCCCGGTGTCGCGTGCCTAACCGTCACGACGGGGCCCGGCCCCGGTGCCGCGGTTAGCCGAAACGGGACGTCAAGCGGGGATACGTCCGGGCCATCACCCCGTCGTCCTCGAAGTCCAGAGGCGTGCCCTCCGGTTCCGGGGGTGCGGGGGCGAGGCCCAGGTCCGGGGCGACCACCCCGGTCAGCTGTTCGTACGCCTCGTCCGCCGCGTACCCGATCTCCTCACCGTCCCCGTCGACCTCCTCGTCGAAGTCGTCCAGGAGCTCCGCCAACGAGTCCGGATCGTGCAACGCCCCCTCGAACGTCTCCCGGCCCTGGCCGATCAACCAGCACCGGAAGTAGTCGAAGGCATCGTCGCTCGCCCCGTCCAGCAGGACCCAGGCCGCGCCCCAAAGATCCCACCGGTACGCCCGGTTGTACCGGGACTCGAAGTGCCGGGCGAAGTCGAGCACGAAATCCGGATCGGACCGTAGCAGCCGCTCGACGAGCAGCTCGGCGTGATCCTCGGGGTCGCCACCCGCGGCCTCACGCGTACTGTCCACGATCTCCCAGAACTCGGTCTCGTCCATCACGGGACCAGCATCGGCCCTGTACCGATGGGGCGCACGCCGAGCGCGGGAGCTGCTCCACTTCGTTATGCATGCACATGCCCACGGCACGCCCGGGACGCCCCCTCGCGGCGAGGCACCCGTCAGCCGTACCACTCCCGCATCCGCCGCGCGGCCAGCGCGAACCGCTCCCGCAGCGCCGCCGGAGCCACCACCTCCGCCTCCGGCCCGAGCGCCATGAGCTGCGTGTACGCCACGTCCTCCGACTCGACCGGCAGGGTCACCGTCACCCGCCCCTCCGCGTCCGCGTCCCCCGCCGACTCCACGGCCTCGCGCGCGGACGCCGGATCGGTGGCGTACGGCAGTTGACGTACCCCCGAGGGCGTGAGCCGCACGACGACCTCCGACCGCAGCAGTGCCCGCGCGAATTGCGCCGCCCGCTCCTCCCAGAACGCCGGCAGGTCGAACGCGTCCTCCCCCTCGACCCGCTCGAACCGCTCCTCTCCCGGCTCCACCGCCGTGAACCGGTCGACCCGGTACACCCGGAAGGCGTCAGCCCCGCGCACCGCCGCCGCCAGGTACCAGACGCCCGCCTTGAGCACGAGCCCGTAAGGCTCCAACTCCCGCTCCACGTCCTCCGACTGCCCCAGTGAAGTGCGGCGATAGCGCACCCGCAGCACCCGGTCCTCCCACACCGCCTCCGCGACCGCGGGCAGCAGCTCGGGCGTCTGCGGCTCCTGGAACCATCCCGGCGCGTCCAGATGGAAGCGCTGCGCCGCCGTCCGCGGCGCGTCCCGCAAGGAGGGCAGCAGGGCCGCCGACACCTTCAGACGCGCTGCCGACGACGCGTCCTCCAGGCCCATCTCGCGCAGCGCCCCCGGCACCCCCGACAGGAACAGCGCCTCCGCCTCGCCCCGCGCGAGCCCCGTGAGCCGCGTCCGGTACCCGCCGATCAGCCGGTACCCACCGGCCCGCCCCCGGTCCGCGTACACCGGAACCCCGGCCTCCGACAACGCCTGTGCGTCCCGCGTCACCGTCCGCTCGGACACCTCGAGCTCGCGCGCCAGCTCGGCCGCGGTCATGGACGGCCGGGACTGGAGCAACAGCACCATCTTGATCAGGCGGGCAGCACGCATACGGCCATCATGAACCGCCCCACTGACAACGGACCCCGCTCAAGCGGCGAAGCGCATCACCGAGAACGCCGCGCCCTGCGGGTCCGCGAGCATCGCGAACCGCCCCGGCTCGATCGTCGTGGGCTGCACCAGGACCTGCCCCGACAGCTCTACGCAGCGCTCGGCCACCGCGTCCGGATCGTCCACGGCCACGTACAGATTCCAGTACGAGGGCACCTCGGGCGGGAACTGTCCGGTCGACATGTCGACCATGCCGCCGAAGGGCTCGTCGGCGACCGTCCAGTTCATGTAGGAGCCGTTCCGCTCGGTGCCCCAGCCGAGCACCGACTGGTAGAAGTCGACGGCGCCCGCGCCGTCCCGGGTGAGCAGCTCGAACCAGCAGAAGCTGCTCGGCACGTTCACCGCCTGGAAGCCGGCGTGCTCCTGCGGCTCCCACAGGCCGAACACGGCGCCTGCCCGGTCCTGGCAGACCGCGAGCCTGCCCTCGTCGGGGACGCCGATCGGGCCGGAGACGACCCGGCCGCCATTGCCGCTCACGCGCGCGGTGACCGCGTCGATCCCGCTGGACTGGAAGTACGGCAGCCAGGCGGCGGGCTGTCCGGGGCGCAGCACCGGGCCGACCCCGGCCACCTTGGGTCCGTCCGGGCTGTCGAGCGAGAACGTGCCGTGGCCGCCGACCGTGGGGTCGTCGGACGAGCGGGTGCGCCAGCCGAACAGGGCCTCGTAGAAGTACCGGGCCGCCTCCGGGTCGGTGGTCGACAGATCGGCCCAGCAGGGAGCGGAGGGGGACTTGGAGATCTTCACGGCACTGTGCCTTTCGCGGACGGCCTGCGCGACGACGCGTCCATTCACGCACGCGTGCCCCGCCCCGGCAATCGGGACGGGGCACGCACAAGCCCGTGCTTCGACGAAGCAGACGAAGAACTACAGGCCGTAGCGCTCGCGCGCCTCCTTCACGGCCGTCGCCTTGACCTCGCCGCGGCGGGCGAGCTGGGCGAGGGCCGCGACGACGATCGACTCGGCGTCGACGCCGAAGTGGCGGCGGGCGTCCTCACGGGTGTCCGAGAGGCCGAAGCCGTCGGCGCCCAGCGAGGTGTAGTCCTGCTCGACCCACTGCGCGATCTGGTCGGGGACCTGACGCATGTAGTCGGACACGGCCAGCACCGGGCCCTCGGCGCCCTGGAGCGCCTGGCGGACGAACGGCACCCGCTCCTCGCCGTTCAGCAGCGCCTCGTCGGCCTCCAGGGCCTCACGGCGCAGCTCGGTCCAGGAGGTCGCGGACCACACGTCGGCGGCCACGCCCCAGTCCTCGGCGAGCAGCTGCTGCGCCTTGAGCGTCCAGTGGATCGCCGTACCGGAGGCGATGAGGTTGGTGCGCGGGGCGTTCGCGGCCGCCACGTCCACACCCGCGGTCTCCGCCGTGTTGAAGCGGTAGAGGCCCTTGATGATGGCCTCGTCGAGACCGTCCACGGCGGGCTTGGCCGGCTGCGGCATCGGCTCGTTGTAGACCGTCAGGTAGTAGAAGACGTCCTGGTCCTCGCCCGGCTTGGCCTCGCCGTACATGCGGCGCAGGCCCTCCTTCATGATGACCGCGATCTCGTAGGCGAACGCCGGGTCGTAGGAGAGAGCCGCCGGGTTGGTGGCCGCGATCATCGGCGAGTGGCCGTCCGCGTGCTGCAGACCCTCACCGGTGAGCGTGGTGCGGCCGGCCGTGGCGCCGACGACGAAGCCGCGGCCCATCTGGTCGGCGAGCTGCCAGAACTGGTCGCCGGTGCGCTGCCAGCCGAACATCGAGTAGAAGATGTACAGCGGGATCATCTGCTCGCCGTGCGTCGAGTACGACGTGGCGGCGGCGATGAAGTCCGCGAGCGAACCGGCCTCGTTGATCCCCTCGTTGAGGATCTGGCCGGACTCGGACTCCTTGTAGTACATGAGCTGGTCGCGGTCGACCGGGTCGTACGTCTGGCCCTTGGGCGAGTACAGACCGAGCGACGGGAACAGCGACTCCATGCCGAAGGTGCGCGCCTCGTCGGGGATGATCGGCACCCAGCGCTTGCCGGACGTCTTGTCCCGTACGAGGTCCTTGAGGAGGCGTACGAGCGCCATCGTCGAGGCGACGGACTGCGAGCCGGAGCCCTTGTCGAACGAGGCGAACGCCTTGTCCGCGGGCGCGGGCAGCGGCGCGAGCGGCTGCGTACGGCGGGCCGGGGCGGGGCCACCGAGGGCGGCGCGACGCTCGGCGAGGTAGCGCAGCTCGGGGGAGTCCTCGGCGGGACGCGCGTACGGGACGACGCCGTCCTCGAAGCGGCTGTCCGGGATCGGCAGGTCAAGGAGGTCACGCATCCCCTTGAACTCGTCGATCGTCAGCTTCTTCATCTGGTGGTTGGCGTTCTTGGACTCGAAGCCCTTGCCGAGCGTGAAGCCCTTCACCGTCTGGGTGAGGATCACGGTCGGCTTGCCCTTGTGCTCGACGGCCGCCTTGTACGCCGCGTACACCTTGCGGGGCTCGTGGCCGCCGCGGGAGGTGTGGAAGCACTCGGAGATCTTGTCGTCGGACAGGACCTTGGCGAGCTCGACGAGCGCCGGGTCGGTGCCGAAGAAGTTCTCGCGGATGTAGGCGACGTCGCGCGTCTGGTACGTCTGGAACTGGGCGTCCGGGACCTCGCGCAGGCGGCGAAGGAGGGCGCCGGTGGTGTCGAGCTGGAAGAGCTCGTCCCAGGCGTTGCCCCACATGGATTTGATGACGTTCCAGCCGGAGCCGAGGAACTGGGCCTCGAGCTCCTGCACCACGCGGAAGTTCGGGCGGACCGGGCCGTCCAGGCGCTGCAGGTTGCAGTTGATGACGAAGGTCAGGTTGTCCAGACCCTCGCGGGCGGCGAGCGTGAGCGCCGAGGTCGACTCGGGCTCGTCCATCTCGCCGTCGCCGAGGAACGCCCAGACGTGCGAGTTTGACGTGTCCTTGATGTTGCGCGCCGTCAGGTAGCGGTTGAACCGCGCCTGGTAGACGGCGGACAGCGGGCCGAGGCCCATGGACACCGTCGGGAACTCCCACAGCCAGGGCAGGCGCCGCGGGTGCGGGTACGACGGCAGGCCGTTGCCCCCGGCCTCGCGGCGGAAGTTGTCGAGCTGCTGCTCGGACAGGCGGCCGTCGAGGAACGCGCGGGCGTAGATGCCGGGCGATGCGTGGCCCTGGATGTAGAGCTGGTCGCCCGAGCCGTCGCCCTCCTTGCCGCGGAAGAAGTGGTTGAAGCCGGTCTCGTACAGCCAGGCGGCCGAGGCGAAGGTGGCGATGTGGCCGCCGACGCCGTGCTTCGAGCCACGGGTCACCATCGCGGCCGCGTTCCAGCGGTTGTACGCGGTGATCCTGGCTTCCATCTCCTCGTCGCCGGGGAACTCCGGCTCGGCGGCGGTGGGGATGGAGTTGACGTAGTCCGTCTCAAGAAGCTTCGGCAGCGCCAGGCCGCCCGCCTCGGCGCCTTCCAGGGTGCGCCGCATCAGGTACGCGGCACGGTGTGGCCCGGCCGCCTTGGTGACGGCGTCCAGGGAGGCCCGCCATTCGGCGGTCTCCTCGGGGTCACGGTCCGGGAGCTGGTCGAGCTCGCTCGGCTGGATGCGCATGGGGTCGGTCATAGTCGCCGCACGCCTTCCTGAGTCGAAGGGGGTGGGGTGGGGGTGCCCTTTGTCTTTGGCAGGACAGGGCGGGGTCCCGGGTAGAGACCCGTCGGTGACTGTAACTCCCTGATCGATGATCGATCAAAGGATTCACCCGCAAAATCTCTTCAGATCAAGAAAGTCGGCACAGGGTGTCGCCTGTTTTTCTTGATCAGGGCACGGAGTGCCTGGTCAGAGAAGCGGACGGTGACCCTTCATGCGCGGGGTGCACACCCCAGCACATGTGCCTTCACCAAGGCCGCGATCTCCGGGTCACGCCGCCGGAACGCGGCGACGAGATCCGCGTGCTCCTCCGCGTACGACTGCTGCACCGTGCCCAGCCAGCGGATGGACAGCGCGGTGAAGACCTCGATCCCGAGCCCTTCCCAGGTGTGGAACAGCACGGAGTTGTCCGCGGCCCGCACCAGCTCTCGGTGGAACGCGACCGTGTGCCGCACCTGGGCGGTCCCGTCGGCCTCCTGGTCGGCCCTGTAGAGCGCCTCTACGTGGGGTTCCAGGGCCGAGCAGTCGTCGGCGAGCCGGTCGGCCGCCAGCTCCGCCGCGATGGCCTCCAGGCCCGCCCTGACGGGGTAGGACTCCTCCAGGTCCGCCGCAGAGAGGTTCCGTACGCGCACGCCCTTGTTCGGCGCCGACTCGATGAGCCGCAGCGACTCCAGCTCCCGCAGCGCCTCCCGCACCGGGGTCTGGGAGACCTCCAGCTCGGTCGCGATCCGGCGCTCCACGATCCGCTCGCCCGGCTTCCAGCGGCCGCTGACGATCCCCTCGACGATGTGCTCGCGGATCTGATCGCGAAGCGAGTGGACGACGGGCGCGGTCATGGGGGCTCCTTGGCAGGGTGGACCCGGTGGGTCGGCGGGGACCCTTAGACAATACGGCCGCTGCCCTGGCCGGACGGGGTACGGCCGCGCATGCGGCGGGTGATGCCGGTTACAGAGAGCGTTTGTCGGGGGCGGGCTACAGAAGGGGGTGCCCGCCCGGGCGTACGGCTACGCACGCGCGCGTACGACGGCGCCCCCGACCGGAAGGTTCCGGTCGGGGGCGCCGTCGTGGACCTGCTGTCTTTACAGACCGAGCTCGGCGGTGAACTCGCCGGCCTCGAGGATCTGCTTGACCGTCGTCAGGTAGCGGGCGGCGTCCGCGCCGTCCACCAGACGGTGGTCGTAGGAGAGCGTCACGTACGTCATGTCACGGACGGCGATCGTGTCACCGAGCTCCGGGTCGGAGACGACGACCGGGCGCTTGACCGTGGCGCCGATGCCCAGGATGGCGACCTGGTTCGGCGGAACGATGACGGTGTCGAAGAGGGCGCCGCGCGATCCCGTGTTGGAGATCGTGAAGGTCGCGCCGGACAGGTCGTCCGGGGCGATCTTGTTCGTGCGGACCTTGTCGGCCAGCTCGGCGGTCTTCTTGGCGATGCCCGCGATGTTGAGGTCACCCGCGCCCTTGATGACCGGGGTCATCAGGCCCTTCTCCGAGTCGACGGCGATGCCGACGTTCTCGGAGTCGAAGTAGGTGATGGTGCCCTCGTCGTAGTTCAGGCGCGCGTTGATGACCGGGTGGGCCTTCAGCGCCTGGACGGCGGCCTTGACGAAGAACGGCATCGGGGAGAGCTTGACGCCCTCGCGGGCCGCGAAGCCGTTCTTGGCCTTGTTGCGCAGCTTCATCAGCTTGGTGATGTCGACCTCGATGACCGAGGACAGCTGAGCCTGCTCCTGCAGCGCCTTGTGCATGTTGTCCGCGATGGCCTTGCGGATGCGCGGCAGCTTGACCGTCTGACCACGGAGCGGCGAAGCCTCCAGGGTCGGGGCGGACTTGGTGGCAGCGGCGGCCGGGGCGGCAGCGGCCGGAGCCTGCGCCTTGGCGGCCTTGGCGGCCTCGGCGGCGGCGGTGACGTCCTGCTTGCGGATGCGGCCACCGACGCCGGTGCCCTTGACCGTGGACAGGTCGACGCCGTGCTCGGAGGCGAGCTTGCGCACCAGCGGGGTCACGTACGCGCCCTCGTCGGCCGGGGTGGCCGGCGCGGCGGGGGTGGCCGGGGCAGCGGGGGCGACCGGGGCCGGAGCGGCCGGCGCGGGGGCCGGAGCAGCCGGGGCGGCGGCGGGCGCGGCCGGGGCGGCGGGCGCAGCGGGGGCGGCCGGAGCCGGAGTCGGCTCGGGGGCCGGGGCCGGGGCCGGAGCGGCGGCCGGAGCAGCCGGGGCCGGGGCCTCGGCGGCGGCCGGGGCGGCACCCGGGGCACCGATGACGGCGAGCTTGGCGCCGACCTCGGCGGTCTCGTCCTCGGCGACGGTGATCTCAAGGAGAACGCCGGCGACGGGGGAGGGGATCTCGGTGTCGACCTTGTCGGTCGAGACCTCGAGCAGTGGCTCGTCCTCCGCGACCTCCTCGCCGACCTCCTTCAGCCAGCGGGTGACGGTGCCCTCGGTGACCGACTCGCCCAGTGCGGGCAGCACGACGTCGGTACCGGAGGCGCTGCCACCGGAGGAGGCCGGGGCTTCCTGAGCGGCGGGGGCCGGCTCGGCGGCGGGGGCCGGAGCCTCCTGCGCCGGGGCGGGCTCGGCGGCGGGGGCACCGGAACCGTCGTCGATGACGGCCAGCTCGGCGCCGACCTCGACGGTCTCGTCCTCGGCGACCTTGATGGAGGCGAGCACGCCGGCGGCGGGCGAGGGGATCTCGGTGTCGACCTTGTCGGTCGACACCTCCAGCAGCGGCTCGTCGACCTCGACGCGCTCGCCCTCGGCCTTCAGCCAGCGGGTGACAGTGCCCTCGGTGACGCTCTCACCGAGCGCCGGAAGGGATACGGAAACCGGCATGGTTTCGGTTGCTCCTTAACGATGTGCAATGCGCGGCAACGCAGTGCGGAAGTCTGTGGTGGTCGGTCGTCGCGCCCAGGTGCGACAGGGGCGTGGCTCAGTCGTGCGAGTGCAGCGGCTTGCCCGCGAGGGCCAGGTGGGCCTCGCCGAGCGCCTCGTTCTGCGTGGGGTGCGCGTGCACGAGCTGGGCGACCTCGGCGGGCAGCGCTTCCCAGTTGTAGATCAACTGGGCTTCGCCGACCTGCTCGCCCATGCGGTCGCCGACCATGTGGACGCCGACCACGGCACCGTCCTTGACCTGCACGAGCTTGATCTCGCCCGTGGTCTTCAGGATCTTGGACTTGCCGTTGCCCGCGAGGTTGTACTTCAGAGCGACGACCTTGTCCGCACCGTAGATCTCCTTGGCCTTGGCCTCGGTGATACCGACGGAGGCGACCTCCGGGTGGCAGTAGGTCACGCGCGGCACGCCGTCGTAGTCGACCGGAACCGGGTTCAGGCCGGCCAGACGCTCCGCAACCAGGATGCCCTCTGCGAAGCCGACGTGCGCGAGCTGGAGGGTCGGGACGAGGTCACCGACGGCCGAGATGGTCGGCACGTTGGTCTGCATGTACTCGTCGACGAGGACGAAGCCACGGTCCATGGCGACGCCCTGCTCCTCGTAGCCGAGGCCCTGGGAGACCGGGCCGCGACCGATGGCGACGAGGAGGACCTCGGCGTCGAAGGTCTTGCCGTCGGCGAGGGTCACGCGGACGCCGTCCTGCGTGTACTCGGCCTTCTCGAAGAAGGTGCCGAGGTTGAACTTGATGCCGCGCTTGCGGAAGGCGCGCTCCAGGATCTTGGAGCTGTTCTCGTCCTCGACCGGGACGAGGTGCTTGAGGCCCTCGACGACCGTGACGTCGGTGCCGAAGGACTTCCACGCCGAGGCGAACTCGACGCCGATGACGCCGCCGCCCAGGACGATCGCGGACTGCGGGACGCGGTCCAGCTTCAGCGCGTGGTCCGACGAGATGATGCGGTTGCCGTCGATCTCCAGGCCCGGCAGCGACTTCGGCACGGAGCCGGTCGCCAGGAGGACGTGGCGGCCCTGGACGCGCTGGCCGTTGACGTCGACGGACGTCGGGGAGGAGAGCTTGCCCTCGCCCTCGATGTACGTCACCTTGCGCGAGGCCACGAGGCCCTGCAGGCCCTTGTACAGGCCGGAGATCACGTCGTCCTTGTACTTGTGGACGGCGTTGATGTCGATGCCCTCGAAGGTGGCCTTGACACCGAACTGCTCGCTCTCGCGCGCCTGGTCCGCGATCTCACCGGCGTGCAGCAGAGCCTTCGTGGGGATGCAGCCGTTGTGCAGGCAGGTGCCGCCGAGCTTGTTCTTCTCGATCAGGGCGACGTCCAGGCCCAGCTGCGCTCCGCGCAGGGCCGCGGCGTAACCGCCACTGCCACCGCCGAGGATCACTAGGTCGAAAACGGTGCTGGCGTCGTTCGCCACGTCACGTCCTCCATGCATGTGCGCCGTACGCCGGTCTCCGACGACCGGGCGGCGGGGTGTTCGGCCGCTCGTTCTTCGGCCCTGGGTAGGGCCCTGTCCTGCCGTACCCCATCCTCGCACTTGTCGACGGCAGTCGGGACGTCGGGCTGGGGGGTGAGACGGCTGTTACACCGGAAACAGCTGTGACGAGCGGGGACAAACACACGTATTTCGTTCAAAGCGAACAGCCCCCGGGGTGTGCACCCGGGGGCTGTTCAGCGCTTATGCAGCGATTGTGCGGTGGACGAGGGGCCTCAGCCGAGGTCGCCCGCCGCCGTCAGCTCCGCGAGACGCACCAGCGTGCGGACCGCGGAACCCGTGCCGCCCTTCGGCGTGTAACCGAACGGGGCCGACTCGTTGAAGGCCGGTCCGGCGATGTCGAGGTGGGCCCACGTGATGCCCTCGCCGACGAACTCCTGAAGGAACAGACCGGCGACCAGGCCGCCGCCCATCCGCTCGCCCATGTTGGCGATGTCGGCGGTCGACGAGTCCATGCCCTTGCGCAGGTGCGTCGGGAGCGGCATCGGCCAGGCGGGCTCGCCGGACTCCTCGGCGGCCTCGTGGATCGAGCCGCGGAAGGCGTCGTCGTTGGACATGATGCCGAACGTGCGGGAGCCGAGCGCCAGCATCATCGCGCCGGTCAGCGTCGCGACGTCGACGATCGCGTCCGGGTTCTCCTCGGAGGCCTTGGCGATGGCGTCGGCGAGCACGAGGCGGCCCTCGGCGTCGGTGTTGAGCACCTCGACCGTCTTGCCCGAGTACATGCGCAGCACGTCGCCGGGGCGGGTGGCCGAGCCCGACGGCATGTTCTCGGCGAGCGCCAGCCAGCCGGTGACGTTCACCTCGAGACCCAGGCGCGCGGCGGTGACGACGGCGGCGAACACGGCGGCGGCGCCGGCCATGTCGCACTTCATCGTCTCGTTGTGACCGGCGGGCTTCAGCGAGATGCCGCCCGAGTCGTACGTGATGCCCTTGCCGACGAAGGCGAGGTGCTTCGCGTTCTTGCCCGCCTTGGCGCTCTTGTACGAGAGCTTCACCAGGCGCGGGCCGGAGGCGGAACCGGCGCCGACGCCGAGGATGCCGCCGTAGCCGCCCTTCTCCAGGGCCTTCTCGTCGAGCACCTGCACCTTGATGCCGTGCTCCTTGGCCGCGGCCTGGGCGACGGCGGCGAAGGACTCCGGGTTCAGGTCGTTCGGCGGGGTGTTGATCAGGTCGCGGGCGCGGTTCAGCTCCTCGGCCACCGCGAGGGCGCGCTCGATCGCCGCCTTGTACGCCTTGTCGCGGGGCTTGCCGCCGAGGATCGCGACCTCGGCGAGCGGCGCCTTGCCGTTCTTCGGAGTCCCCTTGTCGTCGGAGACCTCCTTGTAGGTGTCGAAGGAGTACGCGCCGAGCAGCGCGCCCTCCGCGATCGCGCCGGCGTCCTCGGCGTCGTCGACCGGCAGCGCGAACGCGGCCTTCTTCGAACCGGCCAGGGCGCGGGCCGCGACACCGGCGGCGCGGCGCAGCGCCTCGCTGTCGTACGCGCCGTCCTTCTCGGGCTCGCCGCCGAGACCGACCGCCAGCACGAGCGGCGCCTTGAAGCCGGACGGTGCCGGGAGCTTGGTCACCTCGCCCTCGCCGCCACTGGCGCCGAGGGTCTCCAGGACGGAACCGAGCTTTCCGTCGTACGCCTTGTCCACGGCTTCCGCGCCGTGCGCGACGACCGGGCCGTTGTCGCCCTTCACGACGCCGACGACGATCGCGTCGGCGCGCAGGCCGGTCGCCGCGGCGGTGCTGAGAGTCAGAGCAGTCACGGTGGTGAGGTCCCTCTTTCATCGGGTGAACCCCGGCTTCTTCGCCGGGGCCGGGGGTAGTTGGCCCGCCCGGGCCGAGCCTACGCCCGTCGTTCTTGGGCCGCTTCGTCCAGGTGCGCCCTGCCGCCGGGATCAGCCGAGGGCCAGGATCACCAGTGCCGCCGTGGCCGCCGTCTCGGCGAGTGCGCCGAACACGTCACCGGTCACCCCGCCGAAGCGGGAGACGCAGCGGCGCGACAGGAGTTCGGCGGCGGCGCAGCCCAGGACGACGGCGAGGGCGGCCTGGAGGGAGAAGGCGGCGCTCGCCGCGACCACCACCACGCCCACGATCAACGCCGCGCGACGCGACACGGTCTCCGCCACCGCCGCGCCGAGCCCCTCGGGGCGGGCGGCCGGTACGCCGGTGCGGGAGGCGAAGGTCAGGGCGAGGCGCGCGGTCACCGCGGAGACGGTCGCGGCGAGGGCGCCGCGCCACCACGACTGCCCGAACTGGTCGGCCAGGACGGCGACTTGGGCGAACAGGGCCAGGACGAGCGTGACCACGCCGAAGGGCCCGATGTCCGACTGCTTCATGATCCGCAGCGCGTCGTCGGCGGGCTTCCCGCTGCCCAGGCCGTCCGCGACGTCCGCGAGCCCGTCGAGGTGCAGTCCGCGGGTCAGCGCCGCCGGCACCGCGACGGCGGCGACGGCGGCGAGCAGCGCACCCGCCCCGAGGAACGTCAACGCCACACCGGCCGCGGCCGCGGCGATCCCGACGACCAGCCCGACGAGCGGCGCGCAGAGCATCCCGTTCCGGGCGGCCGCACGATCCCAGCGGGTGACCTTCACGCGAAGAACGCTGAGCGTCCCAAACGCAAAACGTATGCCGTCCGGCAGGGTGGCGGGGGAGGTGTTTTCGGACACCGCTGGAGATTACCCGCCACCGCCCACTCGTGGCCGACGCCTCCCGTCCTGGTTGCGCGGCACCGGGGGCGCCGCCTTGCCCACCCTGCCGCCCAAGGCGGCGACGCCCGCACGCCCAGGCGGCGGGTGAGCAAATCCAGCCCCGCCGGCGTTTGAGGCGCGGGGTCCGGGGCAGAGCCCCGTGGCGTGAGGCCGGGAGGCCGCCCCCTTACGCCTCCTGGTCAGCCGACTCCGCCACGTCCGCCGCCTCCGGCAGCTCCGCTGCCAGCGCGGCCGCCGCCTGCACCAGCGGAAGCGCAAGAAGCGCTCCCGTCCCGCCACCCACCCGGACGTCCTGGTCGAGGAGTACGTCCATGGCCATCCGGTCGAGCGCCTTCGCCTGGGCCGGTTCACCACTGGCATGGGCGGCGAGCCACCAGTCGGGGGCGCGGAACGCGACCCGCTGGCCGACGAGCGCACAGGCCGCGGAGACCACCCCGTCAAGCAGCACCGGCGTACGCCGCACCGCACACTGCAACAGGAACCCGGTCGCCGCCGCGAGATCAGCCCCGCCCACCGTGGCGAGCAGCTGCAACTGGTCGCCGAGAACGGGCCGGGCCCGCCGCAGCGCGTCACGGATCGCCGCGCACTTGCGCATCCAGGCGAGGTCGTCGATGGGGTCGCCGCCGCGCCCCGTCACCACGGACGCGTCCGTGCCGCACAGCGCCGCGATCAGCGTGGCCGCCGCCGTCGTACCGCCGACGCTGATGTCGCCGAGGACGACGAGGTCCGTACCGGAGTCGGCCTCCTCGTCGGCGACCGCCATGCCCGCGCGGAACGCGGCCTCCGCCTCTTCGAGGGTGAGCGCGTCCTCGGTGTCGATGCACCCCGAGCCGCGCCGCACGCGCCGGTCGTCGACGGACTTGGGCAGCTCGTCGGGCTCGCAGTCCAGGGAGAGGTCGACGACGCGGACGCCGACGCCGAGCCGGCGCGCGAGCACCGCGCCCGTGGAGGCGCCCTCGACGACCTCCCGTACGAGGTCGGCCGCGCTGCCCGCCGGCCGCTTCGACACATCGAGTCCGGCCACGCCGTGGTCGCCGGCGAAGAGGACCACCCGCGGCCGCGCGACCGGTCGTACGGGCACCGCGCCCTGGGCGGCGCTCAGCCACTCGCCCAGTTCGTCGAGGCGGCCGAGGGCGCCCGGCGGCACGGCGAAGCGGGCCCTGCGCTCCTCGGCGTCGCGGCGGGTGCCGCCGTCGGGGCGCTCGATCAGATCGGTGAAGTCGTCGAGGTTCAGCGAGCTCATTCGCCGAACAGTACCGGCCGTCGCGAGGGTCTGGCCCCAGCTGCACCGTCCGTCACAGGGCACCGATGGGTGCGTCCGTCCGGCGGACGCCGACGACGGGCGGTGAGTCGCCTCCCGGGTGTCATGAACTGCTCGGGGATGATCGGTTGCGTTCATGTTCGCGTCGAATTGTCATATCTCGCGCGCTCGTTGCGGCAACGCAGACCATGACTGCCACGACTGGAGGCCTCACCCATGACCGCCCCCGCCACCCCCCAGGCCGTCGCCGAGCGCCGCCCCGCCTACCTCACCGAACTCGCCCAGGGCACCGAACGCTTCCACGAGCCACGCCGCCCCGACTGCCCCTGGTGCGGCAGCACCCGGCTGCGCACCCGCCTGCGCACCACCGACCTCCTCCAGCACAAGCCCGGCAGCTTCACCCTCGTTCAGTGCGGGTCCTGCGCCCACTCGTTCCAGAACCCCCGCCTCACCCCCGAGGGCCTGGACTTCTACTACCGGGACTTCTGCGAGGGCCGCTACGCCGACCAGGCCGAGTGGATCTTCCGCGCGCGCACCTCCACTCACCGCGACCGGTCCCGCGCCCGCGCCCTCGCCGCGTTCGCCGAACCGGAGAGCTGGCTCGACATCGGCACAGGACAGGGCCACTTCCCCGCGGTGGCCCGAGAGGTCCTGCCGTACACGGCCTTCGACGGCCTCGACAGCGGCGAAGGCGTTGAGGAGGGGCGCAAGGCGGGCCGCGTCGAGCGGGCCCACCAGGGCCTGTTCACCGATCTCGCCCCCGAACTCGAGGGCGGCTACGACGCGCTGAGCATGTTCCACTACCTGGGCCGCTCCCGCGATCCGCGCGAGGAACTGAAGGCCGCGCACCGCGTGCTGCGCCCCGGCGGGCATCTGATGATCGAACTCCCCGACCCAGAGAGCCGCTTCGCGAAGCTCCTCGGCAAGTGGTGGATCTCGTACTTCCAGCCGCAGCACCTGCATCTGATCCCGCTCGCCAACCTCCGCGCCGAACTGCGCGCCCTCGGCTACACGGTCGTCGCCGTCGACCGCAGCGAGCCCCACATCCCGCTGGATCTCGCGGCAGGACTCGCCCTCTTCGCGGGCCGGCACCTGCCCGACGCCGACGACCCCTGGCGCACCAAGGCCCCCGGCGGGGCCCAGCGCATCCTGCGCAAGGTCCTGATGTACGCCGTCGCACCCGCGTTCCTCGCCGCCTGCGCGGCCGACCGGGTCCTCGCGCCGCTGGCCCGCCGCACCCGCTTCTCCAACGCGTACCGGGTGATCGCGCGCCGCGACCCGGACGCGTAGGTCGGGGGACGCGGGTCAGCCGCGCAGCGCGAGCGGCTGACCCGCGACGACGAGCAGCACGTGCTCGCACTCGGACGCGAACGCCGCGTTCAGACGGCCGAGTTCGTCCCGGTAGCGGCGCCCCGACGCGGTCGCGGGCACGATCCCCGACCCCACCTCGTTCGAGACGGCGACGACGGTACGCCGCGTGCGCCGAACGGCGTCGACCAGCTCGGCCACCCGCTCCCGCAGCGCCTTCTCACCACCGCCCGCCCACTCGGCGTCGTCCCAGGCCCCGACCTCGTCCATCGCGTACGTCAGCCACAGCGACAGACAGTCGACGAGCAGGGGAGCGGCATCCTCGGGATCGTCGAGCAGCGGCACGAGATCGCAGGTCTCGGCCGTCCGCCAGGACCCCGGGCGCCGCTCCCGGTGCGCGGCCACCCGCTGCGCCCACTCCGTGTCCCCGCCGCGCGTCCCGCCGGTCGCCACGTACAGCACATCGGGGAACGCCTCAAGGCGCCGCTCGGCCTCCACCGATTTCCCGGACCGGGCCCCGCCGAGCACCAGCGTCCTGCGGGGCACATCGGGAACGTCCTCGTACGTGCCGACGTCCAGGGTCGTGCCGTCCGGTACGGCCCGCGCGCCCGCGGCCGCGAGCCGCCGCGCGAGTTCGGAACCCGGGAAGACGTCGTGGTCCAGATGGACGGCGATGACATCGGTGGTCGGGCCGATCGCCCCCGCGGAACGCAGCCGGGCGAGCGCGTCGGGGCGGCCGACGACATCGGCGAGGACCATCTCGTACGGCGCCCGCGCCTCGTCGAAACCCGCGGGCGCGGTGCCCGGCGGGAGATAGAGCAGCCGCTCGCCGTCGGGCCCCGTCACCTCATAGCCGGTGCCCGGCGCGTCCAGGGCGAGCGCCCGCACCCGGTGCCCGGTGAGCAGCGCCAGCTCCCGGCCGTCCGGCACCCGGCCGGGCTGCGGAAGCCCCGCGGGCACCTCGACCGCGGGCCCGTCGTGCGGATGCGAGAGCAGCACCTGCCGTACGCCGCCGAGGCTGTGCCCCGAACGGGCCGCGGCGAATGCGGCCCCCGGCGTCAGGTCGAGCAGCAGCGTTCCGTCGATCAGGACCGCCGTCGCGGCACGCGCGTCGCGGCCGAGCGCGGTCGCGCAGGCGGCGCAAGGGCAGTCGGGGCGGGGCAGCCCGTCGGGGCCGCCGGTGCCGAGCAAAGTCAGTTCCACAGGAAGATCCTCCCGCGCCCCCTTGATCGACGCTCGCCCGGATAGGCTTCCGGGGACATCGGACATCCGTAACCGGGAGGCTGACATGGCGGCGTGGACGTGGCGGTTCGAGAAGTCCGACGGGACGGAGGTGGCTCCCGCGGTACAGCCCGAGGAGTTCACCACGCAGGGGGACGCCGAGTCCTGGATCGGCGAGTACTGGAAGCAGCTCGCGGAGGGCGGCGCCGACCAGGTCACGCTCCGCGAGGACGACAAGGTCATCTACGGCCCGATGAGCCTGCATGCGGAGGACGCGTCTTCCAGCTCCGCCGACGAGTGAGTACGTCAAGCCCCAGCGGCGGGTGAGCACATTCAGCCCCGCCGGCGTTTGAGGCGCGGGGTCCGGGGCGGAGCCCCGAGGCGTCATCAACGGCGCCGTGGTTGCGGCCCGGGGCCCTGCCCCGGACCCCGCTGCTCAATCGCCGCAGGGGCTTAAGTGGCGGGGCTCAGCCACGCACCCCGCACAAATGCAGCAACGCCGCCACCCGTCGGTACGGGTCGGACCGACCCGCCTTCTCCTCCGCGGCGAGCAACGTCTGCAACTCCCCGTGCTCCGGCGCCACCGCACCATCCGCGGCCTGGTCGGTGAAGACCCGCACCCCGTACCAGGCGTGCAACGGCGCCCCGATCCCCGCAAGGGTCTCCGTCAGCGCCCCGAGCCGGTCGGCTCTGACATCGAGCCCGAGCCGGTTCGTGTACTTCACCGACTCGAACGCGCCGAGGGCCCCGATCCAGTCACCGGCGAGCCCCGGCCGCATCGCGAGCGCGTCCCCGTTGCGCACGACGAGCGAGAGCAGGCCGCCCGGCGCCAGCATCCGGGCCAGGCCCGCCAGCAGCGCGTCGGGATCGTCGACGTACATCAGGACGCCGTGACAGAGCACGACGTCGAAACTGCCCGGCAGGAAGTGCACACCGGTCTCCATGCCGCTGCCCTGCACGAGGCGGACGCGATCACGCACCCCCGCGGGCTCCCCGGCGAGCGCCCGGCCCGCCACGGCGACCATCTCCGGATCCTGCTCCACGCCGGTCACCTTGTGCCCGGCGCGGGCGAGGCGCAGGGCCTGCGTGCCCTGGCCCATCCCCACGTCGAGCACCCGCAGCCGCTGACCGACGGGGAACCGCGCGGCCAGCTGCTCGTCGAGCTGCCTGGCCACGAGCTCCTGCCGCACGATGTTGCGCAGGCCGCCGAGCTTGTCCAGCCAGGAGTGCACAGCGTCGCCGGCGAAAGCCTCCGTGCTGTCCGTGCTCAGGGCCGCTCTCCGCGCTTGACCTGCGGCTTCGGCAGGCGCAGCCGCTTCATCTGGAGCGTGCGCATGAGCGCGTACGCGACGGCGCCCTTGCGGCGCTCGTTCGGGAACTTCTCCGCGAGGATCTTCTTCAGGCGGAAACCGGTCACGGCCGAGTCGACGACGATCGCGACGATCACGAACAGCCACAGCAGCAGCGCGATGTTCTGCAGCGAACCGACGCGGATCATGCTCAGGACGAGGATGATCACCGCCATCGGGAGGAAGTACTCGGCGATCGCGAAGCGCGAGTCGACGAAGTCGCGCGCGTACTTGCGCACCGGGCCCTTGTCACGGGCGGGCAGGTAACGCTCGTCGCCGTTGGCCAGCGCCTCGCGCTGGCGCTGCATCGCGGTGCGGCGCTCGTCGCGCGAGCGGCTGCGGGCCTCCTTCGGCGACATCTTGGTGTTGGCCACGCTGCGGCGCTGCGTCTGGGCCTCGCTGCGCTTCGGCGTGGGGCGGCCCTTGGGCGCCTCGGGGTCTCTGGGCTGCTTGGACATGGTCACCTTGGCCTGCGCGGCCTGGGCCTTGTCGTCCTTGGATCGGCTACGGAACACAATCGCCAGGGTACGTGGTGGTCATGCATCGACCACAGGGCAGTGGGGAACGATCCGGCAACGTCCCGCGTCCCTTCGTCAGGGGTCATCTACTCCTTGCGCCGGAGCGGGGCCGGAAGCAGTCGTCCTCGGGGATGAGCGCATCCGTACCTGAACAGTGCGGTAATAGAGGCAGGACCCGTACTGTGGTTTCTGTCGCAGTGCTGGAGCTGGACCAACGCTGGATCTGTCAGAAGGGGGCGCGCGAAGCCCATGAGCGGTGTCATGAAGCGTATGGGGATGATCTTCCGCGCGAAGGCGAACAAGGCCCTTGACCGGGCCGAGGACCCGCGCGAGACCCTCGATTACTCGTACCAGAAGCAGCTGGAGCTGCTCCAGAAGGTACGCAGGGGGGTCGCGGACGTGGCGACGTCCCGCAAGCGCCTGGAACTGCAGCTCGGTCAGCTCCAGTCCCAGTCGTCCAAGCTCGAGGACCAGGGCCGCAAGGCGCTCGCGCTCGGCCGGGAGGACCTGGCCCGCGAGGCCCTGTCCCGCCGTGCCGCGCTCCAGCAGCAGGTCACGGACCTGGAGACGCAGCACCAGACGTTGCAGGGCGAGGAGGAGAAGCTCACTCTCGCGGCGCAGCGGCTGCAGGCGAAGGTCGACGCCTTCCGCACCAAGAAGGAAACGATCAAGGCCACGTACACCGCGGCGCAGGCGCAGACCCGGATCGGGGAGGCGTTCTCCGGCATCTCCGAGGAGATGGGCGACGTCGGCATGGCGATCCAGCGTGCCGAGGACAAGACGGCCCAGCTGCAGGCGCGGGCCGGCGCCATCGACGAACTGCTCGCCTCCGGCGCGCTCGACGACTCGTCCGGCCTCGCCAAGGACGACATCCAGAGCGAGCTGGACCGGCTCTCCGGTGGTACGGATGTAGAGCTGGAGCTGCAGCGCATGAAGGCGGAGCTGTCCGGTGGCTCGTCCTCGTCGCAGCAGGCGCTCGAGGGCGGACAGGAGCAGGGTCAGCCTTCGCAAGCGCAGCCCCAGGACACCCCGCGCTTCGACAAGCAGTAGTGCTTGTAGAGCGGTAGAGCTGTAGTGCCTTGAGGAGGCCGACATGATCGTCCGGATCATGGGGGAGGGCCAGGTGAAGTTGGCGGACGACCACTTCACCGAACTCAACAAGCTCGACGACGAACTCCTCGCGGAGATGGAGAGCGGCGACGAGGCGGGCTTCCGCCGTACGCTCGCCGCCCTCCTGGACGCGGTCCGCCGCCTGGGCACTCCGCTGCCGGACGACGCCCTGGAACCGTCGGAACTGATCCTGCCGGCGGCGGACGCCACGCTGACGGAGGTCCGCGACATGCTCAGCGACGACGGCCTGATCCCGGGCTAGCCGTTCGCCGGAGGCCTGCCGTCGGGGTCGGGGGCGTGGCGCGGGCCCCACGGGACTCCGGTTCCGGCACGCCCGTCCGTCCCGTCCGTCCTGCCCGTCCCGCCCATGCCCCCTTCCTCGCCCCTCTCCCACCCCCCGCCCCCTCCGGGGGCTCCGGCCGCCCGCCGCCCGGCCCGGCTTCCGTCCCGTGAGGGCGCCGCTCGGGCGCCGCGTCGGCCGCTCGCTGCCGCGCCGAGGGACGCCGGCGCGCCCTGAGGGTGCGACGAGGAGCCATTCGTCGGGGCGCCCGACTGCTCCTCCAACCTGTGCCACGAGTCCAGCGGCTCCGCCCACAACGAGACGCTCGGCATCGGCATCGGCATCGGCATCGGCGACGGGGCGCGGGTGCCACTTCGGTTGCTCTCCCGCCGGGCACGGCTTTCCTCATGAGGCGGCGAGGCTCGCCCCGGCCAGGGCGGCAGGGTGGACAAGCCGGCTCACGGTGCCGCGTGCCCGAGGGTGGGCTGTGGGCGGGTGATCGGTGCGGCGGACAGGGGCCGTCACGGCGCCCTGCACACCGAAGCCGTCACCCCGTTGGCGCCGCAACGAAAGTGACCGGCGAGCCCCAACGTCCCGGCTCAGCGCAGCACTCGCCACAGGCGCCGACCACGGCGCGCCCCGGGCTCCGGGGGCCGAAGCCCCCGGAGGGGGCGGGTGGGTGGGAGAGGGGCGAGGGCGCTGCGGGGGCAGGACCGGGCCGGGGTGTACCCGTGGGGTTCGCCCCGGGCAGCCGGCGAACCCCGGCGCCGCGCGATCATGGCGGCTGCTTCGAGCACGGCGACGTTCGGCGCAGCGACGGGTTGGGGCCCGGCCCCGGTCGAGGCGTCACCCCGGTGCCGCGCAAAGCCGACCGCGGCCATCGGCCCGGTGCAGGGCAAGTCGCACGGTGCCGCGCAGCGATTGCGGGAGGCGTCGGGGGCAGACCGCACGGCCCCGCGCACCGATCGCAGGAGGCGTCGACCCCGGCACCGCTCTGGCCCCCGGCTGCCGCACCCCCGACCCCCGCTTCCGCCGGCAGGCGACGCGCTACCGTGACCCCGGTGAACCGCTTCGTACGGTGGGCCAGGGCGCATCCGTTGGCCCTGGACGCCGCCCTCGCGCTCGGCGTCCTCCTCTGCATGGTCGCCGGCTCCTTCGTCGACCCGCACGGCCCGGAGGGAACGTACGCCTGGGGCGCGAGAACGCCGAACGTGCTCAGCCTCGTCCTGATGCTGCTCGGCGCCGCCGCCCTCGTGTTCCGCCGCCGCGCCCCCCTCTGCGTACTCGCGGCGACCTCCGCCGTCTCCGTCGTCGAACTGGTCACCGGCGACCCCCGCGCCCCCGTCGTGATGTCCGCGGTGGTCGCCCTCTTCACGGTCGCCGCCACCACGGACCGCCCCACCACCTGGCGCGTCGGCCTCGCCTCGATGGCGTTGCTGACCGGCGTGGCCATGTTCGCGGGACCGCTGCCCTGGTACTCCCAGGAGAATCTGGGGATCTTCGCGTGGACCGGGATGGCCGCCGCCGCGGGTGACGCGGTCCGCTCCCGTCGCGCCTTCGTCACCGCGATCAGGGAGCGCGCCGAACGCGCCGAACGCACCCGCGAGGAGGAGGCGCGGCGCCGCGTCGCCGAGGAGCGGCTCCGGATCGCCCGCGATCTGCACGACGTCGTCGCCCACCACATCGCGCTCGTCAACGTGCAGGCCGGCGTCGCCGCACACGTCATGGACCGGCGGCCCGACCAGGCCAAGGAGGCCCTCGGCCACGTCCGCGAGGCCAGCCGTTCCGCGCTGAACGAACTCCGCGCCACCGTCGGCCTGTTGAGGCAGACAGGGGACCCGGAGGCACCCACCGAGCCCGCCCCGGGACTCGACCGGCTCGACGACCTCGTCGACACCTTCCGGCACGCGGGCCTGCCCGTGGAGGTGGCCCGCGCGAAGGACGCCCCCGCCCTGCCCGCCGCCGTCGACCTCGCCGCCTTCCGCGTCGTACAGGAAGCGCTGACGAACGTACAGAAGCACGCGGGCCCCGAGGCCAAGGCCGAGGTCAGCGTCGTGCGCGTGGGGCCGAACGTGGAGATCACCGTCCTCGACAACGGCCCCGGCGCCACCGCCGCATACGGCGACAACCCCGGCGACCCCACCGCACCCGCGGCGCCCGACGCGCACGGCGGCCACGGCCTCCTCGGCATGCGCGAACGCGTCACCGCGTTCGGCGGCACCCTCACCGCGGGACCGCGCTACGGCGGCGGTTTCCGCGTCCATGCGATCCTTCCGACCAAGGCCCGCACCGGCGGCGCCGCCCCCGCCGAAGGCACCAACACCTCCGAGGACGCCACGACATGACCAGCGCGACGATCAGGGTGCTCCTGGCCGACGACCAGGCCCTGCTGCGCAGCGCCTTCCGTGTGCTCGTCGACTCCGAACCCGACATGGAGGTGGTGGGGGAGGCGTCCGACGGCGCCGAGGCCGTCCGGCTCGCCCGCTCCGAGCGCCCCGACGTCGTGCTGATGGACATCCGGATGCCCGGCACCGACGGCCTCGCCGCCACCCGCGAGATCAGCGCGGACCCGGCCCTCGGCCACGTACACGTCGTGATGCTGACGACGTTCGAGGTCGACGAGTACGTGGTGCAGTCGCTGCGGGCCGGCGCCTCCGGCTTCCTCGGCAAGGGCGCCGAGCCCGACGAACTGCTCGGCGCCGTGCGGATCGCGGCCGCGGGCGAGGCCCTGCTCTCGCCCCTCGCGACCAAGGGCCTGATCGCCAAGTTCCTCGCGCAGGGGGACGGTTACGAGGAGGGTGCCCGCCCCACGGACGGCAGCGCCGAGCGGCTCGCCGCGCTCACCGGACGCGAGCGCGAGGTCCTCGTCCAGGTCGCGGGCGGCCACTCCAACGACGAGATCGCCGAGCGCCTCGAGGTCAGCCCGCTCACCGTGAAGACCCACGTCAACCGCGCCATGGCCAAGCTGGGCGCCCGCGACCGCGCCCAACTCGTCGTCATCGCGTACGAATCGGGCCTGGTACGTCCACGGGTGGAGTGACCCTTACGGGGCGCGTACTACGGGCGCAGTAGGCGACGGACAAGAACGGGACCTGGGAGCGACGAATCGGGTCGCACGCATGACCGAGGCTGGACCGTGGGTCCCACGCCTCTCACCGCACCGGTTGTCATGGCCCGGCCCTCATCTTCCGCTCACGTCCCACGGAGACCCGATCCATGTCCTGGCTGTCGAGATTCAGCCTCGCTCAACGCGCCCTCATCGGGCTGATTTCGATCATCGCGATCGTCTTCGGCGCGATCGCGATCCCTCAACTCAAGCAGCAGCTGCTGCCCTCGATCGAACTGCCCATGGTCTCCGTCATCGCCCCCTACCAGGGCGCGTCCCCGGACGTGGTGGAGAAGCAGGTCGTCGAGCCTCTTGAGAACTCCATCGACGCGGTCGACGGCATCACCGGCGTCACATCGACGGCCAGCGAGGGCAACGCCCTGGTGATGGCCCAGTTCGACTACGGCTCGGACGGCAGCAAGCAGCTCGTCGCCGACGTCCAGCAGGCGGTCAACCGGGCCCGCGCCCAGCTGCCCGAGGACGTCGACCCGCAGGTCGTGGCCGGCTCGACCGACGACATCCCGACCGTCGTCCTCGCCGTCACCTCCGACAAGGACCAGCAGGCGCTCGCCGACCAGCTCGACAAGACCGTCGTGCCGACGCTGAAGGACATCGACGGCGTCTCCCAGGTCACCGTCGACGGCGTCCGCGACCTCCAGGTCGACATCACGCCCAGCGACCGGAAGATGGCCGCGGCCGGGGTGAACACCCAGGCCCTCGCCGAGTCCCTGAAGGCCGGCGGCGCCACCATGCCCGCGGGCTCGCTCGACGAGGCGGGCAAGAACCGGGCGGTCCAGGTCGGCGGCGGTTTCACGTCCCTGAAGCAGCTCCAGGACCTGATGATCACGGGTGAGGGCGTCAAGAAGCCCGTACGCCTCGGTGACATCGCCACGGTGAAGCAGCAGCCGTCCACGGCCGACTCGATCACCCGTACCGACGGCGAGCCCAGCCTCTCGGTCGCGGTCACCATGGACCAGGACGGCTCCGCGGTCGCCATCTCCAAGGCCGTCAAGGACAAGCTGCCGCAGCTCCGTGACGACCTCGGCTCCGGCGCCGAGCTCACCGTCGTCAGCGACCAGGGCCCGGCCGTCTCGAAGTCCATCTCGGGCCTGACCACGGAGGGCGCGCTCGGCCTGCTCTTCGCGGTCATCGTGATCCTGATCTTCCTGGCTTCGTTGCGCTCGACGCTCGTGACGGCGGTCTCCATCCCGCTGTCCGTCGTCCTCGCGCTGATCGTCCTGTGGACCGGCGACCTGTCGCTCAACATGCTCACGCTCGGCGCGCTGACCATCGCGATCGGCCGAGTCGTCGACGACTCGATCGTCGTCCTGGAGAACATCAAGCGCCATCTCGGCTACGGCGAGGAACGCAGGGAGGCCATCCTCAAGGCGGTCCGCGAGGTCGCGGGCGCGGTGACGTCCTCCACCCTCACGACCGTGGCGGTCTTCCTGCCGATCGGCCTGGTCGGCGGCATGGTGGGCGAGCTGTTCGGCTCGTTCTCCATCACGGTCACGGCGGCGCTGCTCGCCTCGCTGCTGGTGTCGCTGACGGTCGTCCCGGTCCTCTCCTACTGGTTCCTGCGCCCGCCCAAGGCGGCCCGCGGCGTCGACCCGGAGGAGGCCCGGCGCAAGGCCGAGGAGAAGGAGGCGCGCTCCTGGCTGCAGCGGATGTACGTTCCCGTGCTGCGGTTCGCGACGCGTCGCCGGTTCACCTCGCTACTGATCGCGGTGGTCGTGCTCGTCGGCACGTTCGGCATGGCGCCGATGCTCAAGACGAACTTCTTCGACCAGGGCGACCAGGAAGTCCTCTCCATCAAGCAGGAGTTGCAGCCCGGCACCAGCCTGTCGACGACGAACGCCTCCGCGAAGAAGATCGAGAAGATGCTCTCGGGCATCGACGAGATCGAGGACTACCAGGTCACCATCGGCTCCTCCGGCTTCATGGCGGCCTTCGGCGGCGGCACCGACACCAACCAGGCGTCGTACCAGGTGAAGCTGAAGGACAGCTCGACGTACGAGGCCACGCAGAAGCGCATCGAGCGCGAGCTCGGCCAGCTCTCCGGTGTGGGTACGACGACGATCGCGGCCGGTGACGGCTTCGGCAGCCAGGACCTGTCCGTGGTCGTGAAGGCCGCCGACGGCGACGTGCTTGAGAAGGCGTCCGAGCAGGTCAAGGACGCGGTCTCCTCGCTCGACGACGTCACGGACGTCTCCAGCGACCTGTCGCAGTCGGTGCCGCGGATCTCGGTGAAGGCCAACGCCAAGGCGGCCGCCGCCGGATTCAACGACACGACGCTCGGCGCCGCCGTCGGCCAGGCGGTGCGCGGCACCACCAGCGGCAAGGCGACGATCGACGACACCGAGCGCGACATCGTCGTGAAGTCGGCGAAGCCGGCCACCACCATGGCCGAGCTGAAGAAGCTGCCGATGGGTCCCGGCGGTGTCACCCTCGGCGACATCGCCACCGTGAAGACGGTCGACGGTCCTGTCTCGATGACCCGGATCGACGGCGCCCGCGCGGCGACGATCACGGCGAAGCCGGACGGCGACAACACGGGCGCGGTCAGCGCCGACCTGCAGACGAAGCTCGCTTCGCTGGATCTGCCGAAGGGCGCCACGGCGACCATCGGCGGCGTCAGCGAGGACCAGGACGACGCGTTCAAGAACCTGGGCCTGGCGATGCTCGCGGCGATCGCGATCGTCTTCATGCTCCTGGTGGCGACGTTCCGTTCGCTGGCCCAGCCGCTGATCCTGCTGGTCTCCATCCCGTTCGCGGCCACGGGCGCGATCGGTCTGCTGGTCGCCACGGGTACGGCGATGGGCGTCCCGGCGATGATCGGCATGCTGATGCTCATCGGCATCGTGGTCACCAACGCGATCGTCCTGATCGACCTGATCAACCAGTACCGGGCCCAGGGCCTGGGCGTGGTCGAGGCGGTCGTCGAGGGCGGCAGGCACCGGCTGCGGCCGATCCTGATGACGGCCCTGGCGACGATCTTCGCCCTGCTCCCGATGGCGCTCGGCGTCACCGGCGAGGGCGGCTTCATCGCGCAGCCGCTGGCCGTGGTCGTGATCGGCGGTCTGATCTCGTCGACGCTGCTGACACTGCTTCTCGTGCCGACGCTCTACGCGATGCTGGAGCTTCGCAAGGAGCGGCGGGCGGCGAAGCGGGCGGCGAAGAAGGGTGACGGGGGCGGGGTCCCGCCCCAGTCCCCGGCCACGGAACCGGAGCCGGCGAACGTGTAGATCAAGCCCCGGTGCGGGGCGAGCGCTTCATCAGGCGCTCGCCCCGTCCCCCGGCCTCGGGGCTCTGCCCCGGACCCCGCTGCTCAATCGCCGCAGGGGCTTGATGTGGTTACGGAAGCGCCAGCATCCGCTCGAGGGCGAGCTTGGCGAACTGTTCCGTCTCCCGGTCGACCTCGATGCGGTTGACCAGCTGCCCGTCCGCCAGGGACTCAAGGGTCCAGACGAGGTGCGGCAGGTCGATCCGGTTCATGGTCGAGCAGAAGCACACCGTCTTGTCGAGGAAGACGATCTCCTTGTCCTCGGCGGCGAACCGGTTCGCGAGCCGGCGTACGAGGTTCAGCTCCGTGCCGATGGCCCACTTCGACCCGGCCGGCGCCGCCTCCAGCGCCTTGATGATGTACTCGGTCGACCCGACGTAGTCCGCCGCGGCCACGACCTCGTTCTTGCACTCGGGGTGCACGAGGACGTTCACCCCGGGGATGCGCGCCCGCACGTCCTCCACCGACTCCAGCGAGAAGCGCCCGTGCACGGAGCAGTGCCCGCGCCACAGGATCATCTTCGCGGCCCGCAGCTCCTCGACGCTCAGACCGCCGTTCGGCTTGTGCGGGTTGTAGACGACGCAGTCGTCGAGCGACATCCCCAGATCCCGCACCGCGGTGTTGCGCCCCAGGTGCTGGTCGGGCAGGAAGAGGACCTTCTCGCCCTGCTCGAACGCCCAGTTCAGGGCCCGCTCGGCATTCGACGACGTACAGATCGTGCCGCCGTGCTTGCCCGTGAACGCCTTGATGTCCGCGGAGGAGTTCATGTACGAGACGGGCACCACGGACTCGGCGATGCCGGCCTCGGTCAGCACGTCCCAGCACTCGGCGACCTGCTCGGCCGTCGCCATGTCCGCCATGGAGCAGCCGGCGGCGAGGTCGGGCAGGACCACCTTCTGGTCGTCCCCGGTGAGGATGTCGGCCGACTCGGCCATGAAGTGCACACCGCAGAACACGATGTACTCGGCCTCGGGCCGGGCTGCCGCGTCCCGCGCCAGCTTGAAGGAGTCCCCGGTCACGTCGGCGAACTGGATGACCTCGTCGCGCTGGTAGTGGTGTCCGAGCACGAACACCTTGTCTCCGAGCTTTTCCTTTGCCGCGCGCGCCCGCTCCACCAGGTCCGGGTCGGACGGCGAGGGCAGGTCGCCGGGGCACTCCACACCGCGCTCGCTCTTGGGGTCGGCCTCGCGGCCGAGCAGCAGGAGCGCCAGAGGCGTGGGGGAAACATCCAGGTCAACGGGGGCCTGGGGGGACTGGGCCGTGGTCACGTCACGCACCCTTTCTTAGCTCTGCTCGACTTTTCGTCGATTTGACGCTATCTATCATACGTGCTTCACGTCAGTTTGACGATGGCAATGTCGTCGATGTGACGCAATCCGCCGCACCTGCACCGTGCCCCGTCCCCGCGCGGTGTGCGAGCATGAAGAGAAGAAGTGCGAAACCCGGAATGGATCCGGGCCTTTGCCGGTTGCAATGGTCGGCAAGCAGTCTCCGAACAACCCGGGAGAGATGTAGATGTCCGTATCGGACGAGACCACCACCGTCAGCGACGGCATCATCCTCAGCGACGAAGCCGCCGCCAAGGTCAAGGCTCTGCTCGACCAGGAAGGCCGTGACGACCTGGCCCTGCGTGTGGCTGTTCAGCCCGGCGGCTGCTCCGGCCTGCGCTACCAGCTCTTCTTCGACGAGCGCTCGCTCGACGGCGATGTCGTCAAGGACTTCGGCGGCGTGAAGGTCGTCACCGACCGCATGTCGGCCCCGTACCTGGGCGGCGCCTCCATCGACTTCGTCGACACCATCGAGAAGCAGGGCTTCACCATCGACAACCCGAACGCCACGGGCTCCTGCGCCTGCGGCGACTCGTTCAGCTAAGCCGTACAGCTGTAACGCGCGAAGGGGCGGCCCCACGGGGCCGCCCCTTCGGCATTGCTCTGCCCGCTCAGCCGCGGGGCGCGGGCTCGACCCCGCCGGGCGCGTTCTTCTGCGCGGGCCGCACGGCGGCCCCGTCGGCCGCCACGACCTTCCGCTCACCCAGCGGCTCGTCCAGCGTCACCGGCAACGTATAGAACTTCGCCAGCTCGATGCAGACGGTGCCCTTCTTCTGCGTCTCGGTGACCTTCACGCTCACCCGGCCCCCAGACTCGTCCGCCGACGCCGTGTACTTCGCGCACACGCCGCCCGTGAAGTGCAGGGTCAGGGTCCTGCCCTTGGCGCTGTAGCCCTGAACGTGCACGGTGCGGGCGTCGCCGCCCGCCTTGCCGGAGGGCTCGGAGGGCTTCGAGGGGTCCGACGGCGTGGGCTTCGTGCTCGGATGTGAACTCTTCGGCGCCGCCAGGTACTTGGGCTCCACCGCCGGATACGTCACGGTGAACGCGGCGTCCGACCCGCTGGGCCGCACCTCGAACATCCACGACGGCACCAGTGCCTGCCGCCCCTCGACGGTGTGCGCGGCGAGCCCGAACGTCGCCTCGGTGACGGCGACCGTGGACGGCTTGGGCGGCGCGGAAGCGCAGTCCGCGTTCTTGTCCCCGCCCTCGCCCTTGTCCTCGCCCAGCGGCACCGGACTCGCGCACCCACCGACGGACACCCGGCCCCCGGCCGCCGCCCCGTTCATCCGCTCAAGGGCCTCGCGCGCCCCCACCGTCGGATACGTTGCCCCCTTGGTCGGCGCCTTCAACTGGCCGCTTCCGCCCACCACTTGACCGTCCGAACCGACCTGGATCCCGGTCGACCAGCCGTACGTCGGCAGTCCGCCGACCGCCGGGTCGGCGTTCACCACGCGGGTGGCGCCCATGAGTTGCCCGGCATCCAGCTTGGCGTCGTCCTGGCCGAGGGCCTTCAGGACCGGCGCGGCGGCCTTCTTCGCGGCGGCCTCACTGACCGCGTCCTTGGAACCGCCCCCGCCCGTCGGGTCCGAACACTTCGCCACGCCACCGCACTTGCCGTCGGCGGACGGCGCGTACCTGGAGTACGTCCAGGTCCCCGGCGCCTTCCGGCTCACCTGCAACGAGGGCCCCGAACCGTCCTTCGCCGGACCCACCTTCCAGGCGTCACCGGACCGTTGCATCTTCCCCGGTACGTCGAGGGCCTCGGCGAGCGTGCCGGCCTCGGCGGCGGTCACTCCGCCGCTCGCCCGGTACACGGGCGCCTTCCCGGGGCCCGCCGGGAGATCGCCGGTCGCCTTGTAGCGGGTGCCGTTCGGGTCGGGCTCACCGGGCGCGATGCCGGGCGGCGCCGAGCCGGAGGAGGGGGCGGCGTCGGAGTAGCCGTCCAGGGCGAGCGGCGGGGGAGTGCCCGGGCCGGCGTCTCCGGGTCGGCCCGACCCCTCGTCGTCGGACCCGCCCATCGCGTTCGCCGCCAGATACGCGCCGCCGCCACCGGCCAGCAGGACGGCCGCCGCGACCGACACGACAGCCGCCGTGCGCCGTCGCCGGAGCCGGTCCCGCGTCCGCTCTTCGCTGCTCACCGCATCGCTCCTTCTCACCGGGGACACCGATGGGACGGGGTGGGTGGACGCGCGGTTCCCTTCCGGAAGCCGTCAGTCGTCTGTCAGTCGCCGAAACCGGCCATGGAGTCGATCAACCGCGCGGAGGACTCGGGCACGACGACCCCGTGGATCCCGGCGGGACCGGGCGCGGCGCCGGGCCGCTCGACCTCCCACGGTGCCGGTGGTGTCACCCAGTGCGGGAGCATCCGGACGCAGTCACCGCGCAGCGCCGCGAGATCGTCCTGGACCATGCCTGACACGTCGTAGGTCATGACGGCACGGTAGCCCTGAGGTGACTTCCGAAGAAAGACCCGCTATCAGGCATTTTCCATACTTCAGCCCGCGCACCCCGAGCGGGTAGCGTGAAGCGTCAACTCCTCCCCTTATTCAGGAAGCGTGCTCACGCCGTGCGAATCGCAGTCACCGGCTCCATCGCCACTGACCACCTGATGACCTTCCCCGGCCGTTTCGCCGACCAGCTGGTCGCGGACCAGCTGCACACGGTCTCCCTCTCCTTCCTCGTCGACGCCCTCGACGTACGACGTGGAGGCGTCGGCCCCAACATCGCCTTCGGTATGGGGCAGCTCGGCACGAACCCGATCCTGGTCGGCGCCGCCGGCTCGGACTTCGACGAGTACCGCGCCTGGCTGGAGCGCCACGGTGTGGACACGGAATCCGTCCGGATCTCCGAGACCCTGCAGACGGCCCGCTTCGTGTGCACCACGGACGCCGACCACAACCAGATCGGCTCCTTCTACACGGGGGCCATGAGCGAGGCCCGGCTCATCGAGCTGAAGACCGTCGCGGACCGCGTCGACGGTCTCGACCTGGTCCTCATCGGCGCGGACGACCCGGAGGCGATGCTCCGTCACACGGAGGAGTGCCGAAGCCGGTCGATCCCGTTCGCCGCCGACTTCTCGCAGCAGATCGCGCGCATGGACGGCGAGGAGATCCGGACGCTCCTGGAGGGCGCCACGTACCTCTTCTCCAACGAGTACGAGAAGGGACTCATCGAGTCCAAGACCGGCTGGACCGAAGCCGAGATCCTCGGCAAGGTCGGCCACCGCGTCACCACGCTCGGCGCGCGCGGCGTGCGCATCGAGAAGGCCGGCGAGGACCCGCTCGAGGTCGGCGTCCCGGAGGAGGAGGCCAAGGTCGACCCGACGGGCGTCGGCGACGCGTTCCGCGCGGGCTTCCTGTCCGGCCTCGCCTGGGGCGTCTCGCACGAGCGTGCGGCGCAGGTCGGGTGCATGCTCGCGACGCTGGTCATCGAGACGCTGGGCACCCAGGAGTACGAGTTGCGGCGGGCGCCGTTCATGGACCGGTTCCGTAAGCAGTACGGGGACGCTGCCGCTGCGGAGGTGGAGGCGCACCTGGGCTGACGCCCTGGCGTTCGGTACAGGCCGCGGCCGTGTCTGTTCTTTCGTGAGCAGACGCGACTGCGGCCTGTCTTGTGGTTGCGTTTGCGCAGTTCCCCGCGCCCCTAGGGCTACATGGTCCTGCGCACCACGTATGTTGCGCCCCCATCAGTCCGGGGGTCTGCTCCTACGTACTCGTGGCCTTGGGTGTAGCACCACGCCGGGATGTCGACCGCCGCCACCTCGTCGTCCGCCAGGACGCTCACGGTGCCGCCCGCCCGTACGCGGCCGATCGCCTTCGCGAGTTCGATGACGGGTTGCGGGCAGGTCATCCCCAGCGCGTCGACGGTCACGGACTCGGCGGAGCCCTCCACACCCGCGACCGGCGCGCCCAGCTTCTCCCGTACCTCGCCCACCACGCCCGGCAGCACGTCGAGGAACCGCTCCACCTCGGCGGCCTCCGTGCCCAACGGCAGCGACACCCGTACGTTCCCCTCGCTCACCACGCCCATCGCGCGCAGCACATGGCTGGGCGTCAGCGTGCTGCTCGTACAGGACGACCCGGACGAAACGGAGAAACCGGCACGGTCGAGCCCGTGCAGCAGGCTCTCCCCGTCGACGTACAGGCAGGAGAACGTCACCAGGTGGGGAAGTCGTCGCACCGGATCCCCGACGACCTCCACGTCCGACAGCAGCTCCGGCACCCGGGTCCGGATCCGTGCCGTCAACTCCTTGAGCCGCGCCGCCTCCTCGGCGGCCTCCGCCCGGACGGCCCGGAGCGACGCGGCCGCGGCCACGATGCCCGGAATGTTCTCGAACCCGGGGGCCCGCCCCGACTCCCGCTCGTCGGCGGGCCCTTGAGGGGCGAACCGCGTCCCCTTGCGTACGACGAGCAGACCGACCCCGGCCGGCCCGCCCCACTTATGGGCACTCCCGGCGAGCACCGACCAGTCACCCGCCACCGGCCCCCAGGCCAACGACTGCGCGGCATCCACGAACAGCGGCACCCCAGCGGCCCGGCACGCCTCGGCCACCTCGGCGACCGGCTGCTCGGTCCCCACTTCGTGGTTGGCGGACTGCAGACAGGCCAGCGCGGTGTCCTCGCGCAGCGCATCCCGGAACGCCTCGACGGTGACGCGCCCTTCGCGCCCCACCCCGACCTGAGTCACCGACCCGCCGAGGCCTTCGTGCGCTGCGGCCGAATGGAGCACGCTCGAATGTTCGACAGCTGACACGACCAAGTGCTTCCCGGCGCGCCGCCGCCCGGCGAGCACCCCCGCGATCCCGTCGTGCACGGCTCGGGTCCCCGACGACGTGAACACGAGCTCATCAACCCGACACCCCACGGCCTCGGCGGCGGCTTCCCGCGCGGCGTCAAGCAACAGCCGCGCCCGTCTTCCTTCCCGGTACAAACGGGATGGATCAGCCCACCCCTCATCAAACGAGGCCTGCAACGCCTGCCGAGCGACGGAATGAAGAGGAGCAGCCGAAGCCACATCGAAGTACGCCACGCCGTAACGCTAAGGGGCGCCGGGGCCGAGTCGCCCTTCAGGGCCGCGGGACTGCGACATCAGCGGCTCCGATCCGCGGGGCGCACCCAGCCACGGTGGACCGCCACTGGCCGGAGGGGCCAAGCCCCACCTCCCTCAGGGGCGCGGGGAACTGCGCACGCCAACCACGGTGGACCACCACCCGCCGGACTGGCCAGCCCCCGCCTCCCCCAGGAGCGCGGGGAACTGCGCGCCCAGCCCCGGTGGACCGCAACCCGCAGGTAACCAGCCCCCGTCCGCCTGAGGCGCCCCCCGACCCCCCGTCAGAAACCCTCAAACGCCCCCCGATCCCACCCTTCGGAGTGACCCGCGGCGCGTTAGGCACCCTCCCCGCGCGACCCCAAATAGCGTCCAGTAGGGTTTGGTCCGCATAAACATCCAAACCCCTGCCCGTGTGCCAGGGCGGCGAGCGACCAGCGAGATGGCGGCCGTAGCCAACCAAAGAGCGCGGGCGAGACTCTCGGGAAGGCGCTACGTGAGTCCCAACGGCTCCGACCGCTCGTCGCGGCGCCCGATGCGGCGGAAGCTGCCGCAGGTGCTGACTGCGGGCCTGATCCTGGTAACCGCTACCGGTTGCACATACAAGGACTTCCCTCGTCTTGGTATGCCCACCCCGGTGACGGAGGAGGCCCCTAGGATCCTCTCCCTCTGGCAGGGCTCGTGGGCGGCAGCGCTCGCCACGGGCGTGCTGGTGTGGGGTCTGATCCTGTGGAGTGTCATCTTCCACCGGCGCAGCCGCACCAAGATCGAGGTTCCAACTCAGACGCGGTACAACATGCCGCTCGAGGCGCTGTACACGGTTGTTCCGCTGATCATCGTGTCGGTCCTCTTCTACTTCACCGCGCGCGACGAGTCGAAGCTTCTGAAGCTCGAAGACAAGCCCGCGCACACCGTCAACGTGGTCGGCTACCAGTGGAGCTGGGGCTTCAACTACGTCGAGAACGTGCCGGGTGTCGACGGTGACGCCAAGACCTCCAAGGAGCTCTCGGCGATTCCGAAGCGCTTCAAGGAGGACTTCCCGGCGAACGCCGGTGGTGTCTACGAGGTCGGTACTCCTGGCGAGCGGAACCCGCAGACCAACAACCCCGGCCCGACCCTCTGGCTCCCCAAGGGCGAGAAGGTCCGCTTCGTTCTGACTTCGCGTGACGTCATCCACTCCTTCTGGGTGGTGCCGTTCCTCATGAAGCAGGACGTCATCCCGGGCCACACCAACTCCTTCGAGGTGACCCCCAACAAGGAGGGGACCTTCCTGGGCAAGTGCGCCGAGCTCTGCGGCGTCGACCACTCCAGGATGCTGTTCAACGTGAAGGTCGTCTCTCCTGAGCGTTACCAGCAGCACCTCAAGGACCTCGCCAAGAAGGGGCAGACCGGTTACGTCCCGGCTGGCATCGCCCAGACGGACCACGAGAAGGACCGGGAGACGAAGAACCTGTGAGCATCCTCAACGAACCCCAGGGTGCCGCGGCAGCAAGCGACTCGTACGAGAACGAGCTGCCGGCCCGGCCCAAGAGCCCCGGCGCGACGGTGATCAAGTGGCTCACCACCACTGACCACAAGACCATCGGCACGCTGTATCTGGTCACGTCGTTCGCGTTCTTCTGCATCGGCGGCGTCATGGCGCTCTTCATGCGCGCCGAACTCGCTCGCCCCGGCACGCAGATCATGTCGAACGAGCAGTTCAACCAGGCGTTCACGATGCACGGCACGATCATGCTGCTGATGTTCGCGACGCCGCTGTTCTCCGGCTTCGCGAACTGGATCATGCCGCTCCAGATCGGTGCCCCCGACGTCGCGTTCCCGCGACTGAACATGTTCGCCTACTGGCTGTACCTGTTCGGCTCGCTGATCGCGGTGGGTGGCTTCCTCACCCCGCAGGGCGCCGCCGACTTCGGCTGGTTCGCCTACAGCCCGCTGTCGGACGCGGTCCGCTCGCCGGGCATCGGCGCCGACATGTGGATCATGGGTCTGGCCTTCTCCGGCTTCGGCACGATCCTCGGCTCGGTCAACTTCATCACCACGATCATCTGCATGCGCGCTCCTGGCATGACGATGTTCCGCATGCCGATCTTCGTGTGGAACGTGCTGCTGACCGGTGTGCTGGTCCTGCTGGCCTTCCCGGTGCTGGCCGCCGCGCTGTTCGCCCTGGAGGCGGACCGTAAGTTCGGTGCCCATGTATTCGACGCCAGTAATGGCGGCGCATTGCTCTGGCAACACCTCTTCTGGTTCTTCGGACACCCAGAGGTGTACATCATCGCCCTGCCATTCTTCGGAATTATTTCCGAAGTGATCCCGGTCTTCTCGCGCAAGCCGATGTTCGGCTACTCCGGCCTCATCGGTGCGACGATCGCGATCGCCGGTCTCTCCGTGACGGTGTGGGCGCACCACATGTACGTCACCGGCGGTGTGTTGCTTCCATTCTTCTCGTTCATGACGTTCCTCATCGCCGTGCCAACAGGCGTGAAGTTCTTCAACTGGATCGGAACGATGTGGAAGGGCTCGTTGTCCTTCGAGACACCGATGCTCTGGACGATCGGCTTCCTGATCACCTTCACCTTCGGTGGTCTGACCGGCGTCATCCTGGCGGCCCCGCCGCTGGACTTCCACGTCTCGGACTCGTACTTCGTGGTGGCGCACTTCCACTACGTGGTGTTCGGCACCGTCGTGTTCGCGATGTTCGCCGGCTTCCACTTCTGGTGGCCGAAGATGACCGGCAAGATGCTCGACGAGCGTCTCGGCAAGATCACCTTCTGGACGCTGTTCATCGGCTTCCACGGCACGTTCCTGGTGCAGCACTGGCTGGGCGTCGAGGGCATGCCGCGCCGGTACGCGGACTACCTCGCGGCCGACGGTTTCACCGCGCTGAACACGATCTCGACGATCTCCTCGTTCCTGCTCGGCCTGTCGATCCTGCCGTTCTTCTACAACGTGTGGAAGACCGCCAAGTACGGCAAGAAGGTCGAGGTCGACGACCCGTGGGGCTACGGCCGTTCGCTGGAGTGGGCGACGTCCTGCCCGCCGCCGCGGCACAACTTCCTCACGCTGCCGCGCATCCGTTCGGAATCCCCGGCGTTCGATCTGCACCACCCGGAGATCGCCGCCCTGGACCAGCTGGAGAACGCCGGTCACGGCGACAAGGCTCTTGCTAAGGAGGCCGGCAAGTGAAGGTCCAAGGCAAGATGTTCATCTGGCTGAGCCTCTTCGTCCTGATCATGGCCGGTGTCTACGGCGTGTGGTCGAAGGAGCCGGCCGGTACGACGGCGCTCTTCCTGGCGTTCGGCCTGTGCATCATGGTCGGCTACTACCTGGCCTTCACGGCCCGGCGTGTCGACACCGGTGCGCAGGACAACAAGGAGGCCGACGTCGCGGACGACGCCGGCGAGGTGGGCTTCTTCAGCCCGCACTCCTGGCAGCCGCTCTCGCTTGCTGTCGGTGGCGCGCTCGCGTTCCTGGCCGTGGCGATCGGCTGGTGGCTGCTGTACTTCTCGGCCCCGATCATCCTGTTCGGCCTGTGGGGCTGGGTCTTCGAGTACTACCGCGGCGAGAACCAGAACCAGTGAGCCTCGGCTGACCGGTACTGAACTTCCGTAACCGAAGGGCCCGGACACTCCTGATGGAGTGTCCGGGCCCTTCGGCATACTGACGGTTGCCCCGTGCGGCTCACTCGCCGCGCTGGACCGGGAGTTCCTTCTTACGGTGAGTTCATGAACCACTCACCGCGTATCCGTACGGTTCTGGGCTGCACCGTGCTGGTGGCCGCACTCGGTGCGGGCACAGCGGCATGCGGCAACTCCTCCCATCCGCTCTCCGCCGAGCCGTACGACGCGGCGAGCCAGATCTCCTTCAACGGTCCCGTGGGCAGCGCCAAGAAGGCGGACCCGGACAAGCCGCTGGAGGTCACCGCCCAGGGCGACGAGTCCCGCATCACCGACGTCACCGCCCAGGACGCCATGGGCCGCTACGTCGCGGGCGAACTCTCCGCCGACGGCACGAGATGGCACACCACGGCGCCGCTGACCGCGAACACCCACTACACGGTCCGGGTGAGCACCGAGGACGAGGACGGCGGACCCGGCCGAAAGGTCCTGGGCTTCGACACCGGCCGCCCGACCAAGGAGAAGGCCCTCAAGGTCACGTTCGGCCCGCAGAAGGGCACATACGGCGTCGGACAGCCGATCACCGCCGAACTCAACAAGCCCGTCCGGGACGAGAAGTCCCGCGCACTGGTGGAGCGCTCCCTGCAGGTCGACTCCAAGCCCGCCGTGGACGGCTCCTGGTACTGGGTGGACAGCACCGAACTGCACTACCGCCCCAAGGGGTACTGGCCCACACAGGCGAAGATCACCGCCACCAGCAGGCTGGACGGCGTGAAGATCCGGGACGGGCTGTGGGGCGGCAGCTCCAAGCCGCTGACCATCAGCACGGGCGACCGCATCGTGGCCGTCACCGACGCCGGCTCGCACTCCATGACGGTCTACCGCAACGGCAAAGAGATCAACTCCATCCCGGTCACCACCGGCAAGGCCGGCTTCGAGACCCGGAACGGCATCAAGGTGGTGCTCGGCAAGGAGTACTACGTACGGATGCGGGGCGAGACGATCGGCATCTCCGAGGGCTCCTCGGACTCGTACGACCTGCCCGTGTACTACGCGACCCGCGTCACCTGGAGCGGCGAGTACGTGCACGCCGCGCCCTGGTCCGTCGGCTCGCAGGGCTCCGCGAACGTCAGCCACGGCTGCACCGGCATGAGCACCAACAACGCCGCCTGGTTCTTCGACACCGTGCGCCAGGGCGACATCGTGAAGGTCGTCAACAGCTACGGCTCCGAAATGGACCCGTTCGGGAACGGGTTCGGCGACTGGAACCTCAGCTGGAAGAAGTGGAAGGCGGGCAGCGCCCTCACGAAGAAGGCCGACAAGCCCGACCCGGCCCTCCAGGCGCGGCTCAGCCCTCAGGTCTGAGGCCGCACGGCAGGATCAGCGGTGTGACTTCCGACTCCCGTACGCCATCGGTGTACGGGAGTCGGGTGCGTCCGGGGCCGGTCCGTGCGGGCGCCTCAGGCGCCGACAGCGAGCCGGGAGCGCAGCAGGGAGGCCAGCGCCTCGGCGAACTCCACGGGCTCCACAGGGAGCGTCACAGCCGCCTCCGCGCGGCTCCACGTCGCCAGCCACGCGTCCTGCGGGCGGCCGATCAGGAGCAGCACCGGCGGGCAGTGGAAGATCTCGTCCTTGATCTGCCGGCACACGCCCATGCCGCCCGCGGGAACGGCCTCGCCGTCGAGCACGCAGACGTCGATCCCGCCGCGGTCCAGCTCCTTCATGACGGCCGGAAGCGTCGCGCATTCGATGAACTGCACCTCGGGGGTGTCGGAGGCGGGCCGTCGGCCTGTCGCGAGGCGCACCTGCTCGCGGGTGTTGGCGTCGTCGCTGTAGACCAGAACCGTCGCGGTCGACTGCATCGTTCCTCCGAGACATCGGCGTCCAAGAACGTAACTCCCGCGGAGCCTACTCCTCCCGACACCCCGTCAACACCGGTTCGCACGCGGCTCCGATGGGCCATATGGGCTGGACACACCACCCAGACACTCCGAACGGCACCCCCCGGAGTGAGGGCGAGATAAGCGACCGACATAATGTCGGTCGTGGCGACAGCAACGACAGTAGAAACCGGGCACGCGCACCCGTCGGTCAATCGACCGAACCTCACCAGCGTCGGAACCATCATCTGGCTGAGTTCCGAGCTGATGTTCTTCGCGGCCCTCTTCGCGATGTACTTCACCCTGCGATCGGTGACCGGGCCGGATCACTGGAAGGAAATGGCGCATGCGCTGAATCTTCCGTTCTCCGCGACGAACACCACGATCCTGGTGCTCTCCTCACTCACGTGCCAGATGGGCGTGTTCGCCGCAGAGCGCGGCGACGTGAAGAAGCTCCGGTCGTGGTTCATCGTCACCTTCATCATGGGTGCGATCTTCATCGGCGGTCAGGTCTACGAGTACACCGAGCTGGTCAAGAAGGATGGGCTCTCGCTCTCCTCCGACCCGTACGGCTCGGTGTTCTACCTGACCACCGGCTTCCACGGCATGCACGTGACAGGTGGCCTCATCGCCTTCCTGTTCGTCCTCGGCAGGACGTACGCGGCCCGGAGGTTCACCCACCATCAGGCGACAGCCGCCATCGTCGTGTCCTATTACTGGCACTTCGTGGACGTCGTCTGGATCGGCCTCTTCGCCACGATCTACCTGATCAAGTAGTTCGACGATCACAGCATCGGGCGAAGTACCCGACACATTTCCGCAGCACCGACGCAGAAGATCCTGACACCGGGGTAATCCGTGAAAAAGCTCTCCGCACGACGACGCCATCCGCTGGCGGCGGTCGTCGTCCTACTCCTCGCGCTGGCGGCCACCGGGGGGCTGTACGCCGCGTTCGCACCCGCGGACAAGGCGCAGGCCGATGAAACCGCCCAGTCCCTCGCCATCGACGAGGGCAAGAAGCTCTACTCCGTCGGCTGCGCCAGCTGCCACGGAACCGGCGGTCAGGGCACCTCCGACGGGCCGAGCCTCGTGGGCGTCGGCTCCGCCGCCGTCGACTTCCAGGTCGGTACCGGCCGTATGCCGGCCCAGCAGCCGGGCGCGCAGGTCCCGAAGAAGAAGGTCATCTACTCGCAGGCCGAGATCGACCAGCTCGCGGCGTACATCGCGTCGCTGGGTGCCGGTCCGGTCACGCCGACCGACAAGGACTACAGCGCCAACGGCGCGGACATCGCCAAGGGTGGCGAGCTGTTCCGCACCAACTGCGCCCAGTGCCACAACTTCACTGGTGAGGGTGGCGCGCTGACACACGGCAAGTTCGCACCGAGCCTCGAGGGTGTCGCCCCGAAGCACATCTACGAGGCCATGCAGACCGGCCCGCAGAACATGCCGTCGTTCCCGGACACGACGATGACCAAGCAGAACAAGAAGGACATCATCGCGTACCTCGACGCGGTCAACGGTGACAAGACCGAGAGCCCCGGCGGACTCAAGCTGGGCGGGCTCGGCCCGGTCAGCGAGGGCCTGTTCGCCTGGATCTTCGGGCTGGGCGGTCTGATCGCCGTCGCCATCTGGGTTGCCGCTCGGACCGCAAAGGCCAAGAAGTCATGAGTAGCCAAGACATTCCAGAAGAGAACCTGCCCACTGAGCAGGACGCCGAGGAGCACGGTTCGGTCGCGGTGAAGGACGAGCCCTTCACCGACCCGGGTCTGCCGCCCCACGAGCACCGGATCCAGGACCTCGACGAGCGGGCCGCCAAGCGGTCCGAGCGCGTCGTTGCCTTCCTGTTCATGGTGTCGATGCTGGCCACCATTGGCTTCATCGCCTCGTACGTCACCATCGACGTCGATACGAGCGTCTACATCTTCCCGCTGGGTCACATCAGCGCGCTGAACTTCGCGCTCGGTATGACCCTCGGTGTGGCGCTGTTCTGCATCGGCGCGGGCGCGGTCCACTGGGCCCGCACCCTGATGTCCGACGAAGAGGTCATCCAGGAGCGGCACCCGATCGAGGCGGAGCCCGAGGTCAAGGCGAAGGTCCTGCAGGACTTCGCCGACGGTGCCCGCGAGTCGCAGTTCGGCCGGCGCAAGCTGATCCGCAACACCCTGTTCGGCGCGCTGGCGCTGGTGCCCCTTTCCGGTGTGGTCCTGCTTCGTGACCTCGGGCCGCTGCCCGAGAAGAAGCTGCGCACCACGTCGTGGAAGAAGGGCCTGACCCTCGTCAACATGAACACGAACGAGCCGCTGCGTCCTTCGGACATCGCGGTCGGCTCGCTCACCTTCGCCAAGCCCGAGGGCCTGGAGGAGCACGACGAGGAATTCCAGACGAAGATCGCCAAGGACGCCCTGATGCTCGTCCGGATCCAGCCGGAGAACATCAAGGACAAGCAGGAACTCGAGTGGTCCCACGAGGGCATCGTGGCCTACTCGAAGATCTGCACCCACGTCGGTTGCCCGATCTCGCTGTACGAGCAGCAGACGCACCACGCTCTGTGCCCGTGCCACCAGTCCACCTTCGACCTCTCCGACGGCGCCCGGGTGATCTTCGGTCCTGCCGGTCACGCGCTGCCGCAGCTGCGCATCGGCGTCAACGAAGAGGGTCACCTCGAGGCGCTGAGCGAATTCGCTGAGCCCGTCGGTCCTGCCTTCTGGGAGCGCGGATGAGTACTACGACCACGAACGACGCGCCTGCGCGCGAGAAGGCACCGGCCGGCGAGCGCGTAGCCGACTGGGCCGACGGACGTCTGGGGATCTACTCCCTGGCCAAGTCCAACATGCGCAAGATCTTTCCGGACCACTGGTCCTTCATGCTCGGCGAGATCTGCATGTACAGCTTCATCATCATCATCCTCACGGGTGTGTATCTGACGCTGTTCTTCCACCCGTCGATGAACGAGGTCACCTACGACGGCAGCTACGTCCCGCTCCAGGGGCAGCTGATGTCGGAGGCCTTCAACTCGACGATGCACATCTCCTTCGATGTGCGCGGTGGCCTGCTGATCCGTCAGATCCACCACTGGGCCGCGCTGATCTTCCTCGCGGGCATGTTCGTGCACATGATGCGCGTGTTCTTCACGGGTGCGTTCCGCAAGCCGCGTGAGGTCAACTGGGTCTTCGGCTTCCTGCTGTTCGTCCTGGGCATGTTCACCGGTTTCACCGGTTACTCGCTCCCGGACGACCTGCTCTCCGGCACCGGTGTCCGCTTCATGGAGGGCGCGATCCTGTCCGTGCCGATCGTCGGCACGTACATGTCGTTCTTCCTGTTCGGCGGAGAGTTCCCGGGCGGCGACTTCGTCGCGCGGTTCTACTCGATCCACATCCTGCTGTTGCCGGGCATCATGCTCGGCCTGATGGCGGCGCACCTGATCCTGGTCTTCTACCACAAGCACACGCAGTTCGCGGGTGCCGGAAAGACCAACAAGAACGTCGTGGGCATGCCGCTGCTCCCGGTCTACATGGCCAAGGCGGGCGGCTTCTTCTTCCTGGTCTTCGGTGTCATCGCGGTGATCGCCGCGATCGCCACGATCAACCCGATCTGGGCCATCGGGCCGTACCGGCCGGACCAGGTGTCCACCGGTGCGCAGCCCGACTGGTACATGGGCTTCTCCGAAGGCCTGATCCGAGTGATGCCGGGCTGGGAGATCGACTTCTGGGGTCACACGCTCGTCCTGGGCGTGGCCATCCCGCTGGTCGTGATCTTCCCGCTGGTCCTGGTCGCGATCGCGGTCTACCCGTTCATCGAGGCCTGGGTCACCGGCGACAAGCGCGAGCACCACATCCTGGACCGCCCGCGCAACGCTCCGACGCGTACGGCCTTCGGTGTCGCGTGGATCACCTGGTACATGGTGCTGCTCATCGGTGGTGGTAACGACCTCTGGGCCACGCACTTCCACCTGTCGATCAATGCGATCACCTGGTTTGTCCGGATCGCGTTCTTCGTCGGACCGGTCATCGCCTTCATCGTCACCAAGCGGATCTGCCTCGGCCTCCAGCGCCGGGACAAGGACAAGGTGCTGCACGGACGCGAGTCCGGCATCATCAAGCGCCTGCCGCACGGTGAGTTCATCGAGGTGCACGAGCCGCTCGACCAGGAGGCCCTGCACACGCTCACGGCGCACGAGCAGTACGCGCCGGTCGAACTCGGCCCGACGGTCGACGAGAACGGTGTCGAGCGCAAGGTCACGCGGCTGCAGAAGCTGCGCGGCAAGCTCTCGCGCGGTTACTACGGGGAGAACAACCAGATCCCGAAGCCGACCGCCGAGGAGTACAAGGAGATCACCAGCGGCCACGGCCACCACTGATCTCTGAAGCGTTGCTGTAAGCCACCGCGGGAGCCCTCGTCCAGTGCCTGGACGGGGGCTCTTTGCGGTCCCGGGACCTGGATAGGGTGGGGTCGGCACCACCCTCAACCCACAGATGCACACAGGAGCGGCCATGAGCGCTTTGAACCCCGCTGGAGGCGACACCGCGGCGGGCCGTTCCTGGCCCGCCGTCCTGAACGGCCTGCTGGAGGGCCGCGACCAGAGCGCCGACGACACCGCGTGGGCGATGGACCGGATCATGCGGGGCGAGGCCACCGACGCCCAGATCGCCGGCTTCGCGGTGGCGCTGCGCGCCAAGGGCGAGACCGTGCAGGAGATCACCGGTCTCGTACGCGGCATGTACGAGCACGCCAATGTGATCGAGGTGCCCGGCGAGACCGTCGACATCGTCGGCACCGGCGGCGACGGCGCCAAGACCGTCAACATCTCCACCATGGCGGCGATCGTGATCGCCGGAGCGGGCGCCAAGGTCGTCAAGCACGGCAACCGCGCCGCCTCCTCCGCCTCGGGCTCCTCCGACGTACTGGAGAAGCTCGGCGTCAATCTCGACCTGTCGCCGAAGCGGGTGCCCGAGGTCGCCGAGGAAGCCGGCATCACGTTCTGCTTCGCCATAAAGTTCCACCCCGCGCTGCGCTACGCGGGCGCCGCGCGCGGCCAGCTCGGCATCCGCACGGTCTTCAACCTGCTGGGCCCGCTGACCAACCCGGCCAAGGTGAAGGCGCAGGCCGTCGGCGTCGCCGATGCCCGGATGGCGCCGATCGTGGCCGGCGTCTTCGCCGAGCGCGGCAACTCCTCGCTGGTGTTCCGCGGCGACGACGGGCTGGACGAGCTGACCACCACGGGAACGTCGCGCGTGTGGGTGGTGCGGGACGGCGCCGTCCGCGAGGAGTCCTTCGACCCGCGCGACGTCGGCATCGACATCGTGCCCATCGAGGCGCTGCGCGGCGGCGACCCCTCGTACAACGCGGAGGTCGCGAGGCGCCTCCTCGACGGCGAGCGGGGGCCGGTGCGCGACGCGGTGCTGCTGAACTCGGCGGCGGCCCTGGTGGCCGTGCGGCCCGGCGAGGGCACGCTCGTCGAGCAGATCCGGGCGGGCATGGACCGGGCGGCCGAATCGATCGACTCCGGCGCCGCGAAGGCCGCCCTGGAGCGGTGGGTGGCGGCCAGCAACCGCTGAGCACGCGTCGGATGTGACGCAGGGCGCAGTCCAAATTTTGGACTGCGCCCTTGCCGTATCCGAGACGTGTGGCAGGATGCTTTTCAAGGTCATGAGTGACAGCGATTGAGGCCCCAGCCCGCTGTCCGGCAACCCTCCGTCCGTGGCGGGGTGCCCTGGGTGAAGACCAGGCCGTGCGCAGCAAGGCGTGTGGCAAGCGCGGACCCCTCGCAACCCTGGGGTCCTGGTCCTCAAGGGAGCAGTCTCGTGAGCAAGCGAATGCGATAGGGCGTTTCGGCCCCGCCTCCGCGTACCCGTTTCATCTTTCTTTCCATGCCGTCGAGCCACGTGGTTCTGGTTCCGGCATGGTCAATTCGCTGATCGCGCCAGGGAGTTCACCCATGTCTGTTTCCGTCGACGCCGCCGCCTGTATCGCTGCCCCTTCCGACATCACGGCCCCGCTTCAGGTCCTCGGCCGGGACGTCACCGTGCCGCTCGTCACCGGTGGCGAGGTCACGTACGCCGCCCTCGACTACGCCGCCAGCGCGCCGGCCCTCCAGCGGGTCTGGGACGACGTCGCCGCCTACGCGCCGTACTACGGGAGCGTGCATCGCGGCGCCGGGTACCTGTCGCAGCTGTCGACCGACCTGTTCGAGAACTCGCGCGTCGCCGTCGCCGAGTTCCTCGGCTGCCGCGAGGACGACCAGGTCGTCTTCACCCGTTCCACCACCGACTCGCTCAACCTGCTCGCCGCCGCGCTGCCCGCCGGCTGCGAGGTGTTCGTCTTCGAGACCGAGCACCACGCGTCGCTGCTGCCGTGGCGCGACGCGCGGGTCACGTACCTCAACGCCCCTCGTACGCCCGCCGAGGCTGTCGCCACCCTGGAGCGGGCGCTCGCCGACCGCGACCCGTACGGTCCGGCCCTCGTCTGCGTCACCGGTGCCTCCAACGTCACCGGTGAGCTCTGGCCGGTGCGCGAGCTCGCGGCGGCCGCTCACGCGCACGGTGCCCGCATCGTGCTCGACGCCGCGCAGCTCGCGCCCCATCACCCGGTCTCCGTCCAGGACCTGGACGTCGACTGGGTCGCCTTCTCCGGGCACAAGCTGTACGCCCCGTTCGGTTCGGGTGTCCTCGCGGGCCGCTCCGACTGGCTGACGGAGGCCGAGCCGTACCTCGCCGGTGGTGGCGCGTCCAAGAAGGTCGCGCGCCGCACGGACGGCGGCGTGGACGTCGAGTGGCACGCCACCGCCGCCCGCCACGAGGCCGGTTCACCGAACGTCATCGGCGTGTACTCCATCGCCTCCGCCTGCAAGGCGCTCACCGAGGCCGGGTTCGACAACCTCGTCGCCCGCGAGCAGTACCTGATCCGCAAGGTCCAGGAGGGCCTCGCCGAGGTGCCCGAGGTGAAGGTCCTTTCCCTGTTCGGGGACGACGCGCCGCGCGTGGGCGTGCTGTCCTTCGTCGTCGACGGCTGGAACTCCTCGCACTTCGCCGCCGCGCTCTCCGCCGAGTACGGCATCGGGGTCCGCGACGGCCTGTTCTGCGCCCACCCGCTGGTGCGCACGCTGCTCGGCTCCGACCCGCAGCAGCAGGGCGAGTGCGGCGCCCCGGAGGCCGCGCCGGGCGAGAAGTCGCTCAACGCCATCCGCGTCAGCTTCGGCGCCGGTACGCCGGACGAGCACGTGGAGCGGTTCGTGTCCGCCGTGAAGGAGCTCGTGCAGGACGGCGCGCGGTGGAACTACCGCACGGAGGACGGGCGTTGCGTGCCGGACACGGCGAGCGCCTGATCCGGCTCGGGGGTCGCCCGGCCCGGCTGAGGGGCCGTACGGAGTCGGCTGCCGAGGACGATCATGCGTAGGGCCCGCTCGGTGGCGTCCGTGAGGAATTCGCCGCCGCGGCCCAGCGCCTCCGCGAGCGTCACCGGGGCGGGCAGGATCGAGCTGTAGGCGTCGACGCCGGTGGCCGTCACCGTGTGCGCGCCGTCGCCGATGGTGCCCGCGAGGGCGAGCACCGGGCGGCCGAACCGCTTGGCGCGGCGGGCCACTTCGGCGGGGACCTTGCCGCGCGGCGTCTGGTGGTCGAGCGCGCCCTCGGCGGTGACGACCAGGTCGGCGCGGGCTAGTCGGGCGTCCAGGTCGAGGTGGTCGAGGAGGACGTCGAAGCGGGGGAGCAGGTGGGCGCCCAGCGCGGCGAGGCCCGCGCCGAGTCCGCCGGAGGCGCCCGTTCCGGGGCCCGTGAAGAGGTCCGTACGGACGCGGAGGTCCCGCGTCAGGACGTGCGCCCAGTGCTCCAGGGCGGCCGCCAGCTGTTCGACCTGCGTGGGTGTCGCGCCCTTCTGCGGACCGAAGACGCGGGCGACACCGCGCACCCCGCACAGCACGTTGAACGGATTGCACGCCACGCGGATCTCGGTGTCCTTCAGGCGGGGATCGAGGCCGGACGGGTCGATGCGGTGCAGGTGCATCAACTCCCGTCCGCCCAGCGGGAGTTCCAGGTCGTACGCGTCGAGCAGCCGGGCGCCGAGCGCCTGGAGTGCGCCAGCGCCGCCGTCCGACGTGCCCGAGTCGCCGCAGCCCACCAGGATGCGGCGGGCGCCCGCGTCGAGGGCCGCGCGGATCAGCTCGCCGACGCCGTACGTCGTCGTGGCGGCCGGGTCGCGCAGCTCGCGCGGGACGAGGGAGAGCCCGGCGACGGCCGCCATCTCGACGACCGCCGTGCCGTCGGGGAGCAGCGCGAAGTGCGTGCCGATCCGCTGGCCGACCGGCCCCGTGGCCGGCAGCGCGACCAGCCGTCCACCGGCCTCCGCCGCCAGCGCGCGGGCCGTGCCCTCGCCGCCGTCCACGAGGGGGATGAGGTCGGTCTCGGCGTCCGGGACCACGCGGCGTACGCCCGCGGCGATGGCATCGGCCGCGGCGCCCGCGGACAGGGACTCCTTGAAGCCGCTCGGGGCGATGGCGAAATGGGTCAACACGTCGGTCTCCAGGGTGGGTTCAGCGAACGGGGACGCCGAGCAGCGGCCACAGCGTGAGCGCGCACAGCAGGACGGCGGCGGCCGTCAGCGGGGCCAGGACGGCGGACAGGCGCAGCAGGTCGCGCGGGGTGTAGGTGGGTACGCCGGGTATCTGGGCGAACAGCGTCACCGGCTTCGCGGAGGCGGGCAGCGTGTGGCAGAAGCCAGCGGCGGCCGTGGAGGCGAGGGCGGCGGCGACCGGGTTGACGCCCGCGCCGACGGCCGCCGCCACGACCAGCGGCACGAGCACGGAGGAGCGGGCCGAGCGGGACTGGAGGATCAGGTGGGCGGCCGTGCTCACCGCGATCACCACGGCGAGGAACAGCCACGGCGGCACGTCGAGTGGAACCCCGCCGACCAGCCATTTCGCGGCCCCCGACTCGGCGAGCGCGACACCCATCGCCATCGTCGCCGCCATGAACAGGAGCAGCGACCACGGGACCGTACCGAGCGCGTCCTTCAGTCGTACGGTGCCCAGCGCGGGGGAGGCCGCGACCACCGCACCGATCAACGCGACGACGGCGGGCGGCACTTGGTGCAGCGGTTCACTGCACCACAGGGCGACGACCGTGGCGAGGAGCAGCGCGCAGCGGGTCTCGGCCGGCTCCCAGGGGCCGGTGACCGGCTGTTCGCTGTGCTCCTGGAGGTCGTCGAGCGTGATGCGTACGGGGCCCTTGCGGTCCGCGCGCCGCGTCGTCGTCAACAGGACGGCCTCCGCCGCCAGATGGGACGAGACGACGGCGAGCGGCAGCCCGAGCAGCAGCCACTGTGTGAAGCCGATCCGCTCGCCCGTCGCCTCCCACAGCACGGACACCGTGATGAGGTGCGCGCCCGCGCCGATCAGCGTGGCGACGGCGGAGAGCAGGATGACGGTGGGGAAGAGGAGGGCCAGCATCACGACCAGGCGGCGCCGGTCGGCCAGCACCTTCGCGAGGGCCAGGAAGACCGGCAGTGCGAGCGCCGCGCGCCCCGAGGTGGCCGGTACCGCGAAGGCGGTGACGACGAGCGCCGCCGTCGTCAGGTGCGTCAGCTGCCGCACGCCGCGCGCCCCGCTTACCAGGAACGCCGCCGCCCGTCCCGCGAGCCCGCTGCGGGCCACGGCCGCCGCGAGCACGAACGCGCAGATCAGCAGCCACACCGTCTCGTCGCCCAGCGTGCTGAACAACGTCTCGCTGCTGATCACGCCCGTCGCGGTGAGCGCCAGGCCCGCGCCGAGCGCGATGTACGTGTCGTCGATCGACGTGCCGATCCACGCGCAGGTCGCCAGGGCGAACACGGCGAGCGTGAGCCGGGCGTCGCCGGTCAGTCCGGGGAAGTTGCCGGGGACCACGAGCAGCGCGCAGATGCTGAGGGCGATGCACAGGGTCGCGGCGTTGCGGAGGTTCAGGGTCACGCCGTTCAGCGTGGTGCGGCGCCGTGAGCCTCCAATGAGCCGTAAATGAAAGGAAGTTCACGCGCCCTTTTTTGGAGGGGGGGCTCACCCCGGCAACCGGTACCCCATCCCGCGCACCGTCTCCACGTGCCGCGCGCCCAGCTTCTTGCGCAGCGCCCGCACGTACACGTCGACGATGTTGGAGCCGGGATCGAAGTCGTATCCCCACACGTGGGAGAGGATCTGCTCGCGCGAGAGGACCTGGCCGGGGTGGCGCAGGAACAGCTCCAGGAGGACGAACTCGCGGGCCGTCAGGTCCACCGTCCGCCCCTCCGCACGGGCCCGGCGCGTGCGCAGGTCGAGGGTGAGGTCGCCGCTGCCGAGCATCGTCACCTCGGGGGTGCCGGTGGCCGTGCGCAGCCGGAGCCGGACCCGCGCGAGGAGTTCCTCGAAGCGGAACGGCTTGGTCATCCAGTCGTCGGCGCCGCCCTCCAGGCCCGCCACCGTGTCCCGCACCGAGTCGCGCGCGGTCAGCACGATCACGGGCGTCGTCACCCGGGCCTCGCGCAGCTGCCGCAGGACCGTGAAACCGTCCCGCCCCGGCAGCCCGATGTCGAGGACGATCAGGTCGAAGCCGCCGGTCAGGGCGTAGTCGTGGGCGGAGTCGCCGTCCCCGACGACGGTCGTCGTGAAGCCGCCGGCGCGCAGCCCCTTCTCGACGAAGGAGGCGATGCGCTCCTCGTCCTCCACGATCAGGATGCGGTTCACTTCGGCTCCGTCCGGTCGAGTACGAGGGTGAAGGTGGCGCCACCGCCGTCGGTGCGGCTCAACTCGGCGTGGCCGCCGTGCCCTTGGGCGATGGCCTGGACGATGGCGAGGCCGAGGCCGGCGCCCGTGCCGCGCGAGCCACGGCGTGCGGTGCCGCGCCGGAACCGCTCGAAGATCACGGCGGCGTCCTGGTCCGTGACGCCGGGCCCGGCATCGGCGACGTACAGCTCGATCCGCTCACGATCGCCTCGCTCGCCCCGGTCACGCTCGGCCCGCTCGCGTACGACCCGCGAGCCGATCCCTATGCGCTGGCCGGGCACGGTGTGCTGCACCGCGTTCTGCGCGAGCTGGACCATCGCCTGCGTGATCCGCTGCGGGTCCAACTCGGCCTCGGTGTCGGCCACTTCGGCCAGCTTCCAGTCCCGCTCGCCGAGCGCCCGCGCCTTGACGAAGACATCGGCGGTCAGCTCGGCGAGCTGCACCGGCTCCGGCGTCACGAAGTCCGGGCGCTCCGCCTTCGCGAGCAGCAGCAGGTCCTCGACGATGCGGCTCATCCGGTCCAGCTCCTCCATCACGATCCGCACCGTCTCCTCGCGCTCGCGCGGATCGTCGCCCATCAGCTCCAGATGGCCGCGGACGATGGTGATGGGCGTGCGCAGCTCGTGTCCGGCGTCGTCGACGAACTCGCGCTGCGCCGCGAACGCCCGCTCCAGCCGGTCGAGCATCCCGTTGAACGTCTCGGCGAGCGCCGCGATGTCGTCGCGGCCCTGCACCGGGATGCGCCGGGTGAGGTCCTGCTCGGTGAGCTGCGCGGCCGTCGTGCGCACGAGACGCACGGGGCGCAGGATGCGGCCCGCGACCGCCCACCCGATGCCGGTCGTCATCAGCAGCGCCACCCCGGAGATGGCGAGCAGCATGTGGAAGACGCCCTCCGCCTTGGCCTGTTCGCGCTCCGGGTGGAAGGCGACGACGAACGCCGCCGCGGGCCGCGCACCGTCCGCCCCGATCTCCACCTTCGACCAGCGGATCACGCCGCCGGGGCGGTCCAGGGTGCCGGTGGCGTCGGGGGAGCCGAAGACGGCACGCAGACCCGCCGGGTCCTGAGCGAGCGCGTGGTCGACGTCGGGCGCCCGCGACTGCTCCTTCTTGGCGGGGGTGCGGTTCGCGCCGCGGTCGATGAGGCCGAGCAGCTCCTCGTCCGGGTCGGCGTACTGCCGCTCCAGGTGCAGCTTGAGCAGCGGGTCGGGATCGGTGAACCGCTTGCCGCTGCGCGGATCGACGCCCTTGCGTACGAAGTTGGCGAACTCGCCGGTCTCCTGTGCGAGCAGCCGGTCCACGCGGTGGTCCACATCGCGCAGCAGCACCGAGCGGGTGGTGGCGGCGACCGCGGTGAGCGCCACCGCCATCACGACGAGCAGCCACAGCAGGATGCGGACGCGGGCGGAGATCCACCGGGGCGCGGGCTCAGCCGTCGTCGCCCGGTCCGTCGTCGGCGCCGTCGTCGTCCCTGCCGCCGCGGTCGTCGTTTCCGTCGTCGTCCGAGTCGTCTGCGCTGGCCGTGCTGTCATCGGCTGAGGGCTTCTCGCTCACCGGTGGCGGGGACACCGTCTCGTCACTGGGCGTCGGGCGCGGCGAGGGCGAGCCGCTCTCCAGCTCCACCTTCGGCGGCGACTTCGGGGGATCCGGGCTGTCGGTCAGGGCGTAGCTGGTCGCCGCGATGCCGAGCGGGATCGCGACGACCGCGGCGAGGGCCGCCATGCGGTGGGAGAAGGCCATGGCAGCCACGTTCGGCGGCGTACCCGGTCGGCATGATGAGCGGCGGATGAAGAAACCTTCATACAGCCGCCATGGGCGCTGTTACGCGTCGAGACCGATCGCGAACGCCGCCTCCAGGTCGTGCTGCGAGTACGTACGGAACGCGACGTGCGTGTCCGTGCCCTCGACGCCCTGGATCTTGCTGATCTTCCCGGGGATGACGTCCGCCAGATCGTCGTGGCGGGCGACCCGGACCATGGCGATCAGGTCGTAGGTACCGGTGACGGAGAAGACCTCGCTCACGTTGTCCAGAGCCGCGATCGACTCGGCGATCTCGGGGATCCGGTCCACGCTGGTCTTGATGAGCACGATCGCGGTGATCACGGCTGGCTGTCTCCCTCGGTGGCCGTGGCATGGGTCGCCTCAACCTTAGCCCGGCTCCGATAGCGGACCCACGCGTACAGGAACCCGACGGAGAACCCCACGAGGTGCGCCAGATACGCCACCCCCGGCCCCTGGCTGTCCTGCCCCGCCGCCACCCACTGCAGCGACACCCAGAACGGCAGCACCACCCACGCCGGGAACCGCAGCGGCAGAAACAGGAGGAAGGGGAACAGGCTCGTCACGCGGGCTTCGGGGAACAAGAAGAGAAACGCGCCGAGGACCGCCGAGATCGCCCCCGACGCGCCGACCAGGCTCTGATCGGAATCGGTGTGCGCGAGCACGTACCCGAGAAGCGCCACATAGCCGCTGACCCCATAGAACAGGGCGTACGACAGGCGGCCCATGTGTTCCTCGACCATTGCCCCGAAGACATAGAGGAAGAGCATGTTGCCCAGCAGGTGCAGCCAGCTGCCGTGCACGAACAAGGCCGTGAGAGGGGTGAGCAGAGCCCCTGGCGAACCGTCGAACAGCTCATTGGGGACAACGCCCCAGCGCTCGAAGTAGGCGCTCTGCGCCGCGAGCAGCTGGTCCCCGGTGCCGTATCCGGGGTTCAGACCCGAGGCCGGGGACAGTACGAAGACCACGCAACAGACCGCGATGATGCTGTACGTGACCGGAGCCGGGTGGCCTCTGAGGAAAGCGGTCAGCCTGTCGATCGCGGAGCGCCCATTGCCGATCATGGACAGAGCATGACGCAAGGCGGGGAGCGGGCGGCGTACGGCAGGCCGTAGGGTTACGGGCAATAAAGCAGCACCACGCAATCCGCATGCATCCGGAAGAAGGCACCACTCGATGACGGTTCCCCTGCCGACCGCCACCACCCGCTGGCGCTGCACCCTGTGCGGCAATCTGACGCGCTTCGACGTCACGCGGTCCTCGAAGGTCGTCGAGTACGTCCACCTGGACCTGGCCGGTGAGCCGAAGGTGGAGGAGCGCGAGGTGGTCAGTGAGACCATCGAGTCGGTGCGCTGTCGTTGGTGCAACGCGGTGGATCAGGTGGAACTGGTGGACAGGCCGGGCGCCGACTCCTGAGGAGCGGCTCCACAGCGACATTGGGGTGACGGATGGTGGAGAGCACAGGCGGGGAGGCCGGGGAGGGCGGCGCCGCCGAGGTGCTCGACCGTCCGCTGCCCGAAGGGGTACGACGACGGGTCGTGCAGATCGCTTCGGACGGCTTCGGCGGTCTGACGGTAGGTGAACTTCCGGCCCAATTGCGGCAGTATGCCCGGTTCACCCCGACCCGGCGGATGAAGTTCGCGGGCAACGCGATGGCCGCGGCCCTGGAGAGCGACCCGCTGTTCCGGCAGCGGATCGGGGAGCGCCTGCGGGACGCCCAGCCCGAGCTGGCGGCCGCCCTGGAGGCGGGCTCCCCGCCGCCCGCGGCCGATCCGCTCGACGTGGCGGCGGCCGCCTATGTGCTGCGGCCCGTCGGCTGGGTGAAGCTCGTCGCCGCCGCGGGCGAGGACGCGGAGCGGGCCGACGCCGAGCGCGCCGACGACGAGACCCGCGCCGAACTCGAGCGGCTGCGCGCCGAGCTGGCCGAGGCCCGCGCCCACACCAAGACCGAGACGGAGCGGCTCCGCTCGGAGCTCGACGCCGCCAAGCGCGAGGTCGCCGCGGTGGAGCGCAAGCTGCGGGCCGCGCTCAGCGACGTGAAGCGCGGCGAGGCCGCCGTGCGCAAGGCGAAGGGCGAGACCGACGCGGTGCGCGCCGAGGGGCAGGCCCAGGTGTCCGCCGCGGAGAGCGAGTCGCGCCGGCTCAAATCGCGGCTCGGCGAGGCGGAGTCGGCCCTCGAGTCCTCCCGCCGGGCGGCCCGCGAGGGCCGCAGTATCGAGGACATGCGGGTGCGGCTGCTGCTCGACACGGTCCTGGACGCGGCCCAGGGGCTGCGCAGGGAGCTCGCGCTGCCGCCGGTGTCCTCCCGGCCCGCCGACTCCGTGGACGCCGTCGAGCCGGGCAGGATGACCCCGAAGGACATCGCGGCGCGCGCTCTGCACGAGCACGACCCGGCGATCCTCGACCAGTTGCTGGCGCTGCCGCAGGCCCACCTCGTGGTCGACGGCTACAACGTGACGAAGACCGGGTATCCGACGATGCCCCTGGAGAAGCAGCGGCTGCGCCTGCTCGGCTCGCTCTCCCAGCTCGCGGCGCAGACGGGGGCCGAGGTGACCTGTGTCTTCGACGGGGCCGAACTCGCCGCGCCCGTACTGCTCGCGCCGCCGCGCGGGGTGCGGGTGTTGTTCTCCAAACCGGGGGTCACGGCGGACGAGCTGATCCGTCAGCTCGTGCGCGCCGAGCCGTCGGGGCGCCCCGTCATCGTCGTGTCGACCGACCGGGAGGTCGCGGACGGCGTGGCGAAGGCGGGGGCGCGTCCTGTCGCCTCCGTGGTGCTCCTCAAACGACTCTCGCACGGCTGACGTTCCCCCAAAAGGGGCCCCGAGTTACCTATGTCACACGCGCAACATCCGTGTCGAATGCCCGAATTGGCGAAACCTTCACGCAACGTAGCGTCAAGCGGACATCACTGCATGTGAGTTGAGTGCAAAGAATGCAGCGAGTGACGGAGTTTTTTCTCTGAGGGATTTGAACTGATCACGAAGAGGTCACTAGGGTCGGCTCGAACCTCCGCTCGGGTGATCACCTAAAAGGGGTGACGGTGGAGGGACACCGCCCGCCGGCGCATCGGTAGGCGGCTGGAGGAAGAAGGAGCTCGCCTTCGTGGCGTCCCACCGTCGACCCAAGCAGCCGAGCCGCACCCGCGTGACCGTGCTCACCGCGACCGCCGCCGCTGCCGTGGCCCTCACCTCTCAGGCCGCCAACGCAGCACCCAAGCCCAGCAAGAGTGAAGTCAAGGCCAAGGTCGACAAGCTCTACGAAGAGGCCGGTCTCGCGACCGACCACTACAACGGGGCCAAGGAGAAGCAGAAGAAGCTCGAGTCGGAGATCGGCGATCTCCAGGACAAGGTCGCCCGCGGCCAGGACGACCTCAACGAGCTGCGCTCCGGCCTCGGCACGCTCGCGGGCCAGCAGTACCGCTCCGGTGGCATCGACCCCTCGGTCCAGCTCTTCCTCTCCTCGGACCCGGACAGCTACCTCGACAAGGCCTCCACGCTCGACTCGCTCAGCGCCCAGCAGCTCGAGTCGCTCAAGAAGGTCCAGGAGAAGCAGCGCACGCTCGCCCAGGAGCGCGCCGAGGCCTCCCAGAAGCTCAAGGACCTCGCCGACACCCGCACCGAGCTCGGCAAGAAGAAGGACCAGGTCCAGAGCAAGCTCGCGGAGGCCCGCAAGCTGCTCAACACGCTGACCGCCGAGCAGCGGGCCAAGATGGCCGCCGAGCAGGAGCGCGCCAGCCGCGACTCCGCCAGCCGCGTCGACCTCGGCGACGCGCTGCCCGCCTCGGGCCGCGCCTCCGCCGCCCTCTCCGCGGCCGCCACCCAGATCGGCAAGCCGTACGTCTCCGGCGGCTCGGGCCCCAACTCCTACGACTGCTCGGGCCTGACCCAGTGGGCGTACAACCAGGCCGGTGTCTCCATAACCCGGACCACGTACACGCAGATCGGTGAGGGCACCGAGGTGGCCAGGAGCCAGCTCAAGCCCGGTGACCTGGTCTTCTTCAACAACACCGAGCACGTGGGCCTGTACGCGGGCAACGGCCAGGTGCTGCACGCCCCGCACCCCGGTGCCAGCGTGCGCTACGAGTCGATGGACACGGTCGGCCCCTACCAGACCGCCCGCCGCATCTGACCGTCGCGGCCGAAGCGGGCCTTCCGGCGGACTCGCCGGGACGGCCCGCTTCCCCATTCCCAACATGCCCTGGAAACGCGCCCGTTCGGGCGAATTCCACGGACCCGCGCTGACCCCCGCGCCCCGCCCATGACCTGCGTCAGAGGCGGGGCGCCGCGCTGTGTGTCCCCTGAACGGTCTTTGGCCAGGCGGTAGTCGCCCGACTACTGTCGGCGCGCATTCCCCCGATCACGGGGGTCCGTCAGCGGAAGGGGGAGCGGCAACCCGTGGGTTCTCATCGCCGTATCTCGCACTCTCGGCACTCGGGCCTCGACCGGAGTACGCGCGCGACCGTTCTGGGCGTGGCCGCGGCCTCCGCGGCGGCGGCCCTCGGCGCGGCCCCCGCGGGCGCGGCGCCGCAGGACAGGCCCGCGGGCAAGGCCGCGGTGGACCGCCTGTACGAGCAGGCCGAGAAGGCCACCGAGGCGTTCAACCGGGCCGACGAGCGCACGGACAGGCTCCGCAAGGAACTCGCCGACACCCAGGACCAGGTGGCCCGCGGGCAGGAGCGGATCAACGCGATGCGGCGCGCGCTCGGTGTGGTGGCCGGCGCCCAGTACCGGTCCGGCGGCATGGACCCCTCGCTCGCCCTGATGCTCTCCTCCGACCCGGACGGCTACCTCGACAAGGCAGGCACGCTCGACCGGATCGGCGCGCGGCACGCGGGCGAACTGGTCGAACTGCGGGGCGCCCAGCGCGATCTGGACCAGCGCAGGGCCGAGGCGCGGTCCGAGCTCGCCGAGCTGGAGGCCGCCCGCAAGGCCGTCCGGCAGCACAAGCGGACCGTGGAGAAGAAGCTGGCCAAGGCACGGCAGCTGCTCAACGCGATGCCGAGCGGGGAGCGGGCCGCCTACGACCGGGCCTCGCGCGGCGGCGCCCGACCCGACCTGGCCGGTGCGGGGCCCGCCTCATCCGACCGCGCGGCCGCCGCGCTCGCCGCCGCCAAGTCGGCGATCGGCAAGCCGTACGTCTGGGGCGCGACAGGGCCCTCCGGCTTCGACTGCTCGGGCCTGATGCAGTGGTCGTACGGGCAGGCGGGCGTCGGTCTGCCGCGCACCTCGCAGGCGCAGCGGTACGCGGGCCGCCAGGTCCCGGTCTCCCAGGCGCAGCCCGGCGACCTCGTGGCGTACGGCTCCGACGCCCACCACATCGGCATCTACGCGGGCAACGGCCAGGTGATCCACGCACCGCACCCGGGAGCCCCGGTGCGCTACGACCCGGTCGGCATGATGCCCGTCTCATCCGTGACCCGCGTCTGACGCCTCCCGCGGGACTTCGCCGTACGATCGACAAGATGGCTGGTCGAGGGCGTGCGGTGGGCAGGGCGGGGAGTGCGGTGGCACTGGGCGCCCTGCTCGTTGGGCTTTCCGCGCTCTCCGGGTGCGGCAAGGACGAGAGGCCGAAGGGCGCGGACGCGTCCGCCGTGCAGCGGGTGCTCGACCAGCGGGCGCACGCCGTCGTCACCCGGGACGGGCCCGCGTACCGGTCGACGGGCAGCGCGGAGCCCGGACTGCTCGACGACCTCTCCGAAGTCCCGCTCGACTCCTGGCAGTACAAGCTCACCCACCTGGAGCGCTCCGGGTCCCGCGCCACCGCCACCGCCGAACTGCGCTACCGCGTCGACGGGTACGACAAGGCGCCCGTCGTCGCCGAACGCAGGCTGACGCTCGGCCACGGCGACGACGGCTGGTACGTCACCGGGGACCGGCCAGGCAAGAAGGCGGGCGAGCAGCTGTGGGAGCAGGGGCAGGTGGCCGCGGTGAAGGGCGCGCACAGCCTGGTGCTCGGGGTCGGCAGACCGCGCTCCGAACTGCGCTCGTACGCGAAGCTCGCCGACGAGGCGGTGCCCTCGGTGCAGCGTTCTTGGGGTGACGACTGGGCGCGCCGGGTCGTCGTGCTGGTGCCCGAGTCCCTCGACGAGATGGGCGAGTTGCTGGGCTCGCCCGCCGCCGGCTACCAGGGGATCGCGGCCGTCACGACGGGCGAGGCGGGCGGTCCCCGGACGGCGCCCGCGGACCGGGTGATCCTCAACCCCGAGGCGTACGGCGTGCTCGGCGAGGTCGGCAAGCAGGTCGTCCTCACCCACGAGACCGCCCACGTCGCCACCCGCCGCGCGACGTCCGCCGCGACCCCGCTGTGGCTCTCCGAGGGGTACGCGGACTGGGCGGGCTACCGCGAGAGCGACCGCACCCCGGCCCAGGCGGCGCCCGAACTGCGGCGCGCGGTCCAGCAGAGCGCGGCGCCGGCGCGGCTCCCCGACGACAAGGACTTCGGCTTCTCCGGCGACTCCGCCAAGCTCGCCCGCGCGTACGAGAGCGGCTGGCTGGCCTGCCGGATGATCGCGGACCGCTGGGGCGAGGCGAAGCTCAACGCCTTCTACAAGGCGGTCGGCGGTCACAAGCAGCGGGAAGGGTCCGTCGACGGCGCGCTGCGGCAGGCGCTCGGCATCGACGAGCAGGAGTTCGTCGCGCAGTGGCGGGAGTACGTGCGGTCCGAGCTGGGCTGAGGCCCGAGCTAGGGCGTCGGTACCGCGTTGTCGCGCGAGGTCGGGGTGGGTGGCACAGCGGCGTGCTCGGCGCGCCGGGGTTCGGTCACCGTGGCGCGCCACAGCCGGCGGCAGGCGCTGAGGGAGGCCACGACCAGCAGGCCGTTGCGTACGAAGAGGAGCGTGACGCCGATCGGATCGCTGGCCACCACGTTGCCGAAGTAGAGCGGGAACTCCAGGAACGTCACGAAGGTCGCCGCGACCACCAGCCACACCGGCAGCGTCATCCGGCTGTCCCGGAAGAGGAGACAGACCGCGGCGACGCCCACCAGCCACACCATGTACTGCGGGCTGATCACGCGGCTCGTCGTCGTGAACAGCAGCACCGCCGTCAGGCCCGCGTCGGCGAGCGTCGCGGGCTGCCAGGCGCGTGCCTTGAACCGCCACAGCAGCAGCCAGCCGAACGCGAGCGCCGTGAGCACCTGCGCCAGCGTGCTCACCACGTCCACGTACGGGCCGAGGAACTCCACCGAGCCGTAGTTCAGCTGCACCGTGCCGTTCCAGCCGAACTGGCGTGCCACGTGGAAGACGAGTGAGCCGAGGGACTCCACCTCCGTGCCGCGGTCCCTCTGGAACGTGAGGAAGGCGAGCGCGCCCGGCATCGTGACCGTGAAGGCGACGAGCAGCCCGGCCGCCGTCAGGACCGCCGTGCCCCACGTCTGCCGGGTGGCCCGGCCGCGCCGCGTGCCGAGCAGCAGCAGCGCGGGCCACACCTTGATCATCGCGCCGATCGCCGCGAAGACGCCCGCGGCCCGCGGATGCCGGGCCGCCGCGAGCAGCGCCGCGATCGCGACGGCCGTCACCATCACGTCGTAGCGCGCGTAGACGGTCTGGCCGAGCAGCGGCAGTCCGATGACCCACACCCAGGTGCCGCGCCGCGAGCCGCCCCGCCGTTCGGAGACGTAGAGGAGCATCAGCAGGACGACGGCGTCCGCCAGGAACGCGAGCAGGAAGAAGGCGGAGGCGTACTCCAGGAAGGGCAGCAGCGCGGGGGAGAGGATCGCCGTCGCGGCAGCCGGCGGGTACTGCCACGTGACGTCGTCCAGAGGGAACGTTCCGGTGCGCAGCACGTCGAACCAGCCCTGGTAGATCACGTGGACGTCGCTGGTGACGTCGGGACCCGGAACCACGATGACCTTGAAGACGCACAGCAGAAGCAGCGCGCGGGTCAGTACCCAGGTGACCAGGAGCCCGGCGGGCGTTCGCGTCTTCATTCGATACATGATGCAGGGAAGCCCCGTGGCCTGGCCATGGACCCCCGCGGCGCGGCGGCTCTCGCCGGGCGCGTTCGGTACTGTCGGCGGTGATGCGCCAGACACCGAAGACTCTGCTCGTGACCAACGACTTCCCGCCGCGCCCCGGTGGGATCCAGGCGTTCCTGCACAACATGGCGCTGCGCCTGGATCCGGAGCGGCTCGTCGTCTACGCCTCGACGTGGAAGCGCAGCCGTGAGGGCATCGAGGCCACGGCGGCCTTCGACGCCGAGCAGCCGTTCACCGTGGTGCGCGACAACACGACGATGCTGCTGCCGACCCCGCGCGTGACCAAGCGCGCGGCGGGACTGCTGCGGGCGCACGGCTGTACGTCGGTGTGGTTCGGGGCGGCGGCGCCGCTCGGCCTGATGGCGCCGGCGCTGCGCAGGGCGGGTGCCTCGCGCATCGTCGCGACGACGCACGGGCACGAGGCGGGGTGGGCCCAACTCCCGGCGTCCCGGCAGCTGTTGCGGCGGATCGGTGAGGGCACGGACACGATCACGTATCTCGGTGAGTACACGCGTTCGCGCATCGCGGCGGCGCTCACGCCCGCGGCGGCGGGGCGGATGGAGCAGCTTCCGCCGGGTGTCGACGAGAAGACGTTCCACCCGGGGTCGGGCGGCGATGTGGTCCGGGCCCGGCTGGGCCTGACGGACCGCCCGGTGGTGGTGTGCGTCTCGCGGCTGGTCCCCCGCAAGGGCCAGGACACCTTGATCCTCGCCATGCCGAAGATCCTGGCGGCGGTGCCGGACGCGGTGCTGCTGATCGTGGGCGGTGGGCCGTACGAGAAGGACCTGCGCAAGCTGGCGGCGGAGACGGGCGTCGCGGACTCGGTGCGCTTCACGGGGTCCGTCCCGTGGGAGGAGTTGCCCGCGCACTACGGGGCGGGGGACGTGTTCGCGATGCCGTGCCGTACGCGGCGGGGCGGGCTCGATGTGGAGGGCCTCGGCATCGTCTACCTGGAGGCGTCGGCGACGGGGCTCCCGGTCGTCTCCGGTGACTCCGGGGGCGCGCCGGACGCGGTGCTCGACGGTGAGACGGGGTGGGTCGTCCGCGGCGGCTCGGAATCGGAAACGGCGGACCGCGTGGTGACCCTCCTCCAGGACCCGGAGCTGCGGCGGCGGATGGGGGAGCGGGGGCGCGAATGGGTCGAGGAGAAGTGGCGCTGGGATTTGCTGGCGGAGCGGTTGCGGGGGTTGTTGTAACTGGTACGGGGTGGGCGGCGCGGTTCCTGTTGCGCGGTGCCGGGGTTGCGGGGCTGTGTCGTGGCCGATGCCCGTCGTGAGGGGTGCGCGGTACCGGGGTTGTGGGGCTGGGCCGTGACCGACGTCTGAGGTGACTGTCGCGCGGCGCCGGTCCTTGTCCGGCTGCGCCGTTGCTCGGTCATCTCCCACCCTCCCGCCCCCTCCGGGGGCGTTGGCCTCCCGGGGCCCGGGAGCGTGTCGGGGCCTGTGGATCGTGACTGGGTGCTGGGTGCTGGGTGCTGGGTGCTGGGTGCTGGGTGCTGGGTGCTGGGTGCCGGGTGCCGGGAGTTGGGGTCTGGTATCGGGGTTGTGGTCTGTGGCTATGGGTGCGCTGCGCCGGTGTTTTCTGGCTGTGCCGGTGCCTGCTGATCTCCCACCCTCCCGCCCCCTCCGGGGGCTTCGGCCTCCCGGGGCCCGGGAGTGTGCCGGCGCCTGGTGATCGTGACCGGGTGCCGGGTGCCGGGTGCCGGGTGCCGGTAGCCGGGAGTTGGGGTCTGTGCCGGGGTTGTGGTCTGTGGTGATGGGTGCGCTGCGCCGGTGCTTTCTGGCTGTGCCGGTGCCTGCTGATCTCCCGCCCTCCCGCCCCCTCCGGGGGCTTCTGCCTCCCGGGGCCCGGGGTTTCGCCGGGGCAGTGCCTGTCCTGATGGCGGTGCAGCACCGGGGGGCCGGGAAGCCGGCGTGGTTGGCGCCTGCCGTTTCTATTGCGCTGCACCGGGGGCCGCCTTGCCCACCCTGCCGCCCAAGGCGGCAGATTGCCCAAGGCGGTTGCGGGCGAGGGCCGCGGGCGGAGAGCCGTGCTTGAGGCCACTCACCCGAGGCGGGGCGGCACCCCGCGAGGCCGACGCCCCGGAGGGGGCGGGTGGGTGGGAGATGGGCGGGGGCAGGGCGATCGCCTGCGGGGAGGCGGGCAGTATCAAGCTCGCCGTGGGGTGAGAGCCTGCGGGGTCCGGGGCAGAGCCCCGTGGCCGTAATGCCGGTTCCGGGAAGTCAAGCTCGCCGTGGGGTGAGCGCCTGCGGGGTCCGGGGCGGAGTCCCGTGGCCGTAATGCCGGTTCCGGGAAGTCAAGCTCGCCGTGGGGCGAGCGCCTGCGGGATCCGGGGCAGAGCCCCGTGGCCGCAATGCCGGTTCCGCGAAATCAAGCTCGTCCCGGGGCGAGAGCCAACGGGTCCAGGGCGGAGCCCCGGTTTTCCAGCCCCGCCGGCGATTGAGGCGCGGGGTCGGGGGCGGAGCCCCGTGGCGTGGGGAGCGGTCGGCCGAAACGCAGCATCCGCCGCGACACGCAACTCAGCCCACACGCCGCATCCGCCGAAACGCAACATCCGCCGCAACGCACAAGAAACGCGCCCGGCGGATGTCACCCGGTACCGCTAACCGCGGTAGATCGCCTCGATCTCGTCCGCGTAGTCCTTCGCCACCACATTCCGCTTCAGTTTCAGCGAAGGCGTCAGGTGGCCCGAGTCCTCGGTGAACTGGGCGCCGAGGATGCGGAACTTGCGTACCGATTCCGCCTTGGACACCGCCGCGTTGCCGTCGTCCACGGCCGCCTGGACCGTGGCCAGCAGGTCGGGGTCGTGCTGGAGCGAGGCCACCGTGGACCCGGCCGGCTTGTCGTGGTCCGCGGCCCACTTGTCGAGGAACTCCTCGTCGATGGTGACGAGCGCGCCGACGAACGGGCGGCCGTCGCCGACGACCATGCACTCGGCGACCAGCGCGTGCGCGCGGATGCGGTCCTCGATCACCGCCGGAGCGACGTTCTTGCCGCCTGCCGTGACGATGATTTCCTTCTTGCGGCCGGTGATGCGGAGGTAGCCGTCCTCGTCGAGCGTGCCGATGTCGCCCGTGTGGAACCAGCCGTCGGCCAGGGCCTCCTCGGTGGCGCCCTGGTTGTTCCAGTAGCCCGTGAAGAGGTGCTCGCCGTGCAGCAGCACCTCGCCGTCGTCGGCGATCCGGACCACGGAGCCCGGCAGCGGCTGCCCGACCGTGCCGATCTTCTGGCGGTCCCACGGGTTGAACGCCGTGGCCGCGCAGGACTCGGTGAGGCCGTAGCCCTCCAGGACCGTGAAGCCGATGCCGCGGAAGAAGTGTCCGAGCCGCTCGCCCAGCGGCGCGCCGCCCGAGATCGCGTACTCGCCGCGCCCGCCGAGGACGGCGCGCAGCTTCCCGTAGACGAGCTTGTCGAACGTCTTGTACTTGAGCTTCAGGGCCAGCGACGGGCCGTTCGGCGTGTCCAGCGCGCGGCTGTACTCGATCGCCGTGTCGGCGGCCTTGTCGAAGATCTTGCCCTTGCCGTCGGCCTGCGCCTTGGCCCGCGCCGAGTTGTAGACCTTCTCGAAGACGCGCGGCACGCCCAGGATCAACGTAGGCCTGAACGCGGCCAGTTCATCGGTGAGGTGCTTGATGTCGGGCGCGTGTCCCAGCTTGATCGGGGCCATCAGCGAGGCGACCTCGACGAGCCGGCCGAAGACGTGCGCCACCGGGAGGAAGAGCAGCACGGAGCACTCGCCCGTACGGAACAGGGGGCCGAGGCGCGCCACGATGTTGCCGCACTCCGCGAAGAAGCTGCGGTGGGTCAGCACACAGCCCTTGGGGCGGCCGGTGGTGCCCGAGGTGTAGACGATGGTCGCCGGGTCGTCGGCCTTCGCGATGGCGCTGCGGTCGTCAACCATCCCGTCGGAGAGCTCGGCGCCGACGCGGTACAGCTCGTCGATGCCTCCGCCGTCGATCTGCCAGACGTGCTGCAGCTCGGGCAGCCGGTCGCGTACGGAGGCGACGGCCGCGGCGTGCGCGTCCAGCTCGACGAGGATGCCGACCGCGCCCGAGTCGCCGAGGATCCACTGGATCTGCTCGGGCGAGCTCGTCTCGTAGACCGGGACGGTGATCGCGCCCGCGCTCCAGATCGCGAAGTCGAGCAGCGTCCACTCGTAGCGGGTGCGCGACATGAGTCCGATGCGGTCACCGGCCTGCACGCCGGACGCGATCAGACCCTTGGCGGCCGCGCGCACCTCGGCGAGGAACTGGACGGACGTGACGTCCGTCCACGTGCCGTTGACCTTGCGGCCGATCACGGCGACGTCCGGGTGCTGCGCGGCGTTTCTGCGAACGATGTCGGTCAGATTGCCGTCCGCGGGGACCTCGTACAAAGCGGGAAGGCTGAACTCGCGCAAGACTGCTGCTCCTCGTAGGGCGCCGGCGCCACTCTTCTGTGATGCGTCGGTGCGGTCCAAGATCGGGCAGGTGCACAGTGCATCAATGAATTGTCCGCCCCAACTCGGCGGCGCTCATTGTTTGAACTGAACACGACTGGACTGCCCGGACGTTACCCACCGGTACTGCTTCTTCGATAGGGGGGTCGGACCAGATGTTCGCTGCGTCACACGCCGCCGCGACTGTTCTCGCACCCTAGTCCAGAAGCCGACCGACTTGGAAGTAACCGCAGGTCCGGCCGCCTCTACCCATTCCGGGACCCATCGTCCTAGGGTGATCGGCATGCGCGTACATGTGGTCAGCGATGTGCACGGAAACTCCACCGACCTCGCACGAGCGGGAGACGGCGCCGATGCCGTCATCTGCCTCGGTGACCTGGTGTTGTTCCTTGATTACGCAAATCATGCGCGCGGCATTTTCCCCGAATTGTTCGGAGTCGAGAACGCGGACCGCATCGTTGAACTGCGCACCGCCCGTCGCTTCGAGGAGGCGCGCGCCTTCGGAGCGGAGCTCTGGGCGGGCATAGACCGTGTGCCGGCCATCGAAAAAGCGGTGCGCAAGCAGTACGCGGAGATGTTCGCGGCGTTCCCCACACCGACGTATGCGACCTACGGCAATGTCGATATGCCAAAACTCTGGAGTGAGTACGCCGCCCCCGGCACGACCGTGCTCGACGGGGAGCGCGTCGAGATCGGCGGCTGGGTCTTCGGCTTCGTCGGCGGCGGGCTCCGCACGCCGATGCGCACGCCGTACGAGATCGACGACGAGGAGTACGCGGCGAAGATCGAGGCCGTGGGCGAGGTCGACGTGCTGTGCACGCACATCCCGCCGGAGGTTCCCGATCTCGTCTACGACACCGTGGCGCGGCGGTTCGAGCGCGGCAGCCGCGCCCTGCTCGAGGCGATTCGCCGGACCCGGCCCCGGTACTCGCTCTTCGGCCACGTCCACCAGCCGCTCGCGCGCCGGATGCGGATCGGGTCCACGGAATGCGTGAATGTCGGCCACTTCGCGGGATCGGGCAGGCCCTGGGCACTGGAGTGGTGACAGCGACGGCGCATGCGCGCGATAGCCTTCACGGGACACACACGCAGGCAGGCACGGCGCACCCAGACCGGTATCCGGAGGAGCCACGGCGATGGCGGAACACACCAGCTCGAGCATCACGATCGAGGCGGCCCCTGCCGATGTCATGGGGGTGATCGCCGACTTCGCCCGCTACCCGGACTGGACGGGTGAGGTGAAGGAGGCGGAGGTCATCGCCGAGGACGGGGCCGGCCGCGCCGAGCAGGTCCGGCTCGTCATGGACGCCGGGGCGATCAAGGACGACCAGACGCTCAAGTACACCTGGGCCGGTGAGAACGAGGTCTCCTGGACCCTCGTGAAGTCCCAGATGCTGCGCTCCCTCGACGGCTCGTACGTGCTGAAGCCGGCGGGCACGGGGACCGAGGTCACGTACTCCCTCACGGTCGACGTGAAGATCCCCATGCTCGGCATGATCAAGCGCAAGGCGGAGAAGGTCATCATCGACCGCGCGTTGGCGGGTCTGAAGAAGCGGGTCGAGTCGGGCGAGTGATTTCGAGCCCCGCCGGGGGGTGAGGCGCGGGGTCCGGGGCAGAGCCCCGAGGCCTCGCCCCCGGTGCCGGGCGCAGACAACGGTGGCCGGAACCACAGGTAGCCTCACACTCCATGCGCACCCTCTTCGTCACCGGCCCCGGCGGCGCCGGCCGCACCACTGTCGCCGCCGCCACCGCCCAACGGGCCGCTCGGCAAGGGGTGCGTACGAGGCTCATCACCGGGGACCCGGTCGCCGAGCTCGACGACGTCGACGTCCTCCGGCTCACCCCGGCCGACGACTTCCGCCGCGACCTCCTCGCCCTCCAGGACCGCGCCGCCTCCGGCCTCGAGCTCCTCGGCGCCACCCGGCTCGACGCGGACGAGGTCACACCGCTCCCCGGCAGCGAGGAGCTCGCGCTGCTCCGCGCCCTGCGGGACAGCGCCGAAGGCCCGTACGACCTGGTCGTCGTCGATCTGCCGCCCGCGCCCCGCGCCATCGACACGCTCGCCCTGCCCGAGCAGCTCCGCCGCTACCTGCGCCGCCTGCTCCCCGCGGAGCGGCAGGCCGCGCGCGCCCTGCGCCCCGTGCTCGGCCGGCTCGCCGGGGTGCCGATGCCCGCGCAGTGGCTGTACGAGTCCGCCGCCCGCTGGGACGCCGAACTCGCCGCCGCGCAGGCCGTGATCGAGGCCCCCGGCACCCGCGTACGACTCGTCGCGGAGCCCACCCGGGCCGCCGCCGAGATCCTGCGCACCACCCGTACCGGCCTTGCCCTGCACGGGCTCGACGTAGAGTCGGTCGTCGCCAATCGCGTGCTCCCCGACGGCTCCACCGACCCGTGGCTCGCCGACGCCGCCGCCCGCCAGCGCAAGGTCGTCGCCGAGTGGCCCGGCGCGCACGAGCTGCCCCACCTGGGCCGCGACCCGCGCCCCGGGGACCTGGACGTACCGGTGCCCGCGACTCTGCCGGGCCCCCGCACCCCGTGGCCCGTGGAGGACCGGCTCGGTGAGGACGGCGTCCTGGTGTGGCGGATACCGCTGCCCGGGGCCGTCCGCGAGGAGCTGAGCCTGATGCGGCGCGGCGACGAACTGGTCGTCGGCGCGGGCCCGTTCCGGCGTATCGTCCCGCTGCCCTCCGCGCCCCGCCGCTGCACCGTGGCCGGCGCGGGACTCGTCGACGGCGAACTACGGGTCCGCTTCGCCCCCGACCCGGATCTGTGGCCGCAGACCCGGTGAAGGCGGCGCACCCGTTCGGGTAACGTCGAAGGAGTAACCGGTCCAGCTCTCCGCAGGAGTCAGCCGTCATGAGCGACGCCACCGAGCACCCCGCCCAGCAGGTCGACGCCGACGCCTGGGAGAAGGCGTGCGCCGAGGATCTCGAGGAGGAGCGGGCCCGCCGCAGGGCCGAGTACGGGCCGCCGCCCGGGTCCGCGGCCGAGGAGCTGAAGAAGCTCGTCGACGCCGTCACCGACAAGCTCTCGTCCGTGCAGGCCCCGTTCCTCGGCGCGGTCGCCCAGGGCACCGCCGAGCAGGTCGCCAAGCAGGCCGTACGGCAGGCCCGCTCCGTCATCGAGCCGGTCATCGACCGCAACGCCGACGTGTTCGACCACCTGGCCGCCGCGGGCAACGAACTGCTCGCCGCCTACCGCTCCGCGGTCGAGGGCCAGGAGCGCCGCTGGACCCAGCGCACCCAGGAGCCCGCCCCGCCGAAGGACACCGAGGACACCGAGGGCCCCAAGGACGACGGGCCCGGTGGAGAGCACATCGACCTGGACTGAGCCGGGGACCGGGCCCCTGCTCGGTTAGGGTGGGCCCTAGCGGGGCTCGACCGAACTGAGGGATTCATGGGACTCACCATCGGCGTCGATATCGGCGGCACGAAGATTGCGGCCGGCGTGGTCGACGAGGAGGGCAACATCCTCTCCACGTTCAAGGTGCCGACGCCTTCCACGCCTGACGGGATCGTCGACGCGATCGCCTCGGCCGTGGAAGGTGCCAGGGCCGGGCACGAGATCGTGGGCGTGGGCATCGGTGCGGCCGGCTACGTCAACCGTCAGCGCTCCACCGTGTACTTCGCGCCGAACATCGACTGGCGCCAGGAACCGCTGAAGGAGAAGGTCGAGGCGCGCGTCAAGCTGCCCGTCGTCGTCGAGAACGACGCGAACGCGGCCGCCTGGGGCGAGTACAAGTTCGGCGCGGGCAAGGGCCACCGCAACGTCATCTGCATCACTCTCGGCACCGGCCTCGGCGGCGGCGTCATCATCGGCAACAAGCTGCGCCGCGGCCACTTCGGTGTGGCCGCCGAGTTCGGCCACATCCGCATGGTGCCGGACGGTCTGCTGTGCGGCTGCGGCTCGCAGGGCTGCTGGGAGCAGTACGCGTCGGGCCGCGCGCTCGTCCGCTACGCGAAGCAGCGGGCGAACGCGACGCCGGAGAACGCCTCGTACCTGCTCTCGCTCGGCGACGGCACCCCCGAGGGCATCGAGGGCAAGCACATCTCCTCGGCAGCCCGCGAGGGCGACCCGGTGGCCGTCGACTCGTACCGCGAGCTGGCCCGCTGGGCCGGCGCGGGCCTGGCCGACCTGGCCTCGCTGTTCGACCCGTCGGCGTTCATCGTCGGCGGCGGCCTCTCGGACGAGGGCGAGCTGGTCCTCGACCCGATCCGCAAGTCGTACAAGCGGTGGCTGGTCGGCGGCAACTGGCGGCCCGTGGCCGACGTGATCGCGGCCGAGCTGGGCAACAAGGCGGGCATGGTCGGCGCCGCCGACCTGGCGCGGGAGCCCGACCCCGTCATGTGACGTACATACGCACCTGGTGCCCGTCGTTCCCCGTGGGGGCGGCGGGCACCGGCGTATCTTGATCTTCATGGACTCCGGCTCGCTCCCCGAAGAACGCACCGAACTTCCCAAGTCCCGTACGGAAGCGGACGGTTCGGCCGTCATTCGCGTCCTCAGCTACAACATCCGCTCGATGCGCGACAGCCCCGTCGCCCTCGCCCGCGTGATGAAGGCCTGCGCCCCGGACCTCGTACTGATCCAGGAGGCGCCCCGGTTCTTCCGCTGGCGCAAGCACCTCGCCCGGCTCGCCCGCGCGGCCGACCTGGTGATCCTCTCCGGGGGCGGCAGCGCCGCCGGGCCCGCGCTGCTCTGCTCGCTGCGCGCCACCGTCGAGCGCACCGAGGACGTGCTGCTGCCGCTCACGCCGGGCCTTCACCGGCGCGGCTTCGCGACCGCGGTCGTACGGTTCGGGGGCGCGCGGCTCGGCGTGATCAGCTGCCATCTGAGCCTGCAGAAGGACGAGCGGTACGCGCAGGGCGGGATGCTCCTCGACCGGATCGCCGGCATGGGGGTGGAGCACGCCGTCGCGGGCGGCGACCTCAACGAACGCCCCGGCGGACGCACCTTCCGACGCCTCGCACGCACCCTGAACGACGCCTGGGCGATCCGCCCCTGGGGCGGCGAGTACACCTCGACCCCGACCGACCCCCATCAACGCATCGACGCGATCCTCGCCACCAAGGGCATCGAGGTACTCGGCTGCGGCGTCCCCGACTTCCTCGACGCGGACGAACTGAGGGCGGCCACGGACCACCTCCCGGTCCTGGCCGCCCTCAGGGTGCCTGCCGCTTAGGGGCGCTGCTTGGCCTTGTCGGTGACCGCCCAGCTGTCGAGGTAGGAGAGCTGGGTGTAGGTCTTCCTCTTGGCGCCCTCACCGGAGGTGCGGTGGTCCTTGAAGCCGAGGAACGCGTAGGTCTTCGGGTCGAAGATGAAGTAGCTGCCGAAGCGGCTGTGCCCCATGGGGTCGTGGTAGGTGATGGCTACGCCGGTGCGGCCCTTGGCGTCCTTCTGGTCAGGCACCGACTTGACGCCCGGCACCATGCCCAGCGCCTCGTACGCCGCCGGGCGCAGACCCTCCGGCATCACCGGGACGAGCTTGAGCAGCCCGACCAGGCTGAAGTGGATGTCCCTCCACTCCTGGTCCGTGATCTCGTCGAGCGAGTCGTTTTTGTCGTTCGGGCCCGACTTGTGCAGCAGCGAGAGAATAAGCTTCTTCGGATCGGTGGGAAGTTTCTCCAGCCGGGACCAGTCCTGCGGAGGCCAGACCGTCACGGACTCCACGTGGTCGCCGGACTGCTTCTTGTAGGGCTCGGACCACCAGCCCTTGCCGATCTCCATCACCCACGAGGGCCGGGAGTCGTCCACGGAGCGCCAGTTCTCGTCGATGTGCGTCTTCGTCCTCCCCGTCGCCCGGTCCGTCTCCTTGATGATCTCCTTCGTGTAGATGAACTGGTCGTCGCGCGGCGGCGTCGTCACCGTCCGTGGATGCTTGCGCTCGTAGGCGGCAGCCCCGGTCAGGACGGTGCGCGCGGACACCGGGCGGACGGTCTGCTGCTCCGTGCCGGTGCCGTCGTCGTGGATCGCGACCAGAACGGTCGCCGCGACGGCCGCCGTCACCAGGCCGGACGCGGCGACACGCAGGCCGGGGCGGTGCCACGGCGAGCGGCGCCGGCCGTCCGCCGCGGCGAGCAGGCGGGTGCGGGCGCGGTGGCGCGCGGCCGGGCTCAGGGGCGGGGCATCCCCGTCCCAGGCACGCAACTCCTCGATTACGGGGTCGAGTTCGCGGTCAGTCATGGGCGTGTGCCTCCCGGAAGGTGGTCGCGGCGGTCGGGTCGGTCCCACCCAGTGCTTCGCGCAATGTGCTGCGGGCCCGGTGCAGCCGTGACCTGACCGTGCCGACGGGGACGCCGAGCGCCTCGGCCGCCTCCTCGTAGCCGAGGTCGGCCCACGCCACGAGCAGCACCACGTCCCGCTGCCGCGCCGACAGGCCGGCGAGGGCGGCCGCGAGGTCCCGGCGCAGGCCCCGCGCCCCGGCCCGGGAAACCGCGCGATCGGCCACCGGCTCCTCGTGCTCGACCGGCTCCGGCAGCCGGGCCATCGCCTTGAAGCGGCGTGCCTCGGACCTGCGGTGCCGGCCTATGAGGTTGGTGGCGATCCCGAAGAGCCAGGGGCGGGCGTCGGGCCGCGTCAGGTCGTAGCGGTGGCGCTGCTTGAAGGCGGTGGTGAAGGTCTCCGCCGTCAGGTCCTCCGCCGCCTCGGGACCAAGTCGCCGCGCCGCGTAACGGTGCACGGCGTCGGCGTACCGGTCGAAGAGGACGGCGAACTGCTCGGGCTCATCCCGCGACCGGTCGATCGCCCGGGCGTCGCTGTCGCCTGGAAGGTCCTGGCGGTGCTCCCGGGGGTCGACGGCCATCGGGGCTCCTTTCGTCCGTGTGAACGCCTCGAAGGCTTGGGCTGGTTCAACCTGTCGTTCACCGGTACTTCGCCGCAGCCCGCGAACGGGTTCCGTCCGGATACGCGAGAGGGCCCGGCCGGAGGATTTCCGGCCGGGCCCTCTCGCGTGCGGGTCTCAGACCACGGCCCCGCGCCCCGGATCGTCGCCGTCCTCGTCGTCGCCCGGGGACATCCGGGCGACGAGTGTGCCGAAGCCGCCGAGGAAGCCGCCGATGCACAGTGTCGCCAGCCACCACGTCATGTCCCAGCCCAGCAGCACCGCGAGGAGCAGCAGGATCGGGCCGCCGACCACCGCGAGCCAGGCGAACCTGGCCGTGACGTCGCCCTCCGGCAGCGGGGGCGGCTCGGGCGGGACGAAGTGGCCCTCGTCGGCCGCGTCGAAATCGTCGTCCGAGGGCTCGGGCGCCGTGTGGTCGCGCGGGCCGGGAGTGGCGGCGATGCCCGGGGCGAAGGAGACCGAGGAGCCGAGGGGGCGCTGCTCTCCCTGGTCCTCGTCCGGCTCGTCCTTCTTCGCGGCGCTCCGGTCCGTGCCGGACGGCTCCGGCGCGTCGTTGGTCTCCGGTTCGAGCAGCGCCAGGTCCTCCACCGACTTGAACGGCTTGGCGCCCGGCGGGTCCGGCGGCTCCTCCCCGTAACCCGCGACGATCGCCGCCCACGCCGCGTCCTCGTCGCTCGGCAGGAGGGGATCGCGCGACTGCCCGCCGGTCTCCTCCTTGTCGTGCGGCTCCGAGCTGTCCGGCCGCTCGGACCCGCCCCGCTCCTGCTCAGTCACCGGTGCTCGTCCCTTCCACGCCCTCGCTGGGGATCTTGCCGACTTCGGGGGCGAGCCGGTCGAAGAACGCGTAGCTCTCCGCGAAGATCCGGTCCGCGTCATGGTCCAACGTCGCCACGTGGTAGCTCTGTTCCAGCAAAATCTCCGTGACGTCCGTGGACGAGACGCGGCCGAGCACCCGCGCCGAGTCTGCGGGCGGCACCACATGGTCGTTCACGCTGTGCAGCACCACCAGGGGCTGCGTCACCTGCGGCAGTTCACGGTCCACGGTCCGGAAGAAGATGCGCAGCTGGTGCGCCGCGTGCAGCGGGACCCGGGGGTAGCCGACCTCCTCCGCGCCCTCCTTGGCGATGTCGCTGGTGATGCCCTTGACCGTGCGCACCACGTGCCGGGCGAACGGGAGCGCGTACGCGGACAGGCCGTGCACCTTGTTGCCCGGGTTCACCAGGACGAGGCCCGCGATCCGGTCCCCGTGCTTGGCCGCGAGGCGCAGGGCGAGCGCGCCGCCCATCGACAGGCCGCACACGAAGACGTGGGAGCAGCGGTCGGTGAGCTCGCGCAGAGCGCGGTCCACCTCCGCGTACCAGTCCTGCCAGGCGGTGACGGCCAGGTCCTCCCAGCGCGTGCCGTGGCCCGGCAGCAGCGGGAGCGAGACGGTCAGGCCGCGCTCGGCCAGATACTCGGCCCAGGGCCGCAGCGACTGGGGCGATCCGGTGAATCCGTGACAGAGGAGGACGCCGACCTCGCCACCGTCGTGGCGGTACGGCTCGGCTCCAGGAAGGACCGGCACCTTCGGTCTCCTGTTCATGGCAGAGAAACGGTGGACGGACGTGCGGGGGAACGAGCTGACGGGCAACAGCGACGTGAACCTCACGGTACGCGACCGGACTGACACCGACCAGGGTCGTCGGGCCCTGGGGCGGCCCCGCGGGTGCTGTGTCTTCCCGGGGGACAACCCCCGGACCCCCGGCCGGGCAAGCAGGTCGGCCAGGGTCGTCGGGCCCCGGGGCGGCCCCGCGGGTTAAGGTCGGAGCCTCGGACTGGTCCCGGTACGAGGTCCGGGCACGAGGGAAGGCAGTGGGTTGATCTACGGCGCAATGAAGGTGGCCATCGGAGGGCCGCTGAAGCTCGGTTTCCGGCCGTGGGTGGAGGGCCTCGAGAACATCCCCGCCGAGGGCCCCGCGATTCTCGCCAGCAATCACCTCTCGTTCTCCGACTCGTTCTTCCTCCCCGCCGTTCTCGACCGCAAGGTCACCTTCATCGCGAAGGCCGAGTACTTCACCACCCCCGGGGTCAAGGGAAAGATGACGGCCGCCTTCTTCAAGGGCGTCGGCCAGCTGCCCGTGGACCGCTCCGGTTCGCGGGGCGCCGGTGAGGCCGCCATCAAGAGCGGCATCGAGGTCCTGGAGCGCGGCGAGCTGTTCGGCATCTACCCGGAGGGGACGCGTTCCCCCGACGGCCGCCTCTACAGGGGCAAGCCGGGCGGCCTCGCGCGCGTGGCGCTGTCCACCGGCGCCCCCGTCATCCCCGTCGCCATGATCGACACGGAGAAGATCCAGCCTCCCGGCAAGGTGATGCCCAAGCTGATGCGCCCGGGCATCCGCATCGGCAAGCCCCTCGACTTCAGCCGCTATCACGGCATGGAGAGCGACCGCTTCGTCCTGAGGGCTGTCACCGACGAGGTCATGTACGAGATCATGAAGCTTTCCGGCCAGGAGTACGTCGACATGTACGCGACAGCCGCCAAGCGGCAGATCGCGGACGCGGAGAAGGCCGCCAAGGCCGAGGCTGAGAAGGCGGCCAAGGCCGAGAAGGAAGCGGCGAAGAAGGCGTTGGAGAAGGAACGGGGCGGCTCCTAGCCGCGTCGTTCCCACGGAGGGTGCGGGAGCGGAAGTACCCGGAAGTGCCAAGGGTGGGGACAGGGGACATGGGGAACACGGTCGGGCGCGAGCGGGTCGTGCGGATGTCGGTCGAGCAGCCGCTGTGGCGCGCTCTCACCGGGTACCGCCTGCTGACCCTCGTGTACGCGATCGGGCTGTTCGCCTCCTCGTACGAGGTGTACGAGCGCCCGTGGGTCGGCGCCGGCTACTTCGCGGTCCTCGCGGTGTGGACGCTGGCGACGCTGCCGCAGGTGTCGGGCGCCCGGCGCTGCACGAAGCGGTTCCTCACCGCCGACCTGACGATCGCCGTCGCCGGCATCCTGCTCTCGCCGGTCGCCGGGCACGAGCGGGCCGTCACCGGAGGTGCCACGCTGCCGTCGATCTGGACGGCGGGCGCGGTCCTCGCCTTCGCGCTCAAGGGCGGCTGGCGGTGGGCGGCCGGAGCGTCCCTGCTGGTCGGCGTCGCCAATGTGCTGCAGCGCGGCGACGTCACCCGCGGCCTCGTCCACAGCGTCCTTCTGGTCTGCATCGCCTCCATCGCGATCGGCTACGTCGTGGAGGTGGCCCGCGCCTCCGAGCGCACCCTCGCCCGCGCCCTGGAGATCGAGGCGGCGACGCGCGAGCGGGAGCGTCTCGCCCGCGACATCCACGACAGCGTGCTCCAGGTCCTCGCGATGGTGCAGCGCCGCGGCACCGCCCTCGGCGGCGAGGCGGCGGAGCTCGGCCGGATGGCGGGCGAGCAGGAGGTCGCGCTGCGCACGCTGGTCGCCGGGGGCCTCGTACCCGCATCGCGTGTGTCCGAGGACGCGGAGGACGGCGCCGTCGTACGCACCGTGGTGGAGCCGGCCGAACCGGCGGACGACGAGGGCGCGGGCCCGCGCGATCTGCGCCCCCTCCTCGCCGGGCACGCCGGTGGGCGCACCACTTTCTCGGAGCCGGGCGCCCCGGTCCCGATGGAGCCCGCCGCCGCCCGCGAACTGGCCGCCGCCGTCAGCGCCGCCCTGGACAATGTGCGTCTCCACGCGGGTGAGGACGCGAACGCGTGGATCCTCGTCGAGGACGAGCCGGACGCGGTCATCGTGACGGTACGGGACGACGGGCCGGGCATCCCGGAGGGTCGGCTCGCGCAGGCCGAGGGCGAGGGCCGGCTCGGCGTCGCCCTGTCGATCCGGGGCCGGCTGCGCGACATCGGCGGCACCGCCGAGCTGATCTCGGTTCCCGGCCAGGGCACCGAGGTCGAACTGCGCGTACCGAAGAAGTAGTTGAGGAAGCGCCCGCACGGGCCACGGGGGAAGGCAGGACCGGAGAGATGAGCGAAGCGAACGGATCCATCAAGGTCATGGTGGTCGACGACCACCCGATGTGGCGCGACGCCGTCGCCCGCGACCTGGGCGCGGCCGGCTTCGAGGTCGTCGCCACGGCCGGCGACGGCGAGCAGGCGGTGCGCCGCGCGCAGGCCGCGGGGCCCGACGTCCTCGTCCTCGACCTGAACCTGCCGGCCAAGCCCGGCGTCCAGGTCTGCAAGGAACTCGTCGGCGCCGACCCCCGGCTGCGCGTCCTCGTCCTCTCCGCGAGCGGTGAGCACGCCGACGTACTGGAGGCGGTGAAGTCCGGTGCCACCGGCTATCTGCTCAAGTCGGCCTCCACGGACGAGCTGATCGACGCGGTGGGGCGCACCGCCGTCGGCGACCCCGTCTTCACGCCCGGACTCGCGGGCCTCGTCCTCGGTGAGTACCGGCGGCTCGCCTCGGACCCGTCCCCGGCCGGTGACGCCGACGAGTCGGGCGCGGCCCCGCAGCTCACGGACCGGGAGACCGAGGTGCTGCGCCTCGTCGCGAAGGGCCTGAGCTACAAGCAGATCGCCGAACGCCTGGTCATCTCGCACCGCACGGTCCAGAACCACGTGCAGAACACCCTCGGCAAACTCCAGCTGCACAACCGCGTGGAACTCGTCCGGTACGCGATCGAGCGAGGTCTGGACGACGACTGACCCCGCGCGGGAGAGTGGCCCCAACCACTCGCCGTGACAAGGGAGTTACGCCATGAGGGTCGGAGTGCTGACCGGAGGCGGTGACTGCCCCGGACTGAACGCTGTCATCCGGGGCATCGTGCGCAAGGGCGTGCAGGAGTACGACTACGACTTCGTGGGGTTCCGGGACGGCTGGCGCGGCCCCCTGGAGAACGACACCGTCCCTCTCGACATCCCCGCGGTGCGCGGCATCCTGCCCCGCGGCGGCACCGTCCTCGGCTCCTCGCGGACCAACCCCCTCCAGGCGGAGGACGGCATCCGCCGCGTCAAGGAGAACCTCGCCAAGCAGGAGGTCGGGGCCCTCATCGTGATCGGCGGCGAGGACACCCTCGGCGTCGCGGCCCGGCTCGCGGACGAGTACGGCATCAAGGTCGTCGGCGTACCGAAGACCATCGACAACGACCTCTCGGGCACGGACTACACCTTCGGCTTCAACACGGCCGTCGGCATCGCCACCGAGGCCATCGACCGGCTGCACACCACCGCCGAATCCCACATGCGGGTCCTCGTCGTCGAGGTCATGGGCCGGCACGCGGGCTGGATCGCGCTGCACTCGGGCCTGGCCGGCGGGGCCAACGTCATCCTCATCCCCGAGCAGCGCTTCGACATCGAGCAGGTCTGCGCCTGGGTCACCTCCCGCTTCCGCTCCTCGTACGCCCCGATCGTGGTCGTCGCCGAGGGGGCGATGCCGCGCGACGGCGACATGGTGCTGAAGGACGAGTCCCTGGACTCCTTCGGACACGTGCGCCTCTCCGGCGTGGGGGAGTGGCTGGCGAAACAGATCGAGAAGCGCACGGGCAAGGAGGCGCGGACGACGGTCCTCGGCCATGTGCAGCGCGGCGGCACACCGTCCGCGTTCGACCGGTGGCTGGCCACGCGGTTCGGCCTGCACGCGATCGAGGCGGTGCGGGACGGGGACTTCGGGAAGATGGTGGCGCTGCGGGGGACGGACATCGTGCGCGTGCCGATAGCGGAGGCGACGGCCCGCCTGAAGACGGTGGACCCGGCCCTGTACGAAGAAGTGGGCGTCTTCTTTGGCTGAGCCGTAGGCTCACGCCTATGGAGATTCTCGCTTTTGGTGTGCAATCCGACGAAAAGCCCCTGATCGAGAAGGCCTTCGAAGGGCACCACGACGTCCGCTGCCTCGACGTCTTCCTCAACGAGGACACCGCACCGATCGCGGCCGGCTACGAGATCGTCTCCACCAGCGTCAACGCCACCCTCAACCACCGCGTGCTCCAGACCCTCGCGGCCGGCGGCACGCAACTGATCGCCCAGCGCTCCACCGGCTTCAACAACATCGACCTGGACGTCGCCGAGCGGCTCGGCCTGACCGTGGCACGCGTCTCGTACTACTCGCCGTACTCGGTCGCCGAGTTCGCCTGGACCCTCGCGATGGCCGTCAACCGCCGCATCGTCCGCGCCAGCACCCGCACCCGCGACTTCGACTTCCGCCTCGACGGGCTGATGGGCCGCGATCTGCGGGGCCGCACCGTCGGCGTGCTCGGCACCGGCAAGATCGGCGAGGCCTTCACCCGGATCGCGCACGGCTTCGGCATGAACCTGCTCGGCTGGGACGTCGCCGAGAACCCGAACTGCACGGCCCTCGGCATGAAGTACGTCGACAAGGAGCAGCTGTTCGCCGAGGCCGACGTCATCAGCCTGCACGTGCCGCTGCTGCCCGCCACCGAGCACATCGTCGACGCCGCCGCGCTGCGCGCCATGAAGGACGACGCGATCCTGATCAACTCCAGCCGCGGCGGGCTCATCGACACCAAGGCCCTGGTCAAGGAGCTCCGCGAGGGCCGCTTCGCGGGCGTCGGCCTCGATGTCTACGAGGCGGAGGCGGGCCTGTTCTTCCTCGACAAGTCCCTCGACGTCGTCGAGGACGACACCCTGGCCCGCCTCGTCACGTTCCCGAACGTCCTGGTCACGTCCCACCAGGCGTACTACACCGTGGACGCGGTCGGACAGATCATCGAGACCACGGTGCAGAACGTCCTCGACTATCAGGCGGGGCGCCGCTCCGAGAACGTGCTGGTCCCCGCCGAGGCGCCGTCGACCAGTTGAGCCAGCAGCTCCCGTACGATCCCGGCGCCGCGCAGCGACAGCACCGACTCCGGGTGGAACTGGACGCCGGCAAAGGAGGGCCCGCGCAGCGCGTGCACCTCGCCGGTCGCCCGGTCCCGGCTGACCTCCACGCCGTGCGCCGCAAGCTCGGTCGCCGCCGCGTCGTCGCAGGACGCCACGAAGCTGTTGTAGAACCCGACCTTCTCTGTCCGCCCGAACACCTCGACGTCGGTCTGCGCGCCCTGGTACGGCACCTCCTTGCGGACGATCTCCAGGCCCAGCTCCGCCGCGATCAGCTCGTGGCCCAGGCAGACGCCGAGCACACCGTGTTCGTGCGTGCGGATCACGTCGGCGGTCAGTGAGCGCAGGAAGCGCATCTTCGGGTCGGTGAGGTCGGAGGGGTTGCCCGGGCCGGGGCCCAGCACGACCGGGCCCTCGTGCGCGAGGACCGCCTCCCGCAGGCCCTCCTCGTCGTAGCGCCGCACCGTCACGTCGAGCCCCGTCGAACGCAGCACGTGCGCCAGCATCGCGGTGAAGGTGTCCTCGCCGTCGACGACGAGCGCGTGCCCGGAAAGCTCGTTCTCGCGCTTCTGCATCCGCAGCCAGAACGGCGCGAGCGCCGACCTGCGCCCGTCGAGCGCCGCCCGCACCCGCGGGTCGTCGGCGAGCGCGGGCCGCGTGCTCTCGGCGCGCGGGCGCCCGGGGCGCACGCCCAGCGCGGCCAGCACGCCCGCCGCCTTCGCGTGCGTCTCCGCGACCTCGCTCGCCGGGTCGGAGCCGCGCACCAGGGTCGCGCCGACCGGGACGCGGAGCCGCCCGGAGGCGTCGATGTCGGCGGTGCGGATCAGGATGGGGGAGTCGAGCGTCTGCGCCCCGCCCGCGTCCCGGCCGACGAGCGCGAGCGCGCCCGCGTAGTAGCCGCGGCCGCCGACCTCGTGCCGCTCGATGACCCGGCAGGCGTTCTGCACGGGCGAGCCGGTGACGGTGGCCGCGAACATCGTCTCCTTGAGCACGTCCCGCACATCGAGGGTCGACTTGCCGCGCAGTTCGTACTCGGTGTGCGCGAGGTGCGCCATCTCCTTGAGGCGCGGGCCGACGACGACACCGCCCATGTCGCCGACGGTGCACATCATCTTGAGCTCCTCGTCGACGACCATCGACAGCTCCTCGATCTCCTTGCCGTCGGCGAGGAAGTCCAGCAGGTGCTCGGGCGTCGGGCCCTCTGCCGGGTAGCGGTACGTGCCGCTGATCGGGTTCATGACGACGGTGCCGCCGGACATCCGGACGTGCACCTCGGGGCTCGCGCCCACCAGCGTCCGGTCCCCGGTGTGCACGACGAACGTCCAGTACGCGCCCCGCTCCCCGTCGAGCAGCCGCCGGAACAGCGCGAGGGCGTCGGCCCGCGAGAATCCCGCGATCTCACCCTCGTACGTCCTGCGGATCACGAAGTTCGCGCCCTCGCCCTGCCCGATCTCCTCGCGCAGCACCCGGCCGACGATGCCCGCGTACGCGTCGTCGTCGACGTCGAAGCCGCCGTCACGGACCTGTACGTCGTGCCGCGGAAGCTGCTCCAGGGCCTCGGCGAGCGGGAGTTCGTACGACTCCTCGGGGGTGAGGACCGTGAGCGGGGTGCCGTCGTCGCGGACGTCGAAGCCGCGTTCCCTGATCTGCCGGAAGGGGACGAGGGCGAGCCCTTCGGGGATGTCGGCCAGGCGTTCGTACGCGCCGACCTGGCCGATCAGGACCTCGACCGTGTCGTGCTCGCGGCCCGGGGTGCGGCGGCGCAGTAGTGCGAAGGGGCGGTCGTCGGTGAGCAGGGTGTCCAGCATGTGGTTCCTTCCGGTGACTTCGACAGTCGTCGACTTCGGGAGTCGTCAGGGAGGAACAGCCCGTGAAAACACTGAAGGCCGCCCCTCGGGCGGCCTTCGCGGTTTCAGATACGCGCAGTCAGTGGGCCGCCGGATGTGCGGTCCACCACCAGGTGCGGTGCAGAAGTTGCGCGAACATGAGCGTCACCGTACCCGATGCCCGCGCGTGGGGCTCAGACGTGTCGCGTCCGTCTCAAAAGATGAGCGGGGGGATGGACGGGCGACATGACCCCGTAATGTTTACGAGGTGACCGTGAACGCTAAGACCAGCGCGAGCGCTGGCAACACCTGGCGAAACCTGCCCGCGGCGCAGCAGCCCGAGTACCCCGATGCCGAGGCTCTGCGCGATGTGATCGCGGACCTCGAGTCGTATCCGCCGCTCGTCTTTGCCGGCGAGTGCGACCAGCTGCGCAACCGCCTGGCGGCCGTCGCCAAGGGAGAGGCGTTCCTGCTCCAGGGTGGCGACTGCGCCGAGGCCTTCGACGCCGTCTCCGCCGACCACATCCGGAACAAGCTGAAGACCCTGCTCCAGATGGGCGCCGTGCTGACGTACGCCGCCTCGGTGCCGGTGGTGAAGGTCGGCCGGATCGCCGGTCAGTACTCCAAGCCGCGCTCCAAGGGCACCGAGACCCGCGACGGCGTCACGCTGCCGACCTACCGCGGCGACTCCGTCAACGGCTTCGAGTTCAACGAGGCCGCCCGGATCCCCGACCCCCAGCGCCTGAAGCAGATGTACCACGCGTCCGCTTCGACGCTGAACCTCGTGCGCGCCTTCACCACGGGCGGCTACGCGGACCTGCGCCAGGTGCACGCCTGGAACCAGGACTTCGTGAAGTCGTCCCCGTCCGGCCAGCGCTACGAGAAGCTCGCCCGCGAGATCGACAACGCGTTGAACTTCATGCGCGCCTGCGGCACCGACCCGGCCGAGTTCCAGACGGTCGAGTTCTACGCCTCCCACGAGGCGCTGCTGCTCGACTACGAGTCGGCGCTGACCCGCGTGGACTCGCGTACGGGCAATCTGTACGACGTCTCGGGCCACATGGTCTGGATCGGCGAGCGCACGCGTCAGCTCGACCACGCGCACGTCGAGTTCGCCTCGAAGATCCGCAACCCGATCGGGATCAAGCTCGGCCCGACGACGACGGCCGAGGAGGCGCTCCAGTACATCGAGCGCCTCGACCCCGACCGCGAGCCCGGCCGGCTGACCTTCATCGTCCGCATGGGCGCCGACAAGGTCCGCGACAAGCTGCCCGAGCTGGTCGAGAAGGTCACGGCGTCCGGCGCGCAGGTCGCCTGGATCACCGACCCGATGCACGGCAACACGTACGAGGCGGCCTCCGGTCACAAGACCCGGCGCTTCGACGACGTGCTCGACGAGGTCAAGGGCTTCTTCGAGGTCCACAAGGCGCTCGGCACGCACCCGGGCGGCATCCACGTCGAGCTCACCGGTGACGACGTCACCGAGTGCGTGGGCGGCGGCGACGAGATCTTCGTCGACGATCTGCACCAGCGCTACGAGACGGCCTGCGACCCGCGCCTGAACCGCAGCCAGTCGCTCGACCTGGCGTTCCTGGTGGCGGAGATGTACAGCGACCAGTGACCTTCGGGTCTTCGAACAAATGCCGTGGGGCGCGGATCACAGGGATCCGCGCCCCACGGCACTTTTGTACATCCGGCCCGGCGGGTAAGGTTAGGTTAGCCTCACCGATCAATCGGGACGGCGTTGCCTATGAGTCCCGACGACAGTCCGACCGGGAGGTGAACCGCGTGTTCGTCTGCAACTGCTTCGGTGTCACCGAGGCACAGGTCAAGAAGCACGCGGAGGACGGTGCCTGCACCCCCCGCCAGATAGCGTCGGCCTGCAAGGCCGGCACCGACTGCGGCTCCTGCGTCCGCCGGATCCAGGCGCTGCTCGGCCGGAGCGCGTGCCCCCGCAGGGAGCTCGTCGACCAGGGCGGGTCGGCCGTGGCCCTCGCGTCGCAAGCGGAGTCGGCGGGACTGCCGGAATCGGCCGAGCTGCCGGAAGCGGCCTAGCTCTCCGGCTGCTCGATGAGCTGCGCGATGTACAGCGCCTCACCCAGCTTCTCCACCAGCTCCAGCTGCGTGTCCAGGTAGTCGATGTGGTGCTCCTCGTCCTCGAGGATCGACTCAAAAATGTTCGCAGACGTGATGTCGCCCTTGCCGCGCATCAGCTCGATGCCCCGCTTCAGACGGTCGATCGCCTCGACCTCGATCTGCCGGTCCGCCTGGAACATCTCGGTGACCGTCTGGCCGACCCGGACATGGAAGAGCCGCTGGTAGTTCGGCAGACCGTCCAGGAACAGGATCCGGTCGGTCAGCACCTCCGCGTGCTTCATCTCGTCGAACGACTCGGAGCGTGTGTACTTCGCGAGCTTCGTCCAGCCGAAGTTGTCCTGCATCTTCGCGTGCAGGAAGTACTGATTGATGGCCGTGAGCTCGGCCGTCAGCTGCTCGTTGAGAAACTCGATGACCTCGGGGTCGCCCTGCATCGCAGAGGCTCCTTCCAAGCGGTTACTGGGCAGGTTTCGCGCATCCTTGCACCGGCACACGAGTGCGTCCAGTAAGTGCACGCTTAGTAGGAGTTGCCCCAATCAGCGGTCGTGGCAGGTCCGGGCGGGGTGGGCGTGGTCACGTCCACTGCTCCTGGTCTGTCAGGATGGAGGCATGGGTCATCCGGTGGGTCGCGAGTCTGGGGGAGCAGTGCAGCCGGAGCTTCCACCGGGGCAGCGTCTGCAGCGCGGCTGGCCCGTCACGCACTACGGCCCGGTGCCCAAGTTCCGGCCCGAGCGCTGGGAGTTCAGGGTCTTCGGCGCGACCGCCGACGGTGACAAGCACTGCTGGAACCACGAGGAGTTCTCGGCGCTGCCGTACGCGACCGTGCTCGGCGATCTGCACTGCGTCACGAAGTTCAGCATGCTCGCCGCCGAATGGGGCGGCGTACGCGCCTCCACGATCCTGGAGCTCGCCCCTCCCGGGCCCGATGTCACCCATGTGATGGTGTGGGCCGAATACGGATTCTCGTCCAACCTGCGACTGTCCGACTTCGTGTCCGAGCGGACCATTTTCGCCACGCACAAGGACGGCGAGCTGCTCACCGCGGAGCACGGTTTCCCGCTGCGTCTGGTGGTGCCCCACCTGTATGCCTGGAAGGGCCCGAAGTGGGTGCGCGGCGTCGAGTACATGACGGCGGACCGGCGCGGGTTCTGGGAGGAGCGCGGGTACCACAACGTGGGCGACCCGTGGCGCGAGCAGCGGTACTCGTACCAGGAGGGGCCCGACGAAGGGCCCGAGTTCTAGACCCCTCACCCCGGGCTTCGGGGTACCCCCTGGGGGTCAGTGGTACTGGTGCACCACCGCGTGGCCCTTGCCGCGGCCGATCATCCAGCGGTTGACCGGGGTCGTCACCACGAAGGCGATCGCCAGCGAGGCGGCGAGAGCGCCCCAGAACAGGGCGTCCGAGAGATGGGCGTCCATCGCGTTCGGCCAGAGGGCGATGACGCCGTTGTCGATCAGCTCCATGACCGCGATCGACAGGGTGTCCGCGGCGAGTGCGACACGGAAGGCCGTCTTGAAATCGACGCCCGCGCGCAGGACGCTGCGCAGCGTCAGCGAGTAGCCGAAGAAGAAGGCGAGCACGATCGCCAGGATCATCGTCGGTACGTTGCCCCAGCCGAGCGCGGTGCCGATCACCATGCCGAGGACCTCCCCGATGGCACAGCCGGTGAGGCAGTGCAGGGTGGCCTGGGCAGCCATGGACCAGCTGACCTTGCCGCCGGTGCCGGGTGCGCCGTGCGTGCCGTGGTGTTCGTGCCCGGCGTGCGTCTCGTGCTGCATGGTTCCCCCAGTCGTCGCTGCGGATGCTGTCACCAGGAGAACCATATACCCCCCAGGGGTATTCCTCAGGTTGTGGGATTCGCGGATTCGAAGTCGTCAGACTCGAAGTTCCTTGAGGCGTGCGACGTCGGCCGCGTGCCCTTCCTTGCCGCCGGGCGTCTCGATGACCAGGGGAACGTTCTCGGTCGCGGGGTGGGCCAGCAGCTCGCGGAACGGGTCCTCGCCGATGTGGCCGGAGCCGATGTTCTCGTGCCGGTCCTTGTGGGCGCCCACGACGTCCTTGGAGTCGTTGGCGTGGATCAGCTTGAGGCGGCCCTCGCCGACCGTGTCCACGAGCAGGTCGAGGGTCTGCTTCATGCCGGCCGGACCCGTGAGGTCGTGGCCCGCCGCGAAGATGTGGCAGGTGTCGAGGCAGACGCCCAGCTTGGGGTGGCGGTCCAGGACGTCGAAGTACGGGCCGAAGTCCCAGGTGCGCGAGCACAGCGAGGCGCCCTGGCCTGCGGTCGACTCCAGGAGCAGGAACGGGTCGTCGTCGTGGGTCAGCTCGTCGAGCAGCGGCAGCATGCGCTCGCGGACCTGCGCGAGGGCGACCTCGCGCTCCCGGCCGCCGGTCGCGGAGCCGGTGTGCACGACGACGCCGAGGGCGCCGATGGCGCGGGCCCGGCGCAGGGAGTGTCGCAGGGACTCCACCGACTTCTCCACGGTCGCCTCGGTGTGCGAGCCGAAGTTGATCAGGTACGGGGCGTGGACGTACGCCGGGATGTTCTCGGCGGCGCACTGGGCGCGGAAGTCCTCGTCCTGCTTGGGGTTGCCGGGCGGGGTGGCCCAGCCGCGGGGGTTGGCCACGAAGACCTGGACGGTTTCGGCCTTGAGGTCACGGGCGTAGGAGAGGCCTACGGACGCGAGGCCGCCGGCCACGGGGACGTGACCGCCGATCGGGTTGCGGATGCTGCTGTTCACCCGGCCCAGGGTGTCATGGGTGTTCGAACGCCCGGGGCCGGGCCGCCGCTACCGGATGGTGATCGTGATGCTGGAGCCCTTCGGGGCCTCGTCGCCGCCCTCCACGGACTGGCTCTTGACCGTGTCACCGAACAGGCCGAGCAGCCCGCGGTTCTCCTCCACGTCGAAGCCCGCCGCGCCGAGCCGCGACTTCGCCTCGTCGACCTTCAGGCCCGTGACGTCGGGGACCTCGACCATGACGGGGCCCTTGGAGATCGTCAGGGTCACCGTGTCGCCCTCGGCGAGCTGCTTGCCCTCGGCGGGGGACTGCCGGGCGACACTGCCCTTGTCCTCCTCGGAGTTGACCCGCTTCGTGGAGATCTCGACCTTCAGGCCCGCGTCCTCGAGGTCGGCGATGGCGTCCTGCTCGGACTCGCCCGTGACATCGGGGACGTCGACGGGGGAGCCCTTGGAGACGACCAGGGCGACGGCGGAACCGGCCTTGCGGGTCGCGCCCGCGCCGGGATCCGTGCTGATCACCGAGCCCTTGGAGATCTGGTCGCTGAACTTCTTGGTGGTCATGCCCGGTTCGAGGTCGCGCTTCTTGAGTTCGCTCTTCGCCTGGTTCAGCGGGGTGTCGCTGAGGTCGGGGACCTTCACGGTCTTCGCGCCCCTGGACACGGTCAGGTCCACCGTGCCGCCGTTGCGGATGCGGTCGCCGGAACCCGGGTCGCTGTCCATGACGGTGCCGCGCTTGTACGTGTCGCTGTACGCGCGGGTGACCGTGCCCCGCTCCAGGCCCGCGTCGGCCAGGCGCTTCTCGGCCTGCGTCTGCGTCTGGTTGAGGACGGACGGGACCTTCGTGAACTGGCCGGAGTTGATGTACCAGACACCGGTGCCGAGGCCGAGGACCAGCAGGACCGCCGCGAGGATCGCGAGGGTGCGGCGCTGCGGGCCGCGACCGCGACCGCTGCCGTGCGCAGGCCCGGGGGCCGTGGGCGGCATGGGCGGCGGCATCTCCAGGCGGCTCGTCCGGTTGAGCTGCGCCTGGTCCGCGGAGTCCGTGGGCAGCGGCAGCTGTACGGACGTGCCCAGCGCGCGCGGGATCACGCTCGTACGGTCGTCTGCCCCCACGTGCTCCGTGTCGAGCGCCTGCGGCGGCACCGTGTCCAACTGGGCGTCGGTGAGCGCCGACCGGGCGCCCCTGGCCTGCCCGAGAAGGGCCACGGCGTCGTGCGGGCGCACCTCGGGGGTGCGCGCCGTCGCCGACGCGACCAGTTCGTCGAGCTCGTAGGGGAGGCCGGGGACCGCGGCCGAGGGCGGGGGAACGTCCTCGTGGAGGTGCTTGTAGAGGATCTGGGCGGGGGACTCGCCCGCGTGCGGCTTGCCGCCCGTGAGCATTTCGTAGAGCACGACACCGCACGCGTAGACGTCGACGCTCGGTGTCGCCGTGCCGTTCTCGATCTGCTCGGGCGCCAGGTACGAGACCGTGCCGAGGACCGCGCCCGTCGTGCTCGTGACCGTGTCCACCGCGCGGACCAGGCCGAAGTCCGCCACCTTGACCCGGCCGTCGTCCCCTATCAGGACGTTCTCCGGCTTCATGTCGCGGTGCACGAAGCCGGCGCGGTGGGCCGCGCCCAGTGCGGCGAGGACCGGCTCCAGGATGTCGAGGGCGGCGCGGGGCCGCAGCGCGCCCCGGTCGCGCAGCACGTCGCGCAGGGTGCAGCCGGCGACGTACTCCATCGCCAGATACACGTACGCGCCGTCGGTGCCCTGGTCGAAGACCCCCACGACGTTGGGGTGCGAGAGGCGGGCCACCGACTTGGCCTCGCGGATGAAACGGTCCACGAACGAGGCGTCGGCGGCCAGCGAGGGGTGCATCACCTTGAGCGCGAGCACGCGGTCGAGGCGGGTGTCCACGGCCCGGTAGACCGTGGCCATCCCGCCGACCGCGATGCGTGCGTCGACGCGGTACCTGCCGTCGAGCACGTGCCCGAGCAACGGGTCCTGAAGGGTCGTGTCCACGCAGGCGAGTGTACGAGGAGTGACCGACACTCAGCTCTCGTGCCGCAGGACCGGGCCCGTACTGCAGCACAGCTGTGACCGGCGCCGCCGTGCGCCCGCGTCAGAAGGCGGGGCGCTCCGGATCCAGGTGCGCGCGCCCCTCCATGGGCGAGGACGCCTCCGCGAAATGGCGCTTGGGGATGCGCCCGGCGCGGAACGCGAGCCGCCCCGCCTCCACCGCGTGCCGCATGGCCTCGGCCATGAGGACGGGCTCCTGCGCGCGGGTCACCGCCGAGGCGAGCATCACACCGGCGCAGCCGAGCTCCATGGCGAGTGTCACATCGGAGGCCGTGCCCACGCCCGCGTCCAGGATCACCGGCACGCGCGCGTGCTCGGTGATCAGCTGGAAGTTGTGCGGGTTGCGGATGCCGAGCCCGGAGCCGATGGGGGAGCCGAGCGGCATGATCGCCGCGCAGCCCACGTCCTCCAGCTTGCGGGCCAGGACCGGGTCGTCGTTCGTGTACGGCAGGACCGTGAAGCCGTCGTCCACCAGCGTCTCCGCCGCGTCGAGCAGCTCGATCGGATCGGGCAGCAGGGTGCGCTCGTCGGCGATGACCTCCAGCTTCACCAGGTCCGTACCGAGCGCCTCGCGCGCGAGGCGGGCCGTCAGGACGGCCTCTCCCGCGGTGAAGCAGCCCGCCGTGTTGGGCAGCACCCGGATGTTCAGCTTCTCCAGGACGGAGAGCACCGAGCCGTGCACGCTCGCGTCCACCCGGCGCATCGCCACGGTGGTGAGTTCGGTCCCGGAGGCCACCAGGGAGCGCTCCAGGACGTCGAGGCTGGGCGCCCCGCCCGTACCCATGATCAGACGCGAGGAGTACGCGTCGCCCCCGAGGACGAAAGTGTCGTCGGCCATGGACGGTTCAGCCTCCTTGTACGGCCGTGAGGACCTCGACGCGGTCTCCATCGGAGAGCGCCGTGGCGGGCCATTGGGTGCGGGGGACGACGATTTCGTTGAGCGCGGCGGCGACGCCCTTTGGGGCGGTGGTGAGCGTGGTGACCAGGAGGTCGAGCGTGGTGCCCGCTACTACGGTGCGCGGTTCGCCGTTGATGTGGACCTTCATGCGGGCTGCTCCAGGAGGGCTGTGCCGAAGCGTTGCGGTGTGAACGGGCGGGCTTCTTCCGGGAGTTCACCCGTGGTCAGGACGTGCGCCATGGCGTCGCCGGTGATCGGCGTCAGGAGCACGCCGTTGCGGTAGTGGCCGGTCGCCAGGAGGAGGCCGGGCAGGGCGGTCGGCCCCAGCAGCGGTGCGTTGTCGGGGGAGCCGGGGCGCAGGCCCGCGCGGGTCTCGGTGAGCGGGAGTTCGGTGATGCCGGGGACGAGTTCGTGGGCGTCCCGCAGGAGTTCGTAGACGCCTCCCGCGGTGACCGTGGTGTCCCAGCCGAGTTCGTTGCTCGTGGCGCCCACGACGAGCTCGCCGTTGACGCGCGGCACCAGGTAGATGTGGCCGCCGCGCACGACCGCGCGGACCGTGCGGCTGAGGAAGGGTGCGTACCGCTTCGGCACCGTCAGGCGCAGCACCTCGCCCTTCACGGGGCGGACCGGCGGCAGCACCGCGTCGGGCACCCCCGCGAGCTGTCCGCTGCGGCTGCCCGCCGCCAGCACGACCTGGTCCGCGGCGAGTTCGGTGCCGTCGGCGAGGACCGCGCCGCACGCCCGGTCGCGGACGACACGGAGCCTTTCGGCCCACGACCGGTGGAAGGTCACGCCGGAGCGCTCGCAGGCCGTCACGAGGGCGCCCGCGAGCCTTCTCGGGTCGATCTGGTGGTCCCCGTCGACGCGCAGTCCGCCGCGCACGCCCGGCGCGAGCATCGGTTCGAGGCGGCGGCAGTCGCGGCCCGAGAGCCACTCGGACTCGAGCCCCGACTTCGTTTGCAGCGCGTGCAGTTCGCGCAGGTGCGCGCGGTCGTCGGCGTCGAGCGCGACCGCGAGCGTGCCGCACGCGCGGTAGCCGAGGTCCTGCCCGGTGGCCTCCGACAGCTCGGCCGCGAAGTCCGGGTAGCGGCGCGCGGAGGCGAGGTTCAGGCCGAGCAACGTCTGCTCGCCGTGGTGGAGTTCGGTGACGGCGGCCAGCATTCCGGCCGCCACCTGGGCGGCCCCGCCGCCGGGTTCGGGGTCCGCGACCGCGACGGAGAGACCGCGCTGCGCGGCCCGCCAGGCGGTGACGAGACCGATGATGCCGCCACCGACGACGAGGACGTCGCAGGTGTGCGAATGAACGGATGGCGTCGACGACATGGGCGTCAAGCCCCTCCCTTCGCCGGTATGACCCGGATCAGGTTCGTACGGTCGAAGGCCGCTCCAGCCTCCCTCTCAGCCCGCTGCGTACGGGCTCCCGCGAGTGCTCTACGTTGGCCACCCTAGCCGTTCACCATGGCCTCCAGTAAGGGAGTCTCAGCTCGTGGCCCGTTCTCTTGACGGTCTTGTTCTGTCCCCCGTTGTCGACCAGGCCCCGGGTCAGGTGGGTACGCGGACCCGCTTCACGTACCGGGAGAAGGACGGCCGGATTTCGGCCGCTTACGTAGGCGGCGATGTCGTGGAGGGGCACCTTGTGGGCACGCGCTCCGGGGACGGGATCGACTTCCGCTACGTACAGCTGAAGACCGACGGAACGACCTCCTCCGGGCACTGCGTCTCGACCGTGTCCGAGCTCCCGGACGGCCGGGTGCGCCTCGACGAGACCTGGGAGTGGGAGTCGCAGGAAGGCAGCGGCACCAGCGTGGTCGAGGAGCTCCCCGGCCGGGTGTGAACGCCGCGGCGCCGCCCTTGCCTTGATCGCTAAACCGCCGGCACATGTGCAGGACGTCACGGCGCGGGAGTGGCCCGCACCGCTGACCGACGCAAGATCGCGTGCCTAAGGTTGATCCCGTGAGCGAGCAGCGGAGCGGGAGCGGAGCGCCTTCGGGGCAGCGGAACGTCGTCATCGTGGGCGCGGGCATGGCCGGTGTGCAGACGGCGGTGGCGCTGCGCGAGCAGGGCTTCACCGGCGCGGTCACGCTGCTCGGCGCCGAACCCCACCAGCCGTACGACCGGCCACCGCTGTCCAAGGCGGTGCTGCTCGGCAAGGCCGAGGGCTCGGCCTTCGACGTGGACTTCGAGGCGCTCGGCGTCTCCCTGGAACTGGGCCGCGAGGTGACAGGGCTGCGGCCCGGCGACCACGAGCTCGACACGGCCGATGGCCCGGTCCCGTACGACGTGCTGGTCGTGGCGACCGGCGCCGAGCCCGTGCAGCTGCCGGGCGCGCGGTCCGCCCCCGGCGTGCACCTGCTGCGCACGCTCGACGACGCCGAGCGGCTTCGGCCCGTCCTTGCGGAGCAGCACGACGTGGTGGTCGTGGGTGCCGGCTGGATCGGCGCCGAGTTCGCCACCGCGGCCCGCGAGGCCGGCTGCCGGGTCACGGTGGTGGAGGCCGCCGACCGGCCGCTGACCGGGGCGCTGCCCGCCGAGATCGCCGCCCCCATGGCGGCCTGGTACGCCGACGCCGGAGCGCAGCTGCGCACCAACGCGCGCGTGGAGAGCGTCGAGCCGGGCGTCGTCGTCCTCGACGACGGCACGCGGCTGCCCGCGGGAGCCGTCGTCGTCGGCATCGGCGCCCGCCCCGCCACCCGCTGGCTGGCCGGCTCCGGCATCGAGCTCGGCGCCCACCGCGAGGTCCTCGCGGACGACGGGCTGCGCACATCCGTGCCCGACGTGTACGCGGTGGGGGACTGCTCCTCGTTCCCCTCGGAGCGCTACGGGGAGCGCCTCATGGTCCACCACTGGGACAACGCGCTGCAGGGGCCGCGCACGGTGGCGGCGAACATCGTCGGCGAGACCCCGGCGGTGTACGACCCGGTGCCCTACTTCTGGTCCGAGCAGTTCGGCCGGTTCGTGCAGTACGCCGGGCACCACGCGGGCGCCGACACGACGGTGTGGCGCGGCGACCCCGCCGGCGCGGCCTGGTCGGTGTGCTGGCTGCGTGACGGCGCCCTGGTGGCGGTCCTCGCCGTCGGCAAGCCGCGTGACCTGGCCCAGGGGCGCAAACTCATCCAGGCGGGGACCGCGCTCGACCCGGAGCTCCTCGCGGATCCGGCCCGCCCGCTGAAGTCCGCGGTGGCCTCCAAGGCGTGACAGAAGGGGCGAAACGGGAGGAGTCGTGGCCCATCCGCACCGGCTCGGCTTCCGAGTGTCAGTCCGGGATGGCACGCTTGTCGTGTGACCGAGATTGACGCAAAGATCGATGCTCTTGTCCCTGCCTGGCTCGCCCTCCCCGACATCGCGGAACAGCTCGATGTCGAGGTGACGCGCGTGCGACAGCTGGTCAAGGAAGGCCAGCTGATCGCCGTGCGCCGCGGTGAGAACAGGGCGCTGTACGTGCCCGCCGCCTTCATCGACGGCGACAAGATCGTCAAGGGGCTCGTCGGCCTCCTGACGGTTCTGAGGGACGACGGCTTCAGTGACGAAGAGATGCTGGAGTGGCTCTTCACCTCCGACCCGAGCCTGCCGGGCACGCCCGCGCAGGCCTTGAGCGAGAATCGCGGTACGGAGGTGAAGCGCCGCGCCCAGGCGCTCGCCCTCTGAGCTGACAACCGTCCGGCGTGCGCACCGCGATTCTCGTGGTGCGCACGCCACCGACATCGCACGACCCACGGGGGGACTTCATGGCGGAATCGTCCAAGCGCGCGCTGCTCGCCGATGCGCGGCTCTACCTGTGCACCGACGCGCGCAGGCGCCAGGGCGATCTGCCGGAGTTCCTCGACGCCGTGCTGGCCGGCGGCGTCGACATCGTGCAGCTGCGCGACAAGGGCATGGAGGCCGGCGAGGAGCTGGAGCACCTCCAGGTGTTCGCCGATGCGGCCCGCCGCCACGGCAAGCTCTTCGCGGTCAACGACCGGGCGGACGTCGCCCACGCGATCCGCTCGGACGTGCTGCACCTGGGCCAGGGCGACCTGCCGGTCCCCGCGGCCCGCGCCGTCCTCGGCGAGGACGTGCTCATCGGCCGCTCCACGCACGCCGAGGACGAGGCCGCCGCGGCCGCCGTCCAGGAGGGCGTGGACTACTTCTGCACGGGCCCCTGCTGGCCGACCCCGACCAAGCCCGGGCGCTACGCCCCCGGCCTGGACCTGGTGCGTTACACGGCGGGCCTGGACACGGACCGCCCCTGGTTCGCGATCGGCGGCATCGACCTCACGAACCTGGACGAGGTGCTGGAGGCCGGCGCCCGCAGAGCCGTCGTCGTCCGGGCCATCACGGAGGCCGACGATCCGGCGGCCGCGGCAGCCGAGTTCGCGAAGCGCCTGCGCGCCGCCTGACCTGCGCGACCCCTCCGGCACGGCCGCTGCGTGCCCCTGTCCGCAAGGTGGACGGGGATTAGGGGCTTTGGATATCCGTCAGTAACCTGCCCGTATGGCCCTAGGTACCGCTTCCACCAGGACTGATCGTGCCCGCACCGTGCGCGACATGCTCGCGCCCGGCAAGACGGCTTTCTCGTTCGAGTTCTCCGCGCCGAAGACCCCGAAGGGCGAGCGCAACCTGTGGAACGCCCTGCGCAGGGTAGAGGCGGTCTCGCCCGACTTCGTCTCCGTGACGTACGGCGCGGGCGGCTCCACGCGCGCGGGCACCGTCAAGGAGACCCAGCAGATCGTCGCCGACACGACGCTGACGCCGGTGGCCCACATCACCGCCGTCGAGCACTCGGTCGCCGAACTGCGCAACATCATCGGCCAGTACGCCGACGCCGGGATCCGGAACATGCTCGCGGTCCGCGGAGACCCGCCCGGCGACCCCATGGGCGACTGGATCTCGCACCCCGAGGGCCTCACGTACGCGGCCGAACTCGTTGAATTGATCAAGGAGTCCGGGGACTTCTGCGTCGGCGTCGCCGCATTCCCCGCGATGCACCCGCGCTCCGCGGACTGGGACTCCGACGTGCGGCACTTCGTCGACAAGTGCCGCGCGGGCGCCGATTACGCGATCACGCAGATGTTCTTCTACCCGGAGGAGTACCTGCGACTGCGCGACAAGGTCGCGGCGGCCGGCTGCGAGACGCCGATCATCCCGGAATGCATGCCGGTGACGAGCGTGCGCATGCTCGAACGCCTGCCCAAGCTGAGCAACGCGGACTTCCCTCCGGAGTTGAAAGAGCGAATCCTCACAGCAAAAGACGATCCAGCCGCTGTACGCTCCATTGGCATCGAGTTCGCTACGGAGTTTTGCGCCAAGCTGCTTGACGAGGGAGTGCCGGGTCTGCACTTCATTACGCTCAACAACTCCACGGCAACGTTGGAGATCTACGAGAACCTGGGCCTGCACCAAGAGCGGGGCTGACTTCGCCGTACCCACCAGGGCTACGGCCGTACGAGAGGGGCGTACATGGGCTGGGCGGTCCTCTATGTCGCGTTCGGACTGGTGGCACTGTGGCTCCTCGGTGAGGTCCTGCTGCAGTACAAGGCGCGGCTGCGCTGGCGGCTGCTGGCCTTCGGCGGCTTCCTCGGAGTCGTGATCGGTGTCCTCATTCCGTCGGTGTACGTCATCGGGGTCGGGGCCATCGCGTTCGCGATCGGGCAGACATACGTCACGCTGTCGTTCCGCCGCGGGTTCGCCGCGGGCTGGGCGCTCAAGGGTGTGCCGGGTGTTCCCGGCATGGGCGGGGGGCGGCGCTCCGAGAAGGAGCTGCACCAGGACCCGACGCTCCAGGTCTCGGATCTGGAGTACGAGCAGGCGCCGCAGGAGTACGCGCCGGTCCCCGAGTACGCGCAGGTCCCGGAGTCGGCGGCCGAGAGCACGGCGGTGTACGCCCCCGAGCCGATGCCCGACGACACCAGCCAGTACGGCGTCTACCAGGACTCGCCGTACGCCCAGACCGCCCAAGCGGCGCACGGGACGCAGGACTACGGCTACGACGCCGGGTCCTACGGCTACGACCAGCAGAGCTACGGCTACGACCCGGCTCAGCAGCCGTACGCCGCCCCGTACTCGGACCCGTACATCGGCACGCAGACCTACCCGGCGCAGCCCCAGTACGGCGACCCGTACGCCACCGGGCAGGGCTACGCCGACCCGTACGCGACGGCTCCGGGCTACGGCGGTGACACGCCTCCCGGCGGCGTCTGGGTGCCGCAGCAGCGCAACGGCGACGGGCAGCAGGACTACGGTGGTGAACTGCCGCCCGAGCAGCAGTACCCGGCGTACCCGCAGCACGACCCGAACACCGGGTACGACAACAACGGGTACAACGAGCAGCAGTACAGGTACTGAGCCACGTACCGGACCAGGTACCGAACCAGTCACTGAACGCGGAGCCCCGAGCAGCCTGAGGCGCTCGGGGCTCTTTGCGGGCTACCGCAGTTCACGTAGGCGCCCAGGGCTCACTGCGAGCCCTGGAAGTCCGGCCCCTCCACGATCAGGCCCGCCACCAGCGCGCCGGACATGCCCGCGTGCGGCAGGCCGCCGCCCGGGTGGGACCAGCCGCCCACGGTCGTCAGACCGGGCAGGGCCGTGGTGTTCGACGCGTGCAGCAGCTCGCCGCGCGCCGCCGCGAGCGCGGGGGCGGGCACGGCGCCGCCCTCGGCCCCGGTGGCCTCGGCGATGTCCTGCGGGGTGCGCACCTCGTGCCACAGCAGCCGCTCGCGCAGGTCGGGCACCGCGCGCTCGGCCGCCGCGAGGACCCGCTCCACGTCGGCCTCGCCCACGCGCGCGTGCGACGGCACGGTCACCGTGAGCGTCACCGCCTCGTGCTCGGCGTCCGGCACCGCCGCCGGCTCATCGGTGCGCAGCACCGCCACCGTCGGTCTCGAAGGCGCCGCGCCGCCTTCGAAGAGCCAGGCCAACTCGGCGTCCCGGTCCGCCGCGTGCACCACCGTGCGGTGCGGGGTGGCCTCCGGCCGGGCCCCGCGCAGCGCGAGGTGCACCGTCAGGCGGCTCGGCCACGCCGACTCGCGCTGGGCCGGCCCCTCGGAGCGCACGGGCCGCCCCGGAAGCAGCCCGTCGAGCACGCCCGGGGCGACGCCCGCCACCACGAACTCGGCTTCCTCCACGGTGCCGTCGGCCAGCTCCACGCCGGCCGCGCGTCCGTCCTTCTCCACGATCCGGGTGACGGCCGAGCCGAATCTGAACTCGACCTTCCGCTTCAGGCAGCGCGCGTGCACGGCGTCCGCGAGGGCGCGCATTCCGCCGGTCACCGCCCAGGTCCCGAACGTCTGCTCCATGTAGGGCAGTACGGCCGCGCTCGCCGGGGCCGTACGGGGGTCGAGGCCGCTCGCCAGCGCGTACTGCTCCAGGAGTGCCACGAGGTGCGGCTCCCCGCCCAGCTCGAGCGCGCCGATCTCGGCGAGCGTCGTCGCCGCGCGGTCCTTGCGCAGGACCCGCTTGTGCACGACCGCGGGGTACGGCTCGCGGTCGGCCAGCACCTGCCAGTTCGGCCACAGCGGCTCTTCGAGCAGCGGGCGCCGCGAGCGGTCCCAGGCGTCCCGCGCGCGGTTCATGAACGCGGACCAGCGCGCGCCCGCCCTCGGGCCGACCGCCGCGTCCAGCGCCTCGGCGACGCCTGCCCGCCGCGCGTTCGGCAGGTCCGTCGTCGTGCCGTCCGCGAAGACGTGCCGCACGGCGGGCTCGATCTGGGTGAGGCCGACGAGGTCCTCCAGCGGCTCCTTGCCGGTCTTGATGAACAAGTCCCGGTGGACCGCGGGCAGATGGAGCAGCCCCGGGCCCGTGTCGAACGCGAAGCCGTCGCGCTCGATGCGGCCCAGTGACCCGCCGTACGTCGACGCGCGCTCGAAGACCACCGGTCGGTGGCCCGCGACGGCCAGCCGAGCGGCGGCCGCCATGGCGCCCATCCCCGCGCCGATCACCGCAATTCGTGCCATGCCAGGGACCTTATCCGCCACCACTGACAACACCGCCGCCAGGTCGCACCGGCCGGCGGCCCGCTGAGTGCGGGCACGCAGTACCCCTGGGCCTGAGCACGCACGCCTGAGTATCCGTACCTAGTCGGCGAGATGAGTAGGTACGCGGATGGGTCCGGACCTGCGCAGACGGAAGAGTGGAGGCCACGGAGAGGGGCACGGATGCGGCACCGCCGACACGGGGCGGCGGAACGGATCGAGTGCCTCTTGCCGCTCCTCTCGCCCGCAAGGGCGGGAGTGAGCACGGGGGACCGCCCTGGGGGAGACCTGACGGGGGTCCAACGGGGGAAACGGGGGAACGGGGGATCCCACGGGGGAAAACGGGGGATCCACGGGGGATGCGCCGGTCCGGTGAGGCCTGAGAACGACCACAGGCCCTGCCGGACCGGCGCTTCATTTGTGCCGGGCCCCGGCAGCCGTGCCTCAGGCCTTGCCCGTCAGCGGCTGGCCGCCGCCGACCCGCCCCTGGAGCAGCAGCGAGAGCGCGCCGTGCACATCGTCCAGCGAGCGCTCCGGCTGGAACGCCTGCCAGTCCAGGGCGGCCACGAGGACCATGCCCACGAGGGCCGCCGCCGTGAGCGGCACATCGATCTCCTCGCTCAGCTCACCGCTGTCCACCGCGGACCGCAGAACGTCCTCGACCACGGCCACCGTCTCGTTGCGGACCACGGCGAGCGTGGACTGCCAGGCACGGTTGGTGCGCCACAGCTCGGCGACGTAGAGCTGGGTGAAGGCCGGGTACTGGTCGATGAACTCGAGACCCGCACGGATCATCGAGTCCAGGGCGTCGACCTTGCTGCCGCCGTTCTCGTCCGACTTCTGCGCTGCCTCCCGGAGGGAGGCGGAGAGGAGCCCGACGCCGTGCCGCAGCAGCTCCTCGAAGAGGACCGACTTGCTGGCGAAGTTGTAGTAGACCGTGCCCTTCGCCACCCCGGCCCGCTCGGCGATCTCGTCGACCGTGGTGGCGGAGAAGCCCTGTTCCGCGATGAGCGTGACCGCGGCCTCGTAGAGCTTCTGCCGGGTGGCCTGGCGCCGTGTGCTGCTTTCCATGCCCCTGATTCTCACAGGAGCCGATGTGGGCGCGCTCACAGGCTCAGCTCCGGGTGCAGCCGGTCCAGCGTCCACACCTGCTTGCGCCGGGCCGTCCACGCGGTGAGGGCGAGCGCGCCCACCGTGAACGCCGTGAGCACCACGCAGGCCTGCCACACCGGCCCGAGCCCGCCGCCGGAGATCAGTCGCCGCAGGGCCTCGACGACGTAACTCATCGGCAGGAACGGGTGCAGCGCGTTGAAGAAGCCGGGGCTCGTCTGCACCGGATAGGTGCCGCCCGCCGACGTCAGCTGCAGCATCAGGAAGGCGAGCACAAGGATGCGGCCCGCCGCTCCGAAGCGTGCGTTCAGCCACTGCACGATCGCCGCGAAGCACGCCGTGACCAGGAACAGGAAACCGACGGTTCCCGCCGCGTGCAGCATCTCAAGACCAAGTGCCCAGTGCAGTACGGACATCAGGGCCGCCACCTGGAGGAACCCGAGAGCCGCCACGGGCAGCCAGCCCGCGAACGCCACACGCCAGGACGAGGAGCCGGCCGCGAGGGCGCGCCGGTTCATCGGCTGGATCAACATGTAGGCGACCATCGCGCCCACCCACAGGGAGAGCGGAATGAAGTACGGGGCGAAGCCCGTCCCGTAGTTGGGCGCCTTGTGCAGCGACTGGGAGGCCAGCTTGACGGGGTCGGCCATCACCCCGGTGCGCTGATCGCGGTCCTTCTTGTCGTAGTCGGGGATCTTCTGTACGCCGTCGTGCAGTCCGCCGGCGAGCTTGCCCGAGCCGTCGGCCAGCTGGAACATGCCGCCGTTCAGGTCGTTCGCGCCGGTCTTCAACTCGCCGACCCCGGAGTTGAGTTCGGCCGATCCGGAGTGCGCCGTGCCGAGCCCCGTGTGCAGCTTCTGGGCGCCCGCGGCGACCTGGCCGGCCCCGTCGTTGAGCTTGTTGATCTGGGCGACCGCGTTGTCGAGGTCCTGGTCGAGCGTCGGGGCGTGCTTGGCCAGGGACTCGGACTGCTCCTGGAGGGTCGCCAGGTGGCTGTCCATCTGGGCGAGGTTCCCGTGCTCGTCCTGGATGAGCGTGTTCAGGTCGTCGGAGATCTTGGCGACGTCGTTCGCCGCGGTCTTGGCCTTCTTCAGGTCCGGGCAGGCGGGGTCGTCGATGACCGACTTCTCGCAGCGCCTTTCGTAGACGGCGTCCAGGGCGTCGGAGCCCGCGTGCGCGCCCGTGCGCGCGGTGGGGGCGATCCTCACCAGGTCGTCCAGGTTGTGCCGCACGCCCGCCGCGGAGTCGGCGACGAGCCGCGCCGTGTCGGCGATCGCCTTCTTGTTGTTCTTCAGGAAGGGGCGTACCTGGTCGGCGGCGCCATTCACCTTGTCGGCGAGCTGTTGCGTGCCGTCGGAGACCTGTCGGGAGCCCGATTCCAGGTCACCGGCTCCGGTGGTGAGCTTGGTCAGACCGCTCTCCAGGTCGCCGCTGCCCTTCTTGGCGTCTTTCAGGCCGTCGGCCAGGTCCTTCGAGCCCTTCTTGGCCTTGCCGATGCCGCCCTCGAGCTGGTCCGCGCCCTTGGCCGCCTTCTGCGTCGCGTCATGGATGTCCGAGAAGGACACGAAGATCTTGTCGAGGAACGAGCGCGAGGCGTTGCTGGACGCCGCGGAGCGCACCTCGGAGAAGACCGTCCGGGAGATCTGCCCGACGATGTAGTTGTTCGCGTCGTTCGTGCGCACCTGAAGCGCGCCGGTCTCGGGGGAGTCGCCCGAACTGGACGCGATGCGCTTGCTGAAGTCCTTCGGCATGGTCAGCGACAGGTAGTACGTGCCGTCCTCCAGGCCCTTCTTGGCCTGCGCGGAGTCGACCTCGTGCCACTGGAAGGTGTCGCTGTCGTACAGCCCCTTGGTGATGTCGTCGCCCGCGGTGACCTTCTTGCCCGCGGCCGTCGCCCCCTTGTCGTCGTTGACGAGCGCCACGGGGATCTTGTCGAGCTTGCCGTACGGGTCCCAGAAGGACCACAGGTACAGCGCCCCGTAGAGCAGCGGCAGCAGCAGGAGCGCGACGAGTGCGGCACGCGGCAGCTTTCCCCTGCCGAAGCGCCTGAGTTCAAGCGCGGCGAGCTTCGGCGAGCGCATCGGCCGTCTCCTTCGCGGTGTCGTTCGCGGCGTCAGTGGTGTCGTTCGTGGTGTTCACCGGGGCGGTCGATACGACGACCGCCCCTTCGGGGGCCTCGCTGCACACGGCGACGACCGTCGTGCCCGCGTCGGCCACGGCCCGCAACTGGGCCCAGATCTCGGTCCGCTCGGCGTCCGCGAGCTTCAGGTCGGTGTCGTCGACGCCGATCAGGCGCGGCCGGGCGATCAGCGCGAGCGCCAGGGACAGGCGCAGCGCTTCGAGGCGCTCCAGGTCGCGCACGGAGGTGCGGGAGCCCTTCGGCAGCGTCTCGGTGTCGAGCCCCGCGGCGGCGAGCGCGGCGTCGATGCGCAGGCTCGCCTCGGCCCGCCGCTCGGCGGGCGTGCGCAGCAGCCCGCGGAGCGTTCCGTCGAACCGCCGCTGCAGCAGCGCCTGTTCCCGCAGGTGCTCGGCCACGGTCAGGGCGGGGTCGAGCTCGGTGACGCCGGGTACGTGCGCGAGCGCGCTCATCCTGCGTACGGCGGTCATCTGCTTCGGCAGCCGCATCCCGCCGACCCGCGCCGTGCCCTCGCTCGGCTTCATCCGCCCGGTCAGCGCGAGCAGCAGGCAGGTGCGCCCGCTGCCGGAGGGGCCCTCGATCGCGACGAGCGAGCCCGCCGCCGCGTCGAGGTCGATGCCCCGGAAGGCCCAGCCCCGCGGCCCCTTCAGGCCGAACTCCGTGGCGGCGACCGAGGCTCCGGCCGTCGCCCCGTGCTCGTCCGCGCTCGTCGCCCCGTCTGCCGGGCCGTCCATGGTTCCCCCTGGGCACTTCTTTGAACTGACTGGTCAGTGCAAAAGTTAGCCCGAACCTCCGATCGAAGCAAAATGCCTGGTCAGGGCCGATTGTCAGTGGCGTACCCCACGATGGACACATACGGCCACAGTGCCGTCACACAGACGACAGGAGGTTCGTCATGGCTGGACGCAAGGCACCCACCACAGCTGCCCCACGCCGCCGCGGCGCCACCGGCCCTGCCCCCTCACCCACCGGACCGGCGAGCGACATCCACCCGGTGCTCCGCCGGGCCGGTGCTCCGCCCGCCGCCCTCGATCTGCTCGCCCAGGCCCGCGCAGGACTCGACGAGGCGTCCGTGCTGGAGACCGCGAACGAGCGGTACGCCACGGCCCATCTCGCCGCGCTGCGCACCGCGGCCGCCGTGCTCGCGGCCCGCGGCAGGCCCGAGTCCACGCCCAGGCGCCGCGCCAAGATACGCAGCGCGTGGGAAGTGCTCCCCGAGATAGCCCCCGAACTGGCGGAGTGGGGCGCCCTGTTCGCCTCGGGCGCCACGAAGCGGGCGCGCGCGGAGGCGGGCATCCGCGACGCGGCCACCGCCCGCGACGCCGACGACCTGCTGCGTGACGTGGCGATGTTCCTGCGCCTGGTCGAGCGCACGCTCGTGCTGCAGCCGGTGCTGCCCCAGCCCCGGCGGGAGGGGGACGAGCGCGCGGGCCGGGGAAAGGTTCAGGACGCCGGGTAGCGCAGGGGCTCGCGCACGGATGGCATGGGCGCGGGGCGGCGCCCATTAGGGTGGAGGCGCCCGAACCAGTACTTGCTCCGCCGCCGGTCGGAGCCGCCCCGAGGAGTCACCTGCCGTGTCGGATCACCACCCTCGAACCACGTCACCGCGCTCCGACTCCTCGCGGCCCCGCGCCTCCCTCCGCACCGCCGTGGTCTGGGACGTCCTCCAGGACGCCCTCGACCGGCGCACCAAGTCGGCGGGGACCGAGGCCCTCGATGTCCTCGACACCGGAGGCGGCAGCGGCAACTTCGCGGTGCCGGTCGCCCAGCTGGGCCACCGCGTCACCGTCGTCGACCCGAGTCCGAACGCGCTGTTCGCCCTGGAGCGCAGGGCGGCGGAGGCCGGAGTCGCCGACCGGGTGCGCGGCGTCCAGGGCGATGTCTCGGGCCTGTTCGACGTGGTCGAGCGCGACGGATACGACGCGGTCCTGTGCCACGGCGTCCTCGAGTACGTGGAGGAGCCGGCGGAGGGCGTGCGCAACGCCGTGGGCGCGCTGCGCTCCGGCGGCGTGCTCAGCCTGCTCGCCGCGGGCCTCGGCGGCGCCGTCATCGCGCGGGCCCTCGCGGGGCACTTCAAGGAGGCCAGGCAGGCGCTCGACGACCCGGCGGGCCGCTGGGGCGAGGGCGACCCGGTGCCGCGCCGCTTCACCGCCGAGCAGCTCACGGAGCTCCTCGGTGGGGCCGGAGTGGACGTCGGCGCGGTGCACGGTGTGCGGGTCTTCGCGGACCTCGTCCCGGGCGTCCTCGTGGACACGGAGCCGAGCGCGCAGCGGGAGCTGCTGAAGCTCGAGGCGGCCGCCGCCGAGCTGCCCGCCTTCCATGCCGTGGCCACGCAACTGCACGTGCTCGGTGAGAAGCGAGTGGCCGAAGAGGGCTGACCGCGCCGACCGGTGGCCGGGAGCTGCCGCTGATCAGCGGCGCAGCGTTTGATGGAGTACGCCACAGGCCCCCCGATCGGGCGCTCGGCGCCGTATGATCTGAGGTGACGGTCCGGCATGACGGGTCGGCCTCCGGGGCATGTCGCCCTGTGAGCCGGGACGCCGTGTCGCGGTCGGTAATGGCGAAGTTGGCGTAGAGGGGCGGGTTTCACGGGGGCGATTCCCTGCCTATCCTGAAGGGGACCCCCGGTCGCCCCGGCGACTGCACGATGAGGAGGACTCCGTGCCGCTCTCGGAGCACGAGCAGCGCATGCTCGAGCAGATGGAGCGAGCGCTGTACGCCGAAGATCCCAAGTTCGCGACAGCGCTTGAGGGAAGCGGGCTGCGTACATACACCCGACGTCGGGTCTACCAGGCAGTCGTGGGCTTCCTGGTGGGTATCGCGCTCCTCATGGCAGGAATGGTCGCGCAGCAGATCTGGATCAGCGTGGTGGGGTTCCTCGTCATGCTGGGGTGTGCGGTGCTCGCCGTCACCGGCTGGCGCAAAGCGCCGAAACCAGGGGAGCAGCCTGCGGCCGGGTCCGCCGGAGCCGTGCCGGGCGCGCCAACGACCCGACGGCAGGGCAAACAGAAGCGCTCCATGATGGACCGCATCGAGCAGCGCTGGCAGCGCCGCCGGGACGAGCAGGGCGGCGGCGGCCGCTAGGAACAGGCCGTCGGCATACGAGTGTGAAGGGTGACCGCGTCGCGCGGTCACCCTTTCTGCGTAACGAGGCTCCTTGGCTGTAGAGCCCTGGCTGTAAGAACCCTTCTGGCGGTGGCGGCCGGCCCGGCCCTGGTGGACCGCCCCGGCCCTGGCGGACCGGCCCGCTCAGCCCTCCTGGCGGTTCGGCCGCGTCGGCCGGGTGAATCGGCCGCGCACGCTCAGCGTGAACGCCTCCCAGCGCCGCCCCGCCGCCCACACCACCCGGACGGTCGAGCGGGGCGCGAACGTTGCACGCAGCCGCGTCGACCGGCTCGATTTCGCGTGCAGATCGTCGTGCAGGCGGCGCACGTCCTCGCCCAGACCCGACGCGGGCCGGGGCCGGGGCGCGTACAGGACCTGCTCCACCGCCGCCGCCACCCGGTGCACGCTGTCGGCCGCGTCGGGCTCGAGTTCACCGATCCGGACGATGCGGGCCGCCGCCGTCCGCGGGGTCTGCGATTCGTCCGGCGCGATGTCGTGGTCCCACGCCGTGTCCGTGACCTCACGCCAGGCGGCCAGCGTGCGCCCGGCGGCATCCGCGTCCGTACGGCCCGCCGAACCGAGCCGTAGTGCCCGCAGCCGCCTTCGCCACAGCATCGGCAGCAGCGGCACCGCGACGACCAGCAGCGCGATCAGGGCGACCACGGCGATCGTGCCGAACGGCGGCCCGTCGTCCGGCGAGGCGCCCACGATCGCGGGCTCGGTGACGGCGCAGCTGCCCTCCCTGCGCTGGGCGATCGAGCAGCTCTCGGACGCCGAGGGCTCCGGGGCCGAGGGCGTGGCGGAGGCGGACTCACTGGGCGCCGCCGGATTGCTGGGGCTGCCCGCCGGGTTGTTCTCGACCGTGTAGTCCGGGGCCGTGCCGCGGTTGGGCGTGGGCTCGAAGCGAGTCCAGCCGACGCCCTCGAAGTACAGCTCCGGCCAGGCGTGCGCGTCGCGCAGGCCCACCGAGTACTTCCCCTCACCCGCGGGCACGCCCGGCGTGAAGCCGACCGCGACGCGGGCCGGAATGCCCAGCGTGCGCGCCATGGCGGCCATCGAGAAGGAGAAGTGGACGCAGAAGCCCTCCTTCTGCCTCAGGAACCGGGCGATCGCGGCGGAACCGCTGCCGGCCCGCACCTCCGTGTTGTACGTGAAGCCGCCGTTGACCGCGAAGTAGTCCTGCAGCTTCACGGCACGCTCGTAGTTGTTCGACGCGCCCTCGGTGACCTTGAGCGCGGTCGTGCTCACCACGTCCGGCAGCGAGGCGGGCACCTTGGTGAACTCGCGGACCATGTCGCCGGGCGGCGCTCCAGCGTCGGCGAGCTGCTGCGGTGTCGGCCGCACGATCAGGCTGTCGACGGTGTACGTCTTCCCGCGCGTGGTCTGCCCGTGGTCGCCCACCAGGGTCCGGCCGACCCGCTCGAAGCGCCAGCGCCCGTCGATCCCCACCTGCGTCGCCGGATAGGGCATCGGCAGCCAGTCCTGCGCGTACCAGTCGGCCGCCGAGATCGACGTCCGCACCTGGGTCCTGCGCACGTCGGCGCCCAGACCCGGCGGATCCGGCAGAGGGGAGGGCACGTCGTCGATGCTGCGCACGGAGGGGCGCCAGGTCGTCCCGTCGAACTCGTCGAGCGCCACGATCCGCAGATACATGTCGGACGTCTCGTCCGTGTTCGTCCGGTACGTCATCACCTCCCGGTCCTCCGGCTGGTTCAGGCTGTTCTGCAGCGAGACCAGCGGGTTGACCGCGGAGATCGTGCCGCCGCCCCCGGTCCCGCCGCGCACACCCTTGCCGGACGGGCCGAGGATCCCGCCGTCCAGGGCGGGCAGGGCGAGCGGCACCACCAGGGCGAGCCCCAGCGCGACGGCGCCGATCCGGCGGCCGGTGCGGACCGGGGCGAGGGCGCCGCCGCCCTCCTGCACGGGCGTGGACGCGCCGGGCACCCGCCCGGAGCCGCCGAACACGCGGCCCCACTGGGAGAGCCGGTCGCGCCCCTCCGCGAGCAGCAGCAGGAGGTAGCCGGCGGCCGCGAGCAGGAACCACAGCCAGTCGGCGCCGCCCTCGGAGAGCCCGGCGGCGACCGAGTACAGGGCGAGCAGCGGCAGCCCGGCCGGGGCCGCGCTGCGGAACGTCACCGCGAGGGCGTCCACGAAAAGACCGATCACCAGCGCGCCGCCCACCAGCATCAGCCGGATGCCGTCGGTCAGCGGCGCCGGTATGGCGTACTGGCCCACGTCCTCGCCGCCCGCCTGGAGCAGCTGGCCGAAGTGCCGGAAGGCATCGGGGCCCGGCAGGACCGCGGCGATCGCCTGGTCGCGGGCGAAGAGGACGGTGAGCAGCAGCAGCGACACCAGGGCCTGCGCCGCCACGGTCAGCGCGCGGGCGAGCGGCACCCGGCGGGCGAGCGCGCCCACCACGGCCTGGATCACCAGCAGGATCGCGGTCTGCATCAGCCAGGTGGACCGGTCGACCAGCGGGAGCAGCGCGCACGAGGCCAGGAACGTGGCCAGCGTGGCGCAGATCGACAGGCGGGCGCCGCCGCTCATGACCAACCCCCTGAAGTGTTCGGGGAACGCGGGGGACCGGCCGGCGCGGACAGTCCCGTACGCTCCCGGTCCGCCTGCCGCCACAGCTCCTCGAGGGAGGCGCCGTGCGGCACGGCCACCGCGGTCCAGCCCGCTTCCTGCAGCATCCGCAGCCGCTCGGTGCAGCGCTCCGAGACCGGCGCCCCGGGGCCCTGGGTCCAGGAGCCGCTGTCCAGGAGGAAGGCGAGGGCGCCACCGCTGCGGCGGCGCATCTTGGCGACGACGGAGGCCTGCTCCTCGTCCAGATCGCCGAAGAAGGCCACCAGAAGTCCTTCGTTGCCGCCGCGCAGCACGTCGTACGCGGCGGAGAGCGTGCCGCTGTCGGAGTGGTCGACGACGGCGAGCGTGTCCATCATCAGGCCCGCCGCGTCGGCCGACTCCTGGCTGGCGCCCGCGAAGCCGTCGGTGCCCTCGCCCGGCACCGCGTTGCCCGTGTCGGTCAACAGGCGGACGGAGAAGCCTCGTTCGAGCATGTGCACCAGGGCGGAGGCCGTGGCGGACACCGCCCACTCGAAGGCCGAGTCGGGCCCGGCGCCCTGGAAGGCGGGCGCGCGGGTGTCGAGCAGCACGGTGCAGCGGGCCCGCTGCGGCTGCTCCTCGCGGCGCACCATCAGCTCGCCGTAGCGCGCGGTCAGTCGCCAGTGGACGCGGCGCAGGTCGTCCCCGTACCGGTAGCCGCGCGGGATCACGTCGTCCTCGCCGGCCAGCGCGAGCGAGCGCTGCCGCCCGTCCCCGTACCCCTTGGCCTCACCGGTGAGCCGCACCGGAGGCAGCGCCGTCACGCGCGGGATCACCGTCAGGCTGTCGTACGTGGAGAAGGACCGGGTCAGTTCGCACATGCCGAAGGGGTCGGACAGGCGCAGCTGCAGCGGCCCCAGCGGATAGCGCCCGCGCAGGTCGGAGCGGACCCGGTAGGACACCTCGCGGCGGCCCCCCGCCTCGACCCGGTCGAGGACGAACCGGGGCCGCGGCCCGAGCACGTACGGCACCCGGTCCTGGAGCATCAGCAGGCCGGTCGGCAGCCGGGAGATGTTGTCCATGCGCAGGTGCACGCGCGCCTCGGAACCCGCCGGTACGCGCGCGGGGGAGAGCTTGCGGCTGCCCGCGACCCGGTAGCGGGTGCGGTACAGGACGCCCGCGCACACCAGCGGCAGCACCGCGAGCAGCAGACCGACCCGGAGCAGATCGCTCTGCCCGAGGACGTACGCGCAGATCCCCGCCGCGATGCCGGCGGCCAGGAACGAACGGCCGCGCGTGGTGAGTCCGGCGAGGGCGGTGCGCAGCCCGCTCTTGTCGCCGACGTTCTTGCCCGCGCCGCCGTCCGTGAATCCGCCCCCCGGATCCGGCGCGTAGCTCCCTGCCTGTCCCCCCGACGTCATCACAGCCTCCGCGGACCGGGCGGCTGCTGGCCGTACAGCGGGGGCGTCGTCGAATCGAAGGGCTGCGCGGCGCGGGGTTCCGCGGCCGGGACCGGGGTGCGCTGCAGGATGTCGAGGACGACCTGCTCGGCGGTGCGCCGGTTCAACTGGGCCTGGGCGGTGGGCAGCAGACGGTGCGCGAGGACCGCCACGGCCAGCGACTGCACGTCGTCGGGCAGCGCGTACTCGCGGCCGCTGAGGGCCGCGGTCGCCTTGGCCGCGCGCAGCAGGTGCAGCGTCGCGCGCGGGGATGCGCCGAGTCTGAGGTCGGGGTGGGTGCGCGTGGCGGTGACCAGGTCCACCGCGTAGCGCCGTACGGCGTCGGCGACATGGACCGTGCGCACGGCGTCGATGAGCTTCACGATCTCGTGCGCGTGCGCCACCGGCTGCAGGTCGTCCAGCGGGTTCACGCCGCCGTGCACGTCCAGCATCTGCAGCTCGGCCTCCGGGCTCGGATAGCCGATGGAGACGCGGGCCATGAAGCGGTCGCGCTGGGCCTCGGGCAGCGGGTAGGTGCCCTCCATCTCGACCGGGTTCTGGGTGGCCACCACCATGAAGGGGCTGGGCAGTTCGTAGGTCGTGCCGTCGATGGTGACCTGGCGCTCCTCCAAGGACTCCAGGAGCGCGGACTGCGTCTTCGGGGACGCGCGGTTGATCTCGTCCCCGATCACGATCTGCGCGAAGATCGCGCCCGGCTTGAACTCGAAGTCCCGCCGCTGCTGGTCCCAGATCGACACCCCGGTGATGTCCGAGGGCAGCAGGTCGGGCGTGAACTGGATGCGGCGCACCGAGCAGTCGATGGACCGCGCGAGCGCCTTCGCCAGCATCGTCTTGCCGACGCCCGGAACATCCTCGATGAGCAGGTGCCCCTCGGCGAGCAGCACGGTCAGCGAGAGCCGTACGACCTCCGGCTTGCCCTCGATCACAGCTTCCACCGACCCCCGCACGCGCTCTGCGGTGGTGGTCAGATCAGTGAGGCTCGCTCGATCGTCATAGGTCGTCACCCAGCCCTCCTCGGCCCGTACTTTCCAAGCCGACGCGCAACGACGCGAACCGGCCCACCCCGATACACGGACAGCGCGCACGAGATGTTCGCCGCTCGTGCGGATGTCACACACGCATTCTTGTTGGCGTTACCGGTTCGTGTCACTCGCCTGTGGACAACTGGCCGCGATATGTCAGGGCTTGGAGCCTTTTGGGAGGAAGGTCGACCGCGGCCGGGCGGGGTGTCAGGCCGGTTCGATCTCCCGCAGCAGGCCCGTCTTCACGTCGAAGACAAAGCCGCGCACGTCGTCGGTGTGCAGCAGGAAGGGGGAGGTGCGCACCTTCTGGATGGACTGGCGCACGTCCTGGTCGACATTGCGGAAGCCCTCGACCGCCCAGGTGGGGCGCTGGCCGACCTCCATCTCCAGGTCGGTCCTGAAGTCCTCGGTCAGGCCTTCGAGGCCGCAGCCGCTGTGGTGGATGAGGACCACGCTGCGGGTGCCGAGCGCGCGCTGGCTGACGGTGAGGGAGCGGATCACGTCATCCGTGACGACGCCGCCCGCGTTGCGGATCGTGTGGCAGTCGCCGAGTTCGAGACCGAGGGCGGCGTGCAGGTCGAGGCGGGCGTCCATGCAGGCGACGATCGCGACCTGCAGCACAGGACGCGCGTCCATGCCGGGGTCGGAGAACGCCGCGGCGTACCGCTCGTTCGCGTCGACGAGGCGGTCGGTCACGCTGCCGTCGGCGGATATGGCGCCTTCGGAGGGGGCTCCAGAGGGGAGGTGAGCAGAAGTCGTCATGGCTATGACGGTAGCCGTCACGCCTGGTCCGGGCCCGCTGTGAGAGCGGACAAAGAACATCATTGAGCGTTGTTGTGAGCGAGTCCACAGAGCGTGCCCACAGGGAGGTGCGACCTCGGCCGCTCGGGTGAATTCACCCGATTCGCGCCTCCGGGCCGTCGTGGCCGCGACGCGCAGTCGGCTTCGTCGACCGGTTGATTGACCGGGGGGCACCGTGGACTAAAGTGACGCCGACCCCAGATAACCACGCAACGATGCAACACGGAGATCCCGGCACTGCCGCCTCGGCACCTGTCGGAACGCTCCCCGCGTGCGCGGCGCGTACGTACGGCTCGGCCTCCTCCCGCTCCGGTCGGCCGGCGTCACTTCCCCGGCGCCGACGGACCACTTCCCCTTCACGAGCGGGCGGGGACCCGGCAGTGCGTACGCCCCCACGCCGGACCTGAGAGGGACCCTTGAGCCAGCGACACGTTCCGGTCATGCTCCAACGCTGCTTGGACGTGTTGGCTCCGGCACTCGCCCAGCCGGGGGCGGTCGTCGTCGACTGCACGCTCGGCCTCGGCGGGCACAGCGAGGCGCTGCTCTCCACGTTCCCCTCCTGCCGCCTCGTCGCGCTCGACCGCGACAAGGAAGCGCTGCGGCTGTCCGGCGAGCGGCTCGCGCCCTTCGGTGACCGGGCCACCCTCGTGCACGCCGTCTACGACGAACTGCCCGAGGTCCTCGACCGGTTGGGCATCCCGAAGGTGCAGGGCGTCCTGTTCGACCTCGGCGTCTCCTCCATGCAGCTCGACGAGGCCGACCGCGGTTTCGCGTACGCGCAGGACGCGCCGCTCGACATGCGCATGGACCAGACGACGGGCATGAGCGCTGCCGAGGTCCTCAACACGTACCCGCCGGGTGAACTGGTGCGGATTCTCCGCCAGTACGGCGAGGAGAAGCAGGCCAAGCGCATTGTTTCGGCCATTGTGCGCGAGCGCGAGAAGGAGCCGTTCAGCAACAGCGCCCGGCTCGTCGAGCTGATCCGCGACTCCCTGCCACAGGCCGCCAAGCGCACCGGCGGCAACCCGGCCAAGCGCACCTTCCAGGCCCTGCGCATCGAGGTCAACGGCGAGCTGAGCGTGCTCGAGCGGGCGATCCCGGGAGCCGTGAAGTCGCTCGCGGTCGGCGGCCGGATCGCCGTCCTGTCGTACCACTCGCTCGAGGACCGGCTGGTCAAGCAGGTGTTCGCGGCCGGAGCCAGCAATACGGCGCCGGCCGGACTGCCCGTCGTCCCCGAGCAGTACCAGCCCCGGCTCACGCTGCTCACGCGCGGCGCCGAACTCCCCACGGAGGAAGAGGTCGCGGAGAACCGCCGGGCCGCTCCGGCACGGCTGCGGGGTGCGCAGCGCATCCGCGAGGATGTCGAGGGGTGACGGCCGAGTGACGTACGCGTGCGTGGAGGGGTGGTCATGAGCGCCAGCAGTGGCTCGAAAGGTTCGCTGCGCGGCAGGGCCGCCCGCCTTGCGCGGCTGCTCCCGCTCGGCCCGTCCGGCGGCACGCAGGCCGCACGCACCCCGTTCGTCCTCCTCGTCGTGCTGCTCCTCGGCGGCGGGCTGATCACGCTCCTGATGCTGAACTCCTCGCTCAACGAGGGCTCGTTCCAGCTCACCAAGCTCAAGAAGCAGACCACCGAGCTCACCGACGACGAGCAGGAACTCCAGCGCGACGTCGACTCCTACTCGGCCCCCGACGCCCTGCTGCGGCGCGCCCGCGGGCTCGGCATGGTGCCCGGCGGCGACCCGGTGTTCCTGGAGCCGAACGGCACCGTCAAGGGCAGGCCGAGCCCGGCGGCCGGGCCGCCCGCCCCGCCCCTCGTCGAGCCGACGCAGACGCCGGAAGCCGCGAGCGCGAGTCCGTCGCCCTCCACGAGCCCGTCCCCGTCGGCCAGTACCTCTCCTTCCGCCAATCCGTCCGAGTCGGCGAGTCCGAACTCCTCGGTCGAGCCTTCCCCTTCGAGCACCGGCAGGTGACGCCATGACCGACAGGGAGCCCCCGCGCCGCCGCGTGCCAGGACCCGCGCGCCCGCCGCGCACCGGACGGCCCGCGCCCAAGCCCGCGCCGAAGGGGGCGGCCAAGCGCACCGCCAGGCCCGCGCCGAAGCCCGGTTCCAAGGCCGCACGCCCGGCCGCCCGCCGCCCGCGCCCCGCCCCGCCGAAGCCGAAGGCGCCCTCCCGGCTCCGCCTGGGCAGCCCCCGGCCGCGCCTGCGCATGGTGAGCCTGGGCCTCACGCTGGTCCTGATGGTCTTCGTCGTCCGCCTCTTCCAGGTGCAGGGCGTCGACGCCAGCGCGTACGCGGCGAAGGCCTCGCTGAACCGGTACGTCAGTCACTCCATCGCCGCCGAGCGCGGCGGCATCACGGACCGCAGTGGCGTCGAACTCGCCGCGAGCGTGGACGCGTACGACATCACCGCCGACCCGACGCTCTTCACGAAGAAGGCCACCAAGGTCGACGACGCGCCCGAGCAGGCGGCGGCGCTCCTGTCGCCGATCATCGGGGTCGACGCGGCCGAGCTGACCAAGAAGCTGAAGACGAAGAACACGCGGTACGTGCGGCTCGCCCCGCGGCAGACGCCGCAGGTCTGGAAGCAGATCAAGGACCTCAGGACCACGCTGAACGAGAAGGCGAACGCGGCGGGCCGCGAGGCGAGCGTGCTCTCCGGCGTGGTCGCCGACCCCAGCAGCAAGCGCGTCTACCCGAACGGCGACCTCGCCGCGGGCGTCCTCGGCTGGGTCAACGCCGACGGCAAGGGCGGCGGCGGTGTGGAGCAGCAGCTCGACAAGGAGCTCGCGGGCAAGGCCGGAAAGATCCGCTACGCCCAGTCCGGCGGCCAGCAGGTGCCGACCGCGGGCAGCACCGAAAAGCCCGCGGTCCCCGGCTCGAACGTCGAGCTGACCATCGACCGCGACATCCAGTGGGCCGCGCAGAACGCCATCGACGAGCAGGTCAAGGAGTCGAAGGCGGACCGCGGCTACGTGATAGTGCAGGACACCAAGACCGGCGAGGTCCTGGCCATGGCGAACGCGCCGGGCTTCGACCCGAACGACCTGTCCGACGCCAAGGCCGAGGCCCTCGGCAACGCCGCGCTCCAGGACGCGTACGAGCCCGGCTCCACCGCCAAGGTCATGTCGATGGCGGCCGTCCTGGAGGAGAACGCGGCCACGCCGGGGACCCATGTGACCGTGCCCAACCGGCTGCACCGCGGCGACCGCCTCTTCCAGGACGACGTCGACCACCCGACCTGGCACCTCACGCTCAACGGCGTGCTCGCCAAGTCCAGCAACATCGGCACCATCCTGGCGACGGGCCAGCTCGGCAAGACGCAGCCGGCGGCCAACAAGACGCTCTACTCGTACCTGCGCAAGTTCGGCATCGGCAGGGAGAGCGGCCTCGGCATGCCCGGTGAGACGTCCGGCATCCTCGCGCCCGCCGACAAGTGGTCGACCTCGCAGCAGTACACGATCCCTTTCGGCCAGGGCTTCTCGATCAACGCGATGCAGGCCGCCTCCGTGTACTCGACCATCGCCAACGACGGCGTACGGGTCGAGCCGAGCCTCGTCCGCGGCACCAAGGGCCCCGACGGGCGGTTCACGCCGGCGGCGAAGCCCAAGGAGACCCGCGTCGTCAGCAAGAAGACCGCGAAGACCGTCGCGCAGATGCTGGAGTCCGTGGTCGACGACGAAGAGGGCACGGGTACGAAGGCCCGCATCCCGGGCTACCGCGTCGCGGGCAAGACCGGCACGGCCAACCGTGTGGATCCGGCCACCGGCCGCTACAAGGGCTACACGTCGTCGTTCGCCGGTTTCGCGCCCGCCGACAAGCCGCGCGTCACCGTCTACTGCGCGATCCAGAACGCCACCAAGGGCGGCTACTTCGGCGGCCAGATCTGCGGACCGATCTACAAGAAGGTCATGGAGTTCGCCCTGAAGACGCTTCAGGCCCCGCCCACGGGCAACAAGCCGGCCCGGCTGCCCGTGACGTTCGAGCCGTGACCGACGGTGATCTTCGTGACGGCCATCACCCCCGATTCAGGGAACCGTCTCGCGCCACGCCCCTCGCTTCGCCCGGCGGGGGGTGCGCCCGGTACGCTCACGCCGTGCCACACGCTGATCAGTCCCAAACCACCCAGAAGGGCGCACCCGTGACATACCCCGGGCCGCCGCGACCGGCTGAGGTCTCCGCCACCCCCCTCGCGGAACTCGCCGATCAACTGGGTGTCTCGACGCCCAAGGCCGTAGCAGAGGTCACCGGCATCACCCATGACTCCCGTGCGGTGCGGCCGGGCGATCTGTACGCCGCGCTGCCCGGAGCCCGCGCGCACGGCGCAGACTTCGCCGCGCAGGCCGCCTCGCTCGGCGCCGTCGCCGCGCTGACCGACCCGGCGGGCTGGCAGCGCGTCTCCGAGGCCGGCCTGGTGCCGCTCGTCGTGGAGAACCCGCGCGGCAGGATGGGCGAGCTGGCTGCCACGATCTACGGCCACCCCGGCAAGGACCTGCTCCAGATCGGCATCACCGGTACCTCGGGCAAGACCACCACCGCGTACCTCATCGAGGGCGGTCTCAAGACGGTCCGCAGCACCGGCCTCATCGGCACGGTCGAGATGCGGATCGGCGACGAGCGGATCAAGTCGGAGCGCACCACTCCGGAAGCCACCGATCTCCAGGCGCTGTTCGCGGTCATGCGCGAGCGCGGCACCGACGCCGTCGCCATGGAGGTCTCCAGCCACGCCCTCGTGCTGGGCCGGGTCGACGGCTGCGTCTTCGACGTGGCGGTCTTCAACAACCTGAGCCCGGAGCACATGGAGTTCCACTCCGACATGGAGGACTACTTCCAGGCGAAGGCGCGGCTGTTCAAGCGGGCCCGCAGCAAACAGGGCGTCGTGAACTACGACGACGAGTACGGGCGCCGGCTCATCGACGAGTCCGAGGTCCCGGTCGTCTCCTTCTCCGCCGAGGGCCACCCGGACGCCGACTGGCGCGCCGAGGACGTCGAAGTCGGCCAGCTGGGCTCGACGTTGACCGTCATCGGCCCCAAGGGCGAGCGGATCAGCGCCAAGGCGCCGCTGCCGGGCCCCTTCAACGTCGCGAACACCCTCGCCGCGATCGTCACCCTCGCCGTCGCCGGGATCGACCCGCAGACCGCGGCCGACGGCGTCGCCGCCGTACCCGGCGTGCCCGGCCGCCTGGAGCGCGTGGAGGCCGGCCAGAAGTACCTCGCCGTCGTCGACTACGCGCACAAGACCGACGCCGTGGAGTCCGTCCTGCGGGCGCTGCGCAAGGTCACCGAGAACAAGCTGCACATCGTGCTCGGCTGCGGCGGCGACCGGGACAAGACGAAGCGGATGCCGATGGGCGCCGCCGCGGCCCGGTTCGCCGACACCGCCATCCTCACCTCCGACAACCCGCGCTCCGAGGACCCCCTCGCGATCCTCGCCACGATGCTCGCGGGCGCCGCCGACGTGCCGGCCCACGAGCGGGGCGACGTCGCCGTGTTCGAGGACCGGGCCGCCGCCATCGCCGCCGCCGTGGCGCGCGCCGAGCCCGGCGACACGGTGCTCATCGCGGGCAAGGGCCACGAGCAGGGCCAGGACATCGCCGGTGTGATCCGCCCGTTCGACGACCGCCAGGTGCTCCGCGCGTCCATCGAGGCGGCCGCAGTCACCGTCGACCACCAGAAAACCCAGGGATGAAGTTGTGATCGCCCTCTCCCTCGCCGAGATCGCCTCAGCCGTCGGCGGGCAGACGTACGACATACCGGACCCGCAGGTCCGGGTCACCGGGCCGGTCGTCATCGACTCGCGCAAGGTCGAGCCGGGAAGCCTGTTCGCCGCCTTCGTGGGCGAGCGGGTCGACGGCCACGACTACGCGCGCGAAGTCGTCGACAAGGGAGCCGTCGCCGTGCTGGCGTCGCGCCCGGTCGGTGCCCCCGCCATCGTCGTCGACGACGTCCAGGCGGCGCTCGGCGCGCTCGCCCGGCACGTGGTCGCCCGCCTCGGCGCCACCCTCGTGGGCCTCACCGGCTCGGCAGGCAAGACCAGCACCAAGGACCTGATCGCCCAGGTGCTGCGCCGCAAGGCCGACACGGTCTTCACGCCCGGCTCGTTCAACAACGAGATCGGCCTGCCGCTGACCGCGCTCACCGCCACCGACGAGACGCAGTTCCTCGTCCTGGAGATGGGCGCCCGCGGCATCGGCCACATCAGGTACCTGACGGGCCTTACGCCCCCGAAGGTCGGAGTCGTCCTGAACGTCGGGACCGCGCACATCGGCGAGTTCGGCGGCCGCGAGCAGATCGCGGTGGCCAAGGGCGAGCTGGTCGAGTCGCTGCCCGAGGACGGGACCGCGATCCTCAACGCGGACGACCCGCTGGTGCGCGCCATGGCCTCGCGGACGAAGGCGAAGGTGCTCTTCTTCGGAGAGGCCGACAGCGCCGACGTACGCGCCGAGAATGTCCGACTCACGGAGACCGGGCAGCCCTCCTTCAGCCTGCACACACCCTCCGGGTGCAGCGACGTGACCTTGCGCCTGTACGGTGAGCACCACGTGTCGAACGCGCTCGCCGCGGCCGCCGTCGCCCATGACCTTGGCATGTCCGTGGAGGAGATCGCCCTCGCGCTCTCCGAGGCGGGCAACCTGTCCCGCTGGCGGATGGAGGTCACCGAGCGCTCGGACGGCGTCACGATCGTCAACGACGCCTACAACGCGAACCCCGAGTCCATGCGAGCGGCGCTGCGCGCGCTGGTGGCCATGGGCAAGGGACGCAGGACGTGGGCGGTGCTCGGGCAGATGGCCGAGCTCGGCGACGAGTCGCTGACCGAGCACGACGCCGTCGGACGGCTCGCCGTCCGGCTCAACGTCAGCAAGCTCGTTGCAGTCGGGGGCAGGGAAGCGTCCTGGATGCAACTGGGCGCCTATAACGAGGGTTCGTGGGGTGAGGAGTCGGTGCACGTGTCCGACGCACAGGCGGCGATCGACCTGCTGCGCAGCGAGCTGCGCCCGGGAGACGTCGTGCTCGTGAAGGCATCCAGGTCGGTGGGCCTGGAGAGCGTGGCACAGGCGCTGCTCGCGGACGTGCAGGGTGGGGTTGATGCCTGATGATGAAGCAGATCCTGTTCGCGGGTGTCATCGGTCTCTTCCTGACGCTCGCCGGAACGCCGCTGCTGATCAAGCTCCTTGCGCGCAAGGGCTACGGCCAGTTCATCCGTGACGACGGCCCGCGCGAGCACCACAGCAAGCGCGGCACGCCGACCATGGGTGGTATCGCCTTCATCCTGGCGACCCTCATCGCGTACTTCCTCAGCAAGCTGATCACCGGCGCCGCGCCGACCCTGTCGGGTCTGCTCGTGCTCGGCCTGATGGCGGGCATGGGGCTCGTCGGCTTCCTCGACGACTACATCAAGATCGTCAAGCGGCGCTCGCTCGGCCTCAGAGCCAAGGCCAAGATGGCCGGACAGCTGATCGTCGGTATCGCCTTCGCGGTGATCTCACTCCAGTTCGCGGATGTGCGCGGCAATACGCCCGCATCCACCAAGCTCTCCTTCGTGGAGGACTTCGGCTGGTCGATCGGCCCGGTCCTGTTCGTGGTCTGGGCGCTGTTCATGATCCTCGCGATGTCGAACGGCGTGAACCTGACGGACGGCCTCGACGGCCTCGCCACCGGCGCCTCCGTGATGGTCTTCGGCGCCTACACCTTCATCGGTGTCTGGCAGTTCCAGGAGTCCTGCGCCAACGCGCAGACCCTCACCAACCCAGGTGCGTGTTTCGAGGTCAGAGACCCACTCGACCTGGCGGTGGTCGCATCGGCCTTGATGGGCGCCTGCTTCGGCTTCCTGTGGTGGAACACCTCGCCCGCCAAGATCTTCATGGGTGACACGGGCTCGCTGGCCCTCGGCGGCGCCCTCGCGGGCCTCGCCATCTGCTCCCGCACGGAGCTCCTGATCGCGCTCCTGGGCGGCCTGTTCGTCCTGATCACCATGTCCGTCGTGATCCAGGTCGGCTCCTTCAAGATGACCGGCAAGCGGGTCTTCAAGATGGCGCCACTCCAGCACCACTTCGAACTCAAGGGGTGGTCCGAAGTCCTTGTGGTGGTCCGGTTCTGGATCATCCAGGGCATGTGCGTGATCGTCGGACTCGGCCTCTTCTACGCAGGATGGGCAGCCAAGAAGTGACCTCCTGGCAGGGCATGAACATCACCGTCGCCGGTCTCGGCGTGAGCGGCATCAGCGCCGCCCGCGCCCTGGCCGGCTTCGGCGCGTCGGTGACCGTCGTGGACGGCGGCGACAGCGAGGCGCACCGCGAAAAGGCGGCCCTTCTTAAAGAAGAGGGGATTTCCGTCCAGCTCGGTGACTCGACCACGCTGCCCGACGGCACCGAACTCGTCGTGACCTCGCCCGGCTGGAAGCCCTCCTCGCCGCTGTTCGCCGAGGCCGCGGCCGCCGGCGTCGACGTCGTCGGCGACGTCGAGATCGCCTGGCGCCTTCGCGGCCCGAACGCCGCGCCCTGGCTCGCGATCACCGGCACCAACGGCAAGACCACGACGACGCAGATGCTCGCGTCGATCCTGGACGCGGCGGGCCTGCGCACCGCGGCCGTCGGCAACATCGGTACGCCGATCATCGACGTCGTCCTCGAAGGCGACGACGCCTACGACGTGTTCGCCGTCGAGCTCTCCTCGTACCAGCTGCACTGGGCGCCCTCGCTGCGCGCCCACTCCGGCGCCGTCCTGAACCTCGCGCCCGACCACCTCGACTGGCACGGCTCCATGGAGGCGTACGCCGCCGACAAGGGCCGCATCTACGAGGGCAACCAGGTCGCCTGCGTCTACAACGTGGCGGACAAGGCGACCGAGGACCTGGTCGTCGAGGCCGACGTCGAGGAGGGCTGCCGCGCCATCGGCTTCACCCTCGGCACCCCGGGCCCCTCCGAACTCGGCGTCGTGGACGGCATCCTGGTCGACCGCGCCTTCGTCGAGAACAGGCAGAAGAACGCCCAGGAGCTGGCCGAGGTCGCGGACGTCAACCCGCCGGCCCCGCACAACATCGCCAACGCGCTCGCCGCGGCGGCCCTGGCCCGCGCCTTCGGCGTCGAGCCCCAGGCCGTACGCGAGGGGCTGCGGAACTTCCGCCCCGACGCCCACCGCATCGAGCACGTCGCCGATGTGGACGGTGTCGCGTACGTGGACGACTCCAAGGCGACCAACACCCATGCCACCCAGGCGTCGTTGGCCTCCTATGAGTCCATCGTGTGGATCGCGGGCGGGCTCGCCAAGGGCGCGACCTTCGACGAGCTGGTGACGGGCGCGGCGAAGCGGCTGCGCGGCGTCGTCCTGATCGGCGCGGACCGGGCCCTGATCCGGGAAGCCCTGCAGCGACACGCCCCGGAGGTACCGGTCGTCGACCTCGACCGGACCGACACTGGGGCGATGTCGGCGGCGGTCCAGGAGGCCGCGCGGCTCGCCCGCACGGGGGACACCGTGCTGATGGCCCCGGCCTGCGCGTCGATGGACATGTTCACCAACTACAACAAGCGTGGCGAGGCGTTCGCGGAAGCGGTCCGCGAACTGGGCGCCACCAGCGTCTGACGGGGCTCGAGAGGGCGCCCGGTGACGCCGGGCACCCTTCGGGAGGGGAACGTGGCAGCGCAGACGTACGGCTCATCGGTGGGGGACGGTCATGGCCGGTAGCAGTCCTCCCCGCACGACCGGGCGCCCCGCCGCACCGCCGCGGAGGACCAGCAAGGTCTACCGGGCCCGGGTCAACCCGATGCAGCGCCTGTACGCCCAGGCCAAGCGCGCCTGGGACCGGCCGCTCACGGCGTACTACCTGATCATCGGGGCCGCGCTGCTGCTCACGGTCCTCGGCCTGGTCATGGTCTACTCGGCCTCGATGATCACGGCCCTGCAGATGGGCCTGTCCAGCTCGTATTTCTTCCGCAAGCAGTTCGTCGCGGCCGTCATCGGCGGCCTCCTGCTGCTGATCGCGATGCGGATGCCCGTGAAACTGCACCGGGCGCTCGCCTATCCGATCCTCGCCGTCAGCGTCTTCCTCATGGTCCTCGTGCAGGTGCCGGGGATAGGGGTGTCGATCAACGGCAACCAGAACTGGATCTCGCTCGGCGGCCCCTTCATGCTGCAGCCCAGTGAGTTCGGGAAGCTGGCGCTGATCCTGTGGGGCGCCGATCTGCTGGCGCGCAAACACGACAAGCGGCTGCTGACCCAGTGGAAGCACATGCTGGTGCCGCTCGTTCCGGTGGCGTTCATGCTGCTCGGGCTGATCATGCTCGGCGGCGACATGGGCACCGCGATCCTGCTGACCGCGATCCTTTTCGGCCTGTTGTGGACGGCCGGAGCACCTACGCGGCTCTTCGTGGGCGTGCTCTCGGTGGCCGCCGTGATCGGCCTGCTCCTCATCAAGACCAGCCCGAACCGCATGGCACGCCTCGCCTGCCTGGGCAGCGCCGATGCGGGGCCCGGCGACATGTGCTGGCAGGGGCTGCACGGGATCTACGCCCTGGCCTCCGGCGGACTCTTCGGTTCCGGCCTCGGGGCGAGTGTGGAAAAATGGGGACAACTTCCCGAAGCGCACACCGACTTCATCTTTGCCATCACCGGTGAGGAACTGGGCCTGGCGGGGACGCTGTCGGTGCTCGCCCTGTTCGCGGCTCTAGGCTATGCGGGTATCCGCGTGGCCGGACGCACGGAGGACCCCTTCGTTCGCTATGCCGCGGGAGGCGTGACGACGTGGATCACGGCACAGGCCGTGGTCAACATCGGTGCGGTGCTCGGCCTGCTGCCGATTGCCGGAGTCCCGCTCCCGCTGTTCTCGTACGGTGGGTCCGCGCTGCTTCCGACGATGTTCGCCGTGGGGCTGCTGATCGCGTTCGCGCGGGACGAGCCGGCGGCGCGGGCCGCCCTCGCCATGCGGCGGAGCCCGGGAGTCCGGGGGATGAGATGGAACACGATGCGACGGCGCGCCTCGGCGCGTCCGTCCAGAGAGCGGTGAATTTCGGTGCATGTCGTACTCGCCGGTGGGGGGACCGCCGGCCACATCGAGCCGGCGCTCGCCCTCGCGGACGCCCTGCGCAGGCAGGACCCGACCGTGGGCATCACGGCCCTGGGCACGGAACGCGGCCTTGAGACCCGTCTCGTACCGGAGCGCGGCTACGACCTGGCGCTGATCCCCGCCGTACCGCTGCCGCGCAAGCCCACGCCCGAACTGATCACGGTTCCCGGCCGGCTGCGCGGCACCATCAAGGCGGCCGAGCAGGTCATGGAGCGCACCAAGGCGGACGCGGTCGTCGGCTTCGGTGGATACGTGGCGCTGCCCGGCTATCTCGCGGCCAAGCGGCTCGGCGTGCCGATCGTGGTGCACGAGGCCAATGCGCGGCCCGGTCTGGCCAACAAGATCGGTTCGCGGTACGCGGCGCAGGTCGCGGTCTCCTCGCCCGACAGCAAGCTGCGCAATTCGCGCTACATCGGCATCCCGCTGCGCCGCACCATCGCCCTCCTCGACCGGGCGCAGAAGCGTCCCGAGGCGCGCGCCGCGTTCGGCCTCGACCCGAACCTGCCGACGCTGCTCGTCTCCGGCGGCTCCCAGGGCGCCCGCCACCTGAACGAGGTCGTCACGCGCGTCGCGCCGTTCCTCCAGCAGTCCGGCATCCAGGTGCTGCACGTGGTCGGCCCCAAGAACGAACTGCCGCAGGTCCAGCAGATGCCGGGGATGCCCCCCTACATCCCGGTACCGTACGTGGACCGGATGGACCTCGCGTACGCCGCGGCCGACATGATGCTCTGCCGCGCGGGCGCGATGACCGTCGCCGAGCTCTCCGCCGTCGGACTCCCGGCCGCCTACGTCCCGCTGCCCATCGGCAACGGCGAACAGCGGCTCAACGCCCAGCCGGTGGTCAAGGCCGGTGGCGGCCTGCTGGTCGACGACGCGGAGCTGACCCCCGAGTGGGTCCAGGCCAATGTCCTGCCCGTGCTCGCCGACCCGCACCGGCTGTACGAGATGTCCCGCGCGGCCGCCGAGTTCGGCCGCAGGGACGCCGACGACCTGCTCGTCGGGATGGTGTACGAGGCGATCAACTCGCGTCGTTAGCGAGTGGACGAATGTAAGGCAGGGGACAGTGGCCGGACCCACCACGACCGATCGCGAACGAGAGTCGTCCGAGGCGTCCGAGCCGCCCCCCGCCGCGCGATGGGTGCGCATGCCGAGCGTGCGCACCCTTGTCGTGGCCGGAGTGCTGCTCGTGCTGATCGGCGCGGGCGGCACCTGGCTGCTGTACGGCTCGCCGTGGCTGCGCGTGGAGCGCGTCAAGCCCTCCGGCACCCGGGTCCTGACGCCGTCTCAGGTCCGGGACGCGGCCGCCGTGCCGGTCGGCGCCCCGCTGATCTCCGTCGACACGGATGCCATTGAGGACCGATTGCGCCGGAAATTGCCCCGAATCGACTCCGTTGATGTGGTCCGTTCATGGCCGCACGGAATCGGGCTGAAAGTGACGGAGCGCAAGCCGGTCCTGATTGTCGAAGACGGCGGAAATTCAGACAAGTTCGTCGAAGTCGACCGTGAAGGCGTTCGTTTCGCGACGGTCGACAAGCCCCTGAAGCACGTTCCCCGCCTGGAATTGACGCCGGATCAGGGGCGCGCCGAAGCAAGTCTGCGGCGCTTCGGACCCGACCGGCTCGTACGGGAAGCGGTGCGCGTCGCCGGGCAGCTTCCGAAGTCGGTCGCCCGTGACACGCGGACCGTCAAGGTCCGTTCGTACGACGCCATCTCGCTGGAGCTGACCGGAGGGCGGACCGTCGACTGGGGGAGTGCCGAGCAGGGTGACACGAAGGCACGCACTCTCATCGCTCTCATGAAAGCCGAGCCGAAGGGCAGGCACTTGGACGTGAGTGTTCCCACGGCCCCTGCCGCGTCCGGGAGTTGACGCACATCGATGCAGGCCAGCACCCTGGTTGGGCATCGACATGGCTGATCACATAGGGTGAAAAGAAAAACGGGAGGTTCGGCGTGTTCGTTGAACGGGCGCCACTTGTCGACTTAGTGTCAGGTTCGGAAGAGTCCAGGAAACAGACACACTGGTAACCCTAAACTTCAGCGTTAGGGTTCGGGTCGGCAGTCGACTAGTAGTCAACTAGTAGTCCGGACCGCCCCAATTCGGCATCAGTCGTCGCACCGTAGAACGCGAGGCGGCGACACGTAACTCGAGGCGAGAGGCCTTCGACGTGGCAGCACCGCAGAACTACCTCGCAGTCATCAAAGTCATCGGTGTCGGCGGCGGTGGTGTCAATGCCATCAACCGGATGATCGAGGTCGGTCTCAAGGGCGTCGAGTTCATCGCCATCAACACCGATGCGCAAGCCCTGTTGATGAGCGACGCGGACGTCAAGCTCGACGTCGGCCGTGAACTCACCCGCGGACTCGGCGCCGGAGCCAATCCGGGCGTCGGACGCAAGGCGGCCGAGGACCACCGCGAGGAGATCGAGGAGGTCCTCAAGGGGGCCGACATGGTCTTCGTCACCGCCGGTGAAGGTGGCGGCACCGGCACCGGCGGCGCACCCGTCGTGGCCAACATCGCGCGCTCGCTGGGCGCCCTCACGATCGGTGTGGTCACACGGCCGTTCACCTTCGAGGGCCGGCGCCGGGCGAACCAGGCGGAGGACGGCATCGCCGAGCTCCGCGAAGAGGTCGACACCCTCATCGTCATTCCGAACGACCGGCTCCTGTCCATCTCGGACCGGCAGGTCTCCGTCCTCGACGCCTTCAAGTCGGCGGACCAGGTCCTGCTCTCCGGTGTCCAGGGCATCACCGACCTCATCACCACCCCGGGGCTCATCAACCTCGACTTCGCGGACGTGAAGTCCGTGATGTCCGAGGCGGGTTCGGCCCTGATGGGCATCGGCTCCGCCCGCGGCGACGATCGCGCGGTGGCGGCGGCCGAGATGGCGATCTCCTCGCCACTCCTCGAGGCGTCCATCGACGGCGCCCGCGGCGTGCTGCTCTCCATCTCCGGCGGCTCGGACCTCGGTCTCTTCGAGATCAACGAGGCCGCGCAGCTGGTCAGCGAGGCGGCCCACCCCGAGGCGAACATCATCTTCGGCGCCGTCATCGACGACGCGCTCGGCGACGAGGTGCGGGTCACCGTCATCGCCGCCGGCTTCGACGGCGGCCAGCCGCCGAACAAGCGGGACAACGTGGTCGGTTCGTCGACCGCCAAGCGCGAGGAGCCGGCGACGCCGGCGCGGCCTTCGACGCCGGCCCCCGAGCCCGCGCGTCCGGCCTTCGGCAACCTCGGCAGCGTCACCCAGCGCGAGGAGTCCCAGCCGCAGACGCCGACCCCGCCTGCCGAGGCGCCCGCCCCGGTCAACGAGGCCCCGGCGGCCCCGGCCACCGCCCCGCAGGTTCCGCGGCCGTCCTACCCGGACAGCCAGGCCGAGGAGCTCGACGTGCCGGACTTCCTCAAGTGATCACGTGTTTCTGAACGTGATCGTGGAGCAGGTCGGATCACCGCAGTGACAGGACAACATCACACAGTGTCTTCCGAGAGTGGCGCGCACTTCGCCTTCACCGACCGGTGGGGCGGGGTGAGCGCCGCTCCGTACGAGGAGCTGAATCTCGGCGGCGCGGTCGGCGACGACTCCGAAGCCGTGCTGCGCAACCGGGAGCTGGCCGCGCAGGCGCTCGGTCTCGAGGCCTCCCGAGTCGTGTGGATGAACCAGGTGCACGGCCCCGACGTGGCGGTGGTGGACGGGCCCTGGCCCACCGAAGCCGACATTCCGTGCGTCGACGCCCTCGTCACCACGCGGCGCGGACTCGCGCTCGCCGTGCTGACGGCGGACTGCACCCCCGTTCTTCTCGCCGACCCGGTCGCCGGGGTCGTCGCCGCCGCACACGCGGGACGCCCCGGCATGGTCGCCGGAGTGGTCCCGGCCGCGGTCCGGGCGATGGTGGAGCGGGGCGCCGAGCCGGCCCGGATCATCGCCCGTACGGGGCCCGCGGTCTGCGGGCGCTGCTACGAGGTGCCGGCCGAGATGCGGGCCGAGGTCGCGGCGGTGGAACCGGCGGCGTACGCCGAGACCAGCTGGGGCACTCCGGCCGTCGATGTGACCGCGGGTGTGCATGCGCAGCTGGAGAGGCTCGGGGTGCGTGACCGGGAGCAGTCGCCGGTGTGCACACTTGAGTCGCACGATCACTTCTCGTACCGCCGCGACAAGGCCACCGGCCGACTCGCCGGCTATGTCTGGCTGGACTGAGACGACATGACGAACCTTCAGGAACGTACGGCAGAGCTCGCCGCGAACCTGGCCACGGTGGAGGAACGTATCACCACGGCCTGCGCGGCGGCCGGGCGCAAGCGGGACGACGTGACCCTCATCGTGGTCACCAAGACGTACCCCGCGAGCGATGTGCGGATCCTGTCCGGGCTCGGGGTGCGGCACGTGGCGGAGAACCGGGACCAGGACGCGGCGCCCAAGGCCGCGGAATGCTCGGATCTGCCGCTTACTTGGCACTTTGTCGGTCAGCTTCAGACCAACAAGGTCCGTTCCGTGGCGAGTTACGCCGGTCTGGTGCAGTCCGTGGACCGGGGCAAGCTCGTCACGGCGCTGTCCAAGGAAGCCGTGCGGGCCGAGCGCGAACTGGGGTGTCTGATCCAGGTCGCGCTCGACGCCGACGCGGACGGCCGGGGGGAGCGCGGGGGCATCGGCCCCGGCGGAGTGGAGGAGTTGGCCGCGCGCGTGGCCGAGGCTCCGGGGCTGCGGCTCGACGGACTGATGACCGTCGCACCGCTCACCGGGGACTACGCGGGGCGGCAACAGGCGGCGTTCGAGCGGCTCATGGATTTGTCGACTGCCGTGCGCGCGGCCCATCCGGCTGCGAACATGGTCTCGGCAGGGATGAGTTCGGACCTCGAGCAGGCTGTGGCGGCCGGAGCGACACATGTGCGCGTCGGTACCGCGGTCCTCGGTGTCCGACCCCGGCTCGGGTAACGTCGCGAAGAAGTCGGACCACAGCAGAAAATATGGTCATTCTCGCTGATGGGCGGGGAGGCCACGTGGATCGCGGGCACTTTGGTTGACGTCAGCCGATCCACCACAGAGCGGAGGACTCAGAGAATGGCCGGCGCGATGCGCAAGATGGCGGTCTACCTCGGCCTCGTGGAGGACGATGGGTACGACGGCCGGGGGTTCGACCCCGATGACGACTTCGAGCCCGAACTCGACCCGGAGCCCGAGCGTGACCGTCGACGGCACGAGCCGTCGCATCAGTCACACAATTCCCACGCCGTGACGGATGTGGACGAATCGGTCAGAGTAGTGCAGCCCCCGGCTCCGCGTGAGCCGGTGCGCCAACCTGCTTCGCTTGCCGCTGAATCCGGACGTCCGGCACGAATCGCCCCCGTGGCATCCATCACACCTGAACGTCAGAGCCTGGAGAAGAACGCACCGGTGATCATGCCCAAGGTCGTGTCCGAGCGGGAGCCCTACCGCATCACCACATTGCACCCCCGGACCTACAACGAGGCCCGTACCATCGGGGAACACTTCCGTGAGGGCACTCCGGTGATCATGAATCTGACGGAGATGGACGACACCGATGCGAAGCGACTTGTCGACTTTGCCGCCGGTCTTGTGTTCGGTCTTCACGGGAGCATCGAGCGAGTGACACAGAAGGTGTTCCTGTTGTCGCCTGCTAACGTCGATGTCACGGCGGAGGACAAGGCCCGTATCGCAGAGGGCGGGTTCTTCAACCAGAGCTGAGACGCAGCAAAGTACGACGGCTAGCTACCAACTAGTCACAAGGCACGAGTAACAGGGGAGAGGGAACCGCCGACATGGGCGTGGTTTTTGATGTGGTCTACATCGCGCTGATGTGTTTCCTCATCGTGCTGATCTTCCGGCTGGTCATGGACTACGTCTTCCAGTTCGCCCGCTCGTGGCAACCCGGCAAGGCGATGGTGGTCGTTCTGGAGGCCACCTACACTGTCACTGATCCACCGCTCAAGCTTCTGCGGCGGTTCATTCCGCCGCTGCGTCTCGGGGGCGTGGCGCTCGACCTGTCCTTCTTCGTACTCATGATCATCGTCTACATCCTGATTACCCTCGTGGGCTCGGTGTGAGCGCGATGTCAACTACGGTCTTGCCGAATGCCGACGACAACGTTGAGGTGAAGAGATGCCGTTGACCCCCGAGGACGTGCGGAACAAGCAGTTCACGACCGTCCGCCTCCGAGAAGGCTATGACGAGGACGAGGTCGATGCCTTCCTCGATGAGGTCGAAGCCGAACTGACCCGTCTCCTACGTGAGAACGAGGACCTGCGCGCGAAACTTGCCGCAGCCACCCGCGCCGCTGCGCAGAACCAGCAGCAGGGCGGCATGCGCAAGGGCCCCGGCGGTCCTGGTGGGCCTGGCGGTCCCGGTGGACCCGACGGTCCGCAGGACCAGCAGCAGGGTCCTCCGCAGGGCATGCGAGGCCCGGGCGCTCCGGTGCCCGCCGGTATATCGGGCCCGCCGCAGCAGCAGATGGGCGGCCCCATGGGCGGCCCGCCCCAGCTGCCGAGCGGTGCCCCGCAGCTGCCGGCCGGTCCTGGCGGACACGGTCCGCAGGGTGGCCCGCAGGGTCCCGGCCCGATGGGCCAGGGGCCGATGGGCCAGCAGCCGCAGCTGGGCGGCCCGATGGGCGGTCCCATGGGCGGCCACGGTGGCCCGCAGCTGCCGCAGCCCGGTCAGGGCCCCGGTGGCGACAGCGCCGCCCGTGTCCTCTCGCTGGCCCAGCAGACCGCCGACCAGGCGATCGCCGAGGCCCGCTCCGAGGCGAACAAGATCGTCGGCGAGGCGCGCAGCCGTGCCGAGGGTCTTGAGCGTGACGCCCGTGCCAAGGCCGATGCCCTGGAGCGGGACGCGCAGGAGAAGCACCGCGTGGCGATGGGCTCCCTGGAGTCCGCCCGAGCCACGCTGGAGCGCAAGGTCGAGGACCTGCGCGGCTTCGAGCGCGAGTACCGCACGCGTCTGAAGTCGTACCTGGAGTCGCAGCTGCGCCAGCTGGAGACCCAGGCCGACGACTCGCTGGCCCCGCCGCGTACGCCGGCGACCGCGAGCCTGCCGCCGTCCCCGGCGCCTTCCATGGCTCCGGCCGGTGCGGGTGCGCCGTCCTACGGTGGCAACCAGTCGATGGGTGGCAACCAGCAGAGCGGCGGTCCGTCGTACGGCGGCGGCCAGCAGCAGATGTCGCCCGCGATGACGCAGCCGATGGCTCCGGTGCGGCCGCAGGGTCCGTCGCCGATGGGGCAGGCGCCCTCGCCGATGCGTGGGTTCCTCATCGACGAGGACGACAACTGAGCGGCGCGTTTGCTTGTAGCGCCAGGTAGTAGCTAGGCGTCGGCATTCATTCAGGCCTTGGCCCGGATCGTTTCTGCGATCCGGGCCAAGGTCTTTTTGCTGGTCGGTGGGGGTGGGCGTTCTGGTGTACGTAGGGGGTACGAAACGCCGAAGGGCCGTCTCGACAGAAACGTTTCTGGCGGGGCGGCCCTTGGGATGTTGATCGTTGCGGTCGGCCGTCCTCCGGCCGCGGGGCTCTGCCCCGGACCCCGCGCCTCAATCGCCGGCGGGGCTGGAAAGATC
>NZ_JBTYHB010000021.1:0-146282 GCF_054871485.1 Streptomyces sp. UC4497 | reverse complement strand
GTGGCGGTGATGCGTACTGCTCGTGGCGGCCCCTGATCACTGCGGGCCACCCGGTCCGGTCGTCAGTCCCGTCGCCGTCCTGCAAAAACTCTGGCTTCGAAACTCCACCACCGCACCGTCCTGCGTACTGCAACTTGCGGGTACTGCTTCCCGGCAGTTCATCTCTGCCGGGCTTTCTCGATCTCGGCTACGAGAGAAACCATAACCGCACTGCCACCCAATGTCTACTCCGGCCGGGATAGATTTTCGTGAGTCGGTCCGGGAGGAAGTCGATCGCGGTCAGCGAGCGGGTGCGTGGTGTCAGCGGAGCCACTGGCTCTGGTCGGCAGGGCGGTACAGGGTGATCGCGTTGGTGATCTTGTCGAGGACGAGGTGCCGGTAGGTCGCGTCCGTGACCTCTCCGTCGTACGCGAAGTGGGGGTCGCCGTGCAGGACTTGCAGGTCCAGGCGGCGTACCTGGGCGGTCGTCAGGACCCGGGAGTTGTGCAGGGTTCCGGTCAGGACGGCGAGCAGGAGGCGGGTGCGGGCCAGCGGGGTTCCGGCCTCCACGGCGCGGATGTCGAGCAGTCCGTCGTCGAGCTGGGTGCGGTAGGTCGGGGCGAAGCCCGCCGGGTGGTAGATGCCGTTGCCCGCGAAGAGCAGCCAGATGTCGCGGGGGCGGCCGTTGATGGCCACGGAGAGCGGGGTGCCGGTGGCCAGGACCTTGGCCAGGCCCACGGCCAGCGCGGGCCATTTGCCGATGCGCTTCTCCAGGCGTTCCCGGGCGTGGACGAGTTCGGAGTACACGCCGATGCTGAAGGTGTTGAGGAACAGCTGCTGCTCGCTGTTGGTGTGAGGGAGGTCGGGCGCCCCGTCGGACGGGTCCTGTGGCGCACCGTCTTCCGGGCCCGGGTGGGGGCCCTCGGGCGGTGTTGCCCGGCCCGCGTCGGCGGTGACCGCCTCGCCCGCCTGGATCGCGCGGGCGACATCCTCGAGGGTCTGGTTGCCGAGGTCGCCTGCGAAGTGGTTGAAGGTGCCGCCGGGGAAGACCGCGAGCGGTACGTGGTGGCGGGCGGCCGTCGCGCTGGCCGCGTTGACGGTGCCGTCGCCGCCGCAGACGCCCAGCGCACCGCCGTCCGCGACGGCGCGCAGCGCTGCCGCGTGGAGCACGTCCATGAGGTCGTCGCCCGGTTCGAACACGGTGATCGCGGCTTCGGGAAGGAGCGTGCGCAGCAGTGTCGCGGTGTCCTGGGACCAGGAGATGCCGGAGGACGGGTTGACCACCAGGTGCAGCCCCTTGCCGTCCTTGAGGGCCGGTGCCGGTTTGCGCGGGGGAGCCGCGGCCGCGGCGGTGTCCGGCTTCACCGGCCACCAGCGGCAGGTCAGCAGCGCGGCGCCTGCGCCTGCGATGACGCCGGCCGCCAGCCGGCCGCGGTGGTGAAGGCTCTCCCGGTCGCGTATGTAGGCGAGCCCCGCGGCGAAGGGCAGCACGGCGAGGCCGTGACGGGGCGACTCCACGGCGACCGCGGAGGCGAACGCCGCGGCCGGCGCCAGCGGGCTGGAGCGCAGGGGCGTGGTGCCGGGGTGGGGGAAGTGCCTGGTGAGGGCATTCGTGCGGGGGCGGGCGGCGGGTTTGGTCAGAGCCCGGTCCAGTGCCGCGACGATGGCCACGGATCCGATACCGCGCAGCGCGGCCCTGCGGCCGCTCCTGCCGCCCGACAGACCGAGCGCGGCGGCGGCACCCAGCCATACGGCGTCGTGTTCCGCGACCGTGTGCAGCAGGCGGACCGCTGAGCTTCCGCGCAGGGGCCGCTTCGCGGAGAAGGCGGAGGCGGCGGAGAAGGCGGACAAGTACGCCTTCGGTCGCTTTCCGAGTCCTTGGATCTTTCCCAGACGTCCAGATCGATTCATGCGCTCGCTACACCTCTGCACATCCAGTCCACTGCGCGACGACCGGGCCGACCGTGGCGTCACGTCACCCTATCGGCGCCTGGCTCCCGTCCGGTCGGCAGCTGTCCGCGGACGGGCGGTCGCGGGGCGGGGGCGGCCAGGCGGGGCGATGTTCCGGGGGCAGGGCCGTGAGGGCCTGGCTCACGGTGGGGTGGGAGGGCAGCAGTTCGCTGCTGCCCGTCTGGGCGAGCAGTTCGGTCAGGCGGCGCCCGGAGCCGGCCAGCAGGAGCATCCCCTCCTGGCGCTGCAGCAGCCAGCGGGCGGCGAGCAGGCAGTTGAGGCCGCGTGAGTCGCAGAAGGTGAGCGCCGTGACGTCCAGCACCAGGTGCCGGTGACCGGCCAGCACCCGGGAGCCGATGGTGCGCAGGAAGAACTGCTCGCAGTCCTGGTCGAGTTCGCCGCGCACCCGCAGCACCGCGCAGTGCTCACAGTGCGTCAGATCGGTGACGGACAGGCGGCTGGTCTGCGTGGACATCGCGGCCCCCTCGGTCGATTGGTCACGATGCGTGAGATGCGGTCGGCGCAGCCCCATCGTATGGAGTCTCTTTCCGGTTGCCCCGGGAGTTCCCTCGTACGCGTCGGAGTTCCCCAACATCTGCAATCCAGCGCCCAGTTGGGCGTGTGCAGGCTGTGGTGGTCGGTTCCCGTAGGCGGAAACGGGGGATGCCGCCGAGGGCTTCGCGCATGTTACGGAGCGTCAAATCGCTGGTGTGCTCCGGAGGATTGCGGGTATGAGGCGTGCACGCCGCACTCCCGACGGGGGAGTGCCTTCGGATTGAGGGAGCGACGATGATGCCCCAGGCCACCAGCCATCCGGCACAGCGGTCCGATGTACCCGAGCGACATATGACCGGCCTCGGGAGCGCCGCCCCTTCGGCCGACGCCCCGGGCCTTCCGTCACTCTCCGACACCGGTGCCGACGACGGCGTGGGGATCGGCACCGGCACGCTCGCGCCGGCGGACATCCGTCATCTGTCCAAGTCGCTGTTCGCCCGGCTCGACGAGGTCGAGGAGGGCACCCACGAGTACGCCTACGCACGCAACACCCTCATCGAGCTCAACCTCAACCTCGTGCACTACGCCGCTCGCCGTCTGCGGGCTCAGGGCGATTCCTACGAGGACGTGGTGCAGGTCGGCACGATCGGCCTGATCAAGGCCATCGACCGGTTCGAGCTGCAGCGCGGCGTGGAATTCACGAGCTTCGCCCTGCCCACCGTCATGGGTGAGATCAAGCGCTTCTTCCGCGACACGACATGGGCCGTCCATGTCCCCCGGCGCCTGAAGGAGCTCAGTCACCACCTCGACCGGGCGAACACCCTCCTGGAGCAGGTCAACGGGCACGCCCCCACCGTCGCCGAACTCGCCGTCCACCTCGGGCTTGACGAGTGCGAGGTCGCCGAAGGGCTGAAGGCGACCAATGGCTGCACCGCTGCCTCACTGGACCGATCGGTGGACGCCGACGAGCCCGACGACACGCTGGCCGCCCATATCGGGTGCCACGACCCGGAGTTGGCCAAGGCCGAGAACCTTCAGGCGCTCAAGCCGCTGATCGCCGCCCTCACGCCCGAGGACCGCAGGCTCCTCGCGCTGCGCTTCGTCGACGAACTGACGCAGGCCGAGATCGGACGCGAACTGGGCGTCTCGCAGATGCAGGTCTCCCGCCGCCTCGCCCGCGTCCTGGACCGGCTTCGGGTGAAGCTCAGCGCGTAGGCCGCGGCCTACGGGCCCCTCGGGAGGATCGAGATCCGTGGAGGCCCTGGGGAGCGGGGTCACTCCGCTCCCCAGGGCCTCCACGGCTGTGCGGCTACTCGCTTCCGCGGACGCCGTTTCGGGGCAAGGTCGCGTGGATCGTCTTGCCGCCGGGGCCCGCGGTCACCGCGACCGACCGGGACAGGTGGCGGACCATCGGCCAACCGAAGCCACCGGTGCCGTTCGCCATGTCGGGGGATCGTTCGTGGGGCGGTCGCCGATCGGCGTCGCTCACCGTGACCACGATGCTGTCCGCGCGGGCCTGCAGGCGCAGGGAGCAGCGGCTGCCGCGCGCGTGGCGGACGGTGTTGGTGACGAGTTCGGAGACGACGAGCTCGACACTGGCGGCGTCCTGCTCGTCGACAGCCGGGTGCAGTCGGTTCATGAAGTCGCGTGCCGCCAGCCGGGCTTCGGCCGCGGCTTCCGGTCGCTTGCTCAGCGCCACGCGTTCGTGAGCGCTGCTGTCCGTGTGCATCTGCTGCGTGCGCACTCTTGGACCCTCCTTGTGCGTGTGGGGGATGAGGGCTCAGGACACGAGGGTGGCCTGCCGGGGAACGTCCGCCCGCGCCCCGGCGGGCTGCAGGACGTGGTCGCAGGTGTCGAGCAGCGACTGGTGCCGGCGCAGGCTGGTGACCCGCAGCCAGGTCAGTGCCTCGCCGACCGGGCAGTCCTCGCGCGCGGCTACGTAACCGGCGGCCCGGTGGACGCGTTCCCAGCGCGCCGCGCGGGTGTCGGTGGCCCACACCGGCTCGGGGCCGGCGGCGTCGGCGTGCAGGGGCCTCCAGCGCAGGAGTTCCTCGCGGGCGAGCGGGGTGGCCCGTTCCGCCTCGGCGATCTGTGCCGGGCTCGGCGGGGCGGAGTGGGTGTAGTACAGGCAGATCACACCGAGCGGCCCGGACTTTCGGTGCAGCGGCAGCGCCAGAACGTGCCGGAGCGTGGGGAGTTCGTCGGACCAGCGCCGCGGACGCGTACGGCGGCCGTTGTCGGTGTCATGGACATCGGGGACGAAGGTGGTCCGAGCCCCCAACGCGGCGTCGACCGAGGGCCCTTCCGCGTGGGCGAACTGAGCGGCCTCGGCCTGCAAAGCGCCTTCGTCACTGGCGTACAGCAACTGCCACTGCTCAAGGCACGGGAGCAGCGACATGGTCACGTGCTGCGCGCCCAGCGATTCGGCGAAGGCCGTGCACAATCTCATCGGCAGGGCCCGGCGCCCCACGGCCGCCGCGAGCGACACATCATGAACGATCGACCGGTCTTCCTCCAGCATGCGCCTCACTTCCTTCCTGGACGGGCCCCTGCCCGTCCAGCGATTGCGCCGGCGTCGCGGCGGAACGTGCCCGCCGCGACGGGGGATGGAGGTCCGCCTACCACCCGCACACCGGTTTCACTCGTGAAACAACTCGGCTGGCGCTCACGTAGCCGAGCGTGATGAGCGTGTTGAGGGCGTCCCGCAGGCGCCGCGGTTCAGGACCGGGAGGAGGAGGCGGTACCGGTCCGGGTGCGGTTGGCGTGGATCTCGTCGTGGTGGTCGGCGACCCAGCCGATCAGCTGCGTGACGACCTCGTGCAGGCCGCGGCCGAGCGGGGTGAGGGCGTACTCCACGCGCGGCGGCACCTCGGCGTAGGCGGTGCGCGTGATCAGGCCGTCGTCCTGGAGCTGGCGCAGGGTGTGGGTGAGCATGCGCTGGGAGATGCCGGGGATCTGGCGCTGCAGGTCGGTGTAGCGCAATGGGCCGTGCTCCAGGACGGCGATGATCAGCATGCTCCACTTGTCGCCGACCCGGTCCAGGACCTGCCGGACGAACGGCATGTGGTCGGCGGGGATGCTCGCGCACGGCCCGATCGCAGCCGCCATCTCCCTATCAGTGCTGTCCTGCATGGCGCCCATTCCCCTCCGTCGCGCACACCAATGTGCCTTTTGTACCGGCTTCCATACTGGCGCATCATGGCGCTACGAACAAATGAGAGGAATTGGAGGTCAGGCCATGAAAGGAGAGATCTGGGCCGAGGCCACCCGCCACCTCATTCCCACCCCATCGCTGTGAAAGGCACAACCGCCATGTCGTACCTGCTGCACATCGACTCTTCCTCGCTCGGCGAGGCGTCCGTCTCCCGTCAGGTCGCTCAGTCCTTCCGTGACCAGTGGCAGGGGCCGGTCGTCCACCGCGACCTCGCCGCCTCGCCGGTGCCGCACCTGAGTGGCGCGGGCATCACGGCCCGCGTCGCCGACCCGGCCCGGCACACTCCCGAGCAGGCGAAGGCGGCCGCGCTCCAGGACGAGTTGATCGAGGAGTTCGTGGGCGCCGGCGCGTACCTGTTCACGGTGCCGATGTACAACCTCTCGATGCCGTCGGTGTTCAAGGCGTGGCTGGACCAGATCGTCGTCACGGACCGCACTCTGATCTTCGACGGCCCCTCCCCGGTCGCGGGCCGTCCGGCCCTGCTGATCTCCGCGCGGGGCGGCGGCTACGGCCCCGGCACTCCCAACGAGGGCCTCGACTACGTGGTGCCCACCCTGGAGGCCGTCCTGGGCCACGACCACCTCCTCGGCCTGGACGTCACCACCGTGATACCCGAGCTGACCATGGCCCCCGTGACTCCGGCCATGGCCCCGCTCGTTCCCCTGCACGAGGCGTCCATGACGACCGCCCACGACAAGGCCCGCACGCTCGCCACGACGTTCGACGCGTCGCTCCAACAAGCCGTATGAGGCAGGGCTGTTGTGCGCGATCAACCCTGCGCGGGCGGCATGGGGGAGACGTCCCTCGCCGTCTCATGACGCGCAACTCCCGTGTATACGTTCGTAGTTGGCCCGGGAGCCCCCTGTCGTGAACCATCGCGCAACCGGGCGTCCTCCCGCTGCCGACCACTACGCGACGATCTCGGGGTGATTCACGGCGCGGCAGGTGTGAACGCATGGGGCCCCACTCGGGTGCGGAGGGCTCCTGGTGCCGTTGACAGGTGGCGCATGTGGCGCAGGTGGTGCTTGAGAGGGCAGTAAGGGGCAGGCCCCGAGACGGAGTTGGCGTGAAACTCCGGCTCCGTGTAGCGGTCAGGATCAGGTCTCAGCTTTCCTTGCGCGGGCCCGCAAATAGGGCGAAGTCCGCGATGGAGGTAGCTATGTCTGTGTTGAGTGCCGCTCGTGTCGGGGTGAACCGTGCCCTGAGTCCTCTTGGTGTGCAACTGGTTCGTGGGCACAGTGATGACCCGGCGATCCAGTCCTTCGTTTCCGCCCGAAGGACGTTGACGGCGGCCCGGCGCGCGGGGCTGACCCTGGAGGACTACATCGACCGGTACAGCGCCGCACCGGGTGCGACCGGCGAGACCGTGGACGCCTTGTTGCGGCTGGCGGATCTCGGCGAGAAGGTGGAGCGGGTGTGTGAGATCGGCCCGGGGTCGGGCCGGTATGCGGCCCGGGTGATCGACGCGATGCACCCGAACACCTACGAGATCTACGAGACCGCGGGGGACTGGCTGACCCGCCTGAAGACGCTGCCGAACGTGCTGGTGCAACCCGCCGACGGGCGCACCCTGAATGCCACCCCCACCGACTCGGTGGACCTCGTGCACGCCCACAAGGTGTTCGTCTACCTCCCGTTGGCCACCAGCATCGGCTATCTCTACGAGATGGCCAGGGTCGTACGCCGGGGAGGGATCGTCGCGTTCGACGTGGTGAACGAGGACTGCCTCGACGACGAGACGACGGCGACCTGGGTCTCGAACAGTACGACTCTCTACGGCATGATCTCGCGCTCGTGGCTGCTCGACCGGCTGGCCGAGCGTGGCCTGTCCCTGCTGGGCAGCCACTTCGTACCGCTCAGCGGCGGACGCACCGAACTGCTGGTGTTCCGACGGGTGTGAGGGTCCTGCTGCCGGGTGCGACTGCCAACGAACCGACTGCTCTCGACCCGCCCACTACTCCCTGAGGCGTATGCGGCCCGGCCCCAGAGCCCATACTGTGAAGGACGTGACGACCCCCGACCGCCTGCCTCTTCGGGCGCTGCCGCCACGCGCGACGGACCTTCTCGTGGTGGCGGCGGTCGGCCTGCTCACCGGATCGGATCTCGCGGTCAATGACCCCGGGTACACGCAGGCCGACTGGTTCAGCCGGCTGCTCCTCGTGGTCTCGCTCGGCGCGCTGCTGTGGCGCAGGAGCCTGCCGCTGCCGGTCGCGGCGATCACCGGAGCTGCCTGCGCGGGCTGGGCCCTGTACGGGCACATCGGTGAACTCCTGAATCTCCCGGTCATCGTCGCGCTGTACACCGTGGCGGTCACGGGCCGTCGGCGCCGCACGTGGTGGACCGGTGTGGTCGCGGCGCTCGTCTCGGGGGCGGTGGCGCTGCGGGTCGGGCTCGACGTGGCCAATCCGCAGGGGTTGCCGCTGCTGGAGATGATCTGGCCTGTGGTGCCGCTGCTGCTCGGTGAGGTGGTCCGTACGAGACGGCAGCTGACGCAGGAATACGCGGCCAGGGCCGCCCGCGCGGAGGAGGACCGGGAGCGGGAGGCGGCGCGGCGGGTGCGCGAGGAGCGGGTGCGGATCGCCCGCGAGCTGCACGACATCGTCGCCCACACGGTGACCGCGATGACGGTGCAGGCCGGGGTGGCGCTCGACGCGCTCGACGCGAAGCCGGAGGTGTCGCGGCGGGCGATGCGGCAGGTACGCGAGTCCGGTAAGGAGGCGGTCCGGGAACTGAAGGCCACGGTCACCGTGCTCCGCGAGCCGGATGGCGAGGCGGCGGAGCCGGCGCCCGGGCTCGGTCAACTCCCGGCGCTGGTAGAGCGGTTCGGCGGAAGCGGCGTCGCCGTGACGCTGGCGCAGGAGGAGGCCATCACCGGCGTGCCGCAGATGGTGGAGCTGGCGACGTACCGCATCGTGCAGGAGGCGCTGACCAATGTCGTCAAGCACGCGGGGGCCCGGCACGCGGCGGTGTCGGTGCGGGCCCGAAGCGGCGTGCTGCATGTCGAGGTCGTGGACGATGGCGCCACCGCCACCGCCACCGCCACCGCCCCTGCTCCCGCCTCCGTGGCCGCAGGTGGCGCAGGCGGATTCGGGCTGGTCGGGATGCGCGAGCGGGCTGTCGCGGTGGGCGGCACCATCGCATACGGTCCGCTTCCCGGTGGGGGTTTCCGGGTCGCCGCCTGGCTGCCGACGGCCTCCGCCGGTGGGCACCCGCCCGCCTCCGAGGGCGGCCCGGATCCGCTCACCACCGAAGGAGATGCGCGATGACCGTCCGCGTGGTGCTGGCCGACGACCAGACGGTCGTCCGCGCGGGCTTTCGCGCCCTGCTGGATCTCACCGACGACCTGGTTGTGGTGGCCGAGGTGGCGGATGGGCTCAGGGCGGTCGAGGCCGTGCGCACCACCCGCCCGGACGTCGTGCTGATGGACATCCGGATGCCCGGCGTCGACGGAATCGAGGCCACCCGGCGCATCGCCGCCGACCGCACCCTGGACGGCGTCCGCGTGCTCATGCTGACGACGTACCGCGTCGACTCGTACGTCTTCGAGGCCCTGCGCCACGGAGCCGCCGGCTTTCTGCTCAAGGACATCGAGCCGGACGACCTGCGCTCGGCGATCAGGACGGTCGCCGCCGGACAGAGCCTCCTCGCTCCCGCGGTCACCCGCTCCGTGGTCGAAGAGTTCGCCCGCCTCAAGGCACCGGAGACGGCAGGCGCGCAGCGCTTGGCCCCGCTCACCGACCGCGAGCGCGAGGTGTTGGCGCTGGTCGCGGCGGGACTCAGCAACGAGGAGATCGGCAAGGAACTGATCATGAGCCCGCTCACCGCGAAGACCCACGTCAGCCGGGCCATGACGAAGCTGGGCGCGCGGGACCGGGCGCAGCTGGTCGTGATCGCGTACGAGACCGGTCTGGTCCGCGCCGGGGAGCGCTGACCCCGCGCTTTCGCTACTCCCGCGGGAGTAGCGGCCGACTCCCGGCGCAGGACGTCGGATCGCTCCGCCGTCCCTAGCGTCGACGACATGATCGAGGCAACGGAACTCACCAAGCGATACGGCGACAAGACCGCCGTGGACCGACTCTCCTTCACCGTCCGCCCCGGACGGGTGACCGGCTTCCTCGGCCCCAACGGCGCCGGGAAGTCGACCACCATGCGGGTCGTCCTGGGACTCGACGCCCCGACCGCCGGACAGGTCACCGTGGGCGGCAAAAGGTACGAGGATCTCGCCGCGCCGCTGCGCACCGTCGGCTCGCTCCTCGACGCCAAGGGCGTGCACGGCGGCCGCTCCGCCTACCAGCACCTCGCCGGACTCGCGGCCGGCAACAACATCCCGCGCCGCCGCGTCGACGAGGTCCTGGACCTGGTCGGCCTGCCGCAGGCGACCGCCGGGCGCCGCACCAAGGGCTTCTCGCTCGGCATGGGCCAGCGCCTGGGCATCGCCGCCGCGCTGATCGGCGATCCCGAGGTGCTGATCCTGGACGAGCCGGTCAACGGCCTGGACACCGAGGGCATCCGGTGGATCCGCGACCTGATGAAGTCGCTTGCCGCACAAGGCCGTACGGTCTTCCTCTCCTCGCACCTGATGAGCGAGATGGAGCTGACCGCCGACCACCTGATCGTGATCGGCAGGGGCCGCCTCCTCGCGGACACCACCATGCGCGACTTCATCGAGACCAACTCCCGCGCGCACACCCTGGTGCGCTCCCCGGAGCCGGAGAAGCTGCGCGCCCTGCTGGAAGCCAAGGGCGCCCGCGTACGTCTGGACCCACGGGGCGACTGGCGGGTCGAGGGGCCCGACGCCGCCACGATCGGCGACCTCGCCCGCGACCACGGCCTCGCCGTGCACCAACTGACCGCCGCTCACTCCTCGTTGGAGGAGGTCTACACCGCCCTGTCCCAGGACGCGGCCGAGTACCGCACCGCTTCCGTACGTGAGCCCGAGGAGACCCTGCGATGACCACTCATGCCACCAACCCGGCCCCGCCACTCACCGGCGCCCGCGCCGGATACGTACAGGCCCTCGCCCACGAGTGGATCAAGTTCCGCAGCGTTCGCTCCACGGTGTGGACGACCGCCGCGACCACCCTCCTGCCGGTCGTGGGCGCGGTGTTCGTGGCGGCGACCGGCAGCCTGCAGCGCGACGACACCGTCCTCGGCGGCAGCCTCACCCTGGCGGTCGTCGGGCAGATGCTGGCCGCCGTGGTCGGTGCGCTCCTGGTCACCGGCGAGTACAGCAGCGGCACCATCCGCACCACGTTCGCCGCCAACCCGCGCCGCGCGACCGTCCTCGCGGCCAAGGGAACCCTGATCGCCGGAGTGCTGTACGTCCTGTCGCTGGCCTCGTGCTCCCTCGCCTACTTGGCCGGCGATGCCATGCTCGACGACGGGACGTACGCGCAGGGCCGACCGTTGCCCGCCCTGTTCGGTGTCGCGGGATCCTTCGCGGTGGCCGGACTGCTCGGCCTCGCGGTCGGCACGCTCGTACGCCACTCCGCCGGTGCCGTGACCACCGTCAGCGGCCTGCTGCTCCTGCCGTCCCTGTTCGGTCCGCTGTTCGGCGACGCGCAGCGCTGGGTCGCGGGGATCTCGCCGACGGCGGCCCTGGAGAAGCTCACCCAGACCTCGGACGCCACGGCGGAGGCGGTCGGCAGCCTCGGCCCGTGGCCCTCGCTGTTGCTGGTCGCCGGATATACCGGGGTACTGGTGCTCGCCGCGGGAGCGGTGCTGCGACGCCGCGACGCGTGAGCCGAGAGGCAAGACGGCAGCGAACCGGCGCTGGGTGACTGCTCACTTCGCGTAAGGCCCGCCGGTGCGCGGCGGAAACACCGCGGACCGGCGGGCCCTACGCGAACGTGCGGCGGGTTCCTACCGGCTGCCCTCGTCCTCCCACGGGCGCCAGCCGCCCGTGCCGTCCACGGTGCCGAGTTGCTGGTCGGCGAAGTGCACACCGAAGCCGAGGACGCCGTCCTGGGCCATGAATCGCACGAGCCGGCGACGCGACTGCTCGGCCTGTGCCCGGTCGTGGTCGAGGACGACTTCCCAGTCGGGGTGCCGGACCTGGACGGGGGAATGCATGGCGTCGCCGAAGGCCACGATCCGGCGGCCGTCACCGGTGTCGAGGATCCAGGCCGTGTGCCCGGTGGTGTGCCCGGGCAGCGCCCAGGCACGTACTCCCTCCGCGATCTCCGTTCCGTCGGCGACGGCGGTGGTCCGTTCGCTCTGTCCGGCGAGCCGTGGGCCGGACGCGGGGTCCAGGCCTCGAAGCTCGCCTTCCCCGACGATCCAGCGCGCGTTGGGGAACAGGCTGCGCGGATCGTCGACGGCGTCCGGCCGGGCCCACCCCGTGTGGTCGTCGTGCAGGTGGGTGAAGGCGACCGTCTCCAGCGAGGCGGGGTCGACGCCCAGGCGCCGCAGGTGTTGAGGGAGGCTCTGCACGTGGTCGAAGCCGTGCTGGAAGTGTTCGGGGTCCTCGCCCGAGATGCGACCGTGGCCGGCGTCCAGGAGCAGGCGCTTTCCGCGACGCTCGACGAGCAGCGCGCCGCATCCCATGGCCAGGTGGCCCGCGTCCGTCATGTGAGGCCCGTGGTCCGTCCAGTCCTCGTCGACCGAGGCGGGGTAGACGCGGGTCGGGATCATGTGGACGCCCGCGTCGGGGACGTAGGTGAGGGTGAGGTCGCCCAGGGTGCGCGTCCACAGGCATGGCAGGCGGCCCCCCGAACTGTCGGCGGGATCGTGCTGCGCGGTGGTGGTGGGCTGCTCGCTGGAGCTCATGGTGGGACGCTTTCCTTGTTGGTGCGGGGAAGTGGCGGGGTGTGGTCCGGTCACGGCGTGAGGACGCGGACCGGTTCGCCGGCGGCGTGGGCGAGGATGTCGTCGAGTGCGTCGCGGTAGAAGATTTCGTAGGCGCCGTCGGTCACGTAGCCCAGGTGTGGGGTGAGCACGGTGCGCGGAGCGTTGTGCCAGGGGGAATCGGCGGGCAGCGGCTCGGTGGAATGGACGTCCAGGGCGGCTCCGCCCAACGTTCCGGCATGCAGCGCGGTCAGCAGGGCCTCCTCGTCGACGACGGGCGCGCGTGAAGTGTTGATGAGCAGCGCGTCCGGCCGCATCAGAGCGAGTTCCTCGGCGCCGATGAGGCCGACGGTGCGTGGGGAGAGCCGGACGTGCAGCGTCACCACGTCCGACGTGGTCAGCAGTTCCCGTTTGCTGACGGGCGTGACGCCCAGCGCTGTCGCGTGCCCGGGGTCGAGGTGGGCGCTCCAGGCGACGACGTCCATGCCGAAGGCGAGCCCGACCCGGGCCACGCGACTGCCCACGCCGCCAAGGCCGATGACGCCCAGGCGAGCGCCGTGCAGGTCACGCCCCACGGTCCGCTGCCAACCGCCGTCACGCAGGTGGCGCTCCTCGGCGGGGAGCGAACGGGTCAGGGCGTGCAGGAGCCCCCAAGTCAGTTCGGCCGTCGAGGTCAGTCCCGCGGCGCGGGTGCCGGACACCACGATGCCGCGCCGGGCGGCCGCGGCCGTGTCGATGGCCGCGTTGGCCGGACCGGTGGTCACCAGAAGGCGCAGATTTGGCAGTCTGTCGAGCACCTCGGCGGGGAACGGGGTGCGCTCGCGCATGGCGACGACCACGTCGAACGGTTCCAGCGCGGCGATCACCTCCTCGGGCCCGCCCAAGTGCTCGTGGAAAAAGGTGAGTCGGGCGCCTTCAGGCAGGGAGTCCCAGGCGGCGTACCGGTGTGCCGCGTGCTGATGGTCGTCCAGGATCGCCACTCGGCGGATCTCAGGCATGAGTGGTCTCCTCGGTGTGTACGTGGGCGCGGTCCGCGCGGCCGCCGGAGGTACGCACCGCGTGGGCGTCTTCGTCGGCCTCCGGTGCGGCGAGCGGTTCCGCGGGGCTCGGGCGGAGCAGTTCCAGGGACCAGATCGCGAGGCCGAGCAGCGCGATCACCGCTCCCAGCGCGGAGATTCCGGTCCAGCCCACGAGCGGATAGAGCGCGGCCGTCAGCGCGGAGGTGACGGTGCTGCCGGCGAAGGCGGAGACCATGAGCGCTGTGGTGACCCGGCTGCGTGCGTGCGGGACTCGGCGGTACAGGGCGCTCTGGTGACTGATCAGCAGTGCCTGCTGTGCCAGGTTGAGCGCCACGATGCCGACCATCAGCGCGCCCAGACCGAGCGGGCCTCCCCGCCCGGCGAAGACGAGCACACCCCAGCTGCCCGTCAGCACGATCAGCCCGCCGGTCGTCACCCGGCGGCCGTGACCGCGGTCCGCCAGTCGGCCGGTCACCGACGCGGCGGCGGCCCCGACGACCCCGACAAGACCGAACAGACCGATGATCGCCGGTCCGTACCCGTAGGCGGGCCCGGCCAGCAGGAACGACGAGGCGGTCCACAGGACCGTGAATCCGCCCATGCCGACGGCGGCCAGCGCCATGCGCCGGCGCAGCAGCGACTCGGTGCGCACCAGCGTCACCACCGAGCCCAGCAGCCGTGGATAGGGCGTCCGCGCGGCCGGCGGTACGAGAGGCAGCACCAGACGCAAGGTGATCGCCAGCACCACCATGACGCCCGCCGCGAAGACGAACACCAGCCGCCAGTTCCCGAATTCGGCCAGCACCCCGGCGACCGTCCGCGCGAGCATGATGCCGATGAGTAGCCCGCTCATGACGGTGCCCACCACCGCGCCGCGTTCATGGTCGGCCGCCAACGAAGCGGCCATCGGCACTACGATCTGCGCCACGGCCGAGGTCGCTCCCACCAGGGCCACCGAGGCGTACAGCGCGCCCAGCGAGGGGGAGGCCGCCGCGCCCAGGAGAGCGACGGCACTCAGAGCGAGCAGCCCGCTCACCAGCCGGCGCCGCTCCAGTACGTCCCCCAGGGGCACCAGGAGTGCCAGCGAGAGCGCGTAGCCGATCTGTGAGGCGGTGACGATCAGTCCCCCGGCCCCCTCGGAGACGCCCAGCGCCTTGGAGACGACGGGCAGCAGAGGCTGCGCGTAGTAGATGTTGGCAACGGCCGCGCCGCACGTCACCGCCAGCAGAAGCACCATGGCGCGGCTCAGCGAGGAGCGGCCGCCTGTGCCGCCCTTCCTGCATTCTGGATCGTTCATACCGAAATACTTGCCACCGCTCGACGGACTGGTCAAGCTATTTCAGATCGATCAATCCATAAGTGACCGGAGTCACCATGAGCCGCCACGGCCCCGGCGTCTCGATGCGTGGCATTTTGTGGAGTGATTGGTCCAATATGGGAGCCACGGAAGTGTTCCCACGCCGGAACGCTCGTCTTTCACGCAGGAGGTCCCTATGCCGCCGGCCGGCCGCCCCCGCGCCTTCGATACGGAGGCCGTACTGGAGGCTGCGATGCTGCTGTTCTGGGAGCAGGGATACGAAGCGACCTCCCTGGCGCAGCTGCGAGCCGCCACCGGGCTGTCCTCCGCGAGCCTGTACGGCGCCTTCGGCTCGAAGGAAGGACTGTTCAAGCAGGTCGTCGAGCACTACATGAAGGGGCCGGGCAGCGTCACCGACATCATCGAGGACGAGACGGTCAGCCCACGAGAGGCCGTGAACGGCCTGCTGCACCGCTCGATCGACATGCAGGCGGACTCGTCCCACCCCACCGGCTGCCTCATCGCGCTGGCCGGCACGATGCGGGCACCGGGAGATGAGCACGCCGAGGTGTGCGCGACCGTCGCGGCACAGCGTCGAGCGGACCGGGTGCGCATCAGGGCCTGCGTCGAGCGGGGCATCACCGCCGGTGAACTCGATACCGACGCCGACGTCGACGCGGTGACCACCATGGTTCACGGCTTCCTCCTCGGCCTCTCCACGCAGCTGCGCGACGGGGTGGCCGCGGCGACTCTGCACAGCGCGGTCGACGTGCTGCTGCTCAACTGGCGTCGCACAAAGGACGCTCAGCCCGAGCCCGACCGGCTCTGAGCCGCCGGTGCGCCGGGCCGCGGGCGAGCGTAAGGCGTCTGCAAGCGCAGTCCGGGCTGGTTCACGCACCGGCCCGGACTGCCCCGCCAAGGTCCTACTTCTGCACGGTATTTGCGCTCGCCAGATCCATGAAGGTGGCGACGTGGGCCGGAGGCATCGCCGCCGGCCTCAGTTGAGACGGGCGAGACCGGGTGCTCGAGGTAGAAGCTCTTCCCCTCTTCCGCGTCAAGCCCGTTCAGTGAGATCGTCCTGGACTGCGACATCCTGACGATCGAACGTGCCGACCTGCACATCGTCCGGAGGGTCGCGAGGTATCGGGCGCTCGATAGCCGCGCGTCTCGCAAAGGAAGGCGCGCTCGTCGCGCTCACACACGCCCGCGCGCCCTTCTCCCGGCTGGGTGCGAACCGACATGAACGCCGCCGGCCGCGAGAATCCCGAGATGGCGGCGGCGATCGAAGCGGACACCGCCCTGGGACGCTTCGGCGAAGTTTCCGACGTCGCCGCGGTGGTGGCCTTCCTGGCCTCCGACGAGAGCCGCTGGGTGACCCCCAGGTGATCGAGGCAAGCGGCGGCTACAAACTCTAATCCCATTCAGAGCGTCCCCTGCATCCCCTGAGGTGGGTCGGCGCAACCGCGGAAGCTGCGCCGGTCCACCCGTCGATCTCGATTGTCAGCGCAGCGCCGTCGCGTTGGCCGGTGAGCCGACTCCGCCGGTGAGGTGGAGGGGCTTCACGGTCAGGAGGCTGTCCCAGCGGCCGGTGGCGCGGCAGTCCTCGGCGAGCGCGGTCAGGTTCCACAACTCGCCCAGGGGGAGGCCGAGTTTGGCGATGAGTTCCTGGTGCATCATGCCCGCGTCCTCGGGCGCGCTGTCGTGGAAGTCGCTGTCGGGAAGCACGGGCAGGACCTCGACGGCGAACGTGTCGGTGGCCATCAGCGCGATGCGGTGGTCCCAGCACCAGGCGGCGAACTCGCGTGACTGGGCGAAGCCGGTGGCGCGGCGTGCGGCACGTGTCTCGGTACGGGTGTCCGGGTCGGTGGTGAGGTACCAGTGGGCCCAGCCGGTGTGGACGAGCACCAGATCGCCGTCCTCGACGGTGCAGTGCTGTGCCGCGAGGGCCTCGTCGAGCAGGGCGGGGGTGAGGGCGGGGCCCGTGGTGTGGTCGAGCGGGGTGCCGCGCTCGTGCAGGTAGCCGTCGATGTCGATGAGCAGGCCGCGGCCCACCAGGGGTGTCTCGGCCCAGAGTTGGACGCCGAGGCGTGGGCTGCGCGGGATGATGGCGTCATCGGGTACGCCGTTGTAGAAGCCGTGTCCGGAGGCGCGGCGGTGGCGCAGCCCGTCGACCTGGGTGCTGGCCTGGAGGTGGAAGCCGTCCAGGGAGTCGTCGCGGGCCTGGTCGTGCTTGGCGGTGATGTGGTGTGTGGGGATGCCGCGGGCCCGTGACATGGGCGGGTCGAACGCGTCGAGGGCGTAGTCGAGGCTGATGGCCCGCCCTTCGCGTACGCAGGGGGTGGCGCGCAGGATCTGCTCGGGGCCCGCGAAGTTGGCCATGCCGCGCTCGGGCTGTTCGGTGAAGACGTGCCAACTGGAGCCGGAGGGAGCGTCGTTGCGGGCGAGGAGATCTGCGTAGGTGGGTATCGGATGGGGCACGGCGGCGCTTTCGGTCAGGCGCAGCGCACGGCGATCGCCTTCGCTGCGTGGCGGACTTCGGTGATGATGCTCTGGTGGTCGTCCTCGGGCAGGTCCGTGCTGGGGCCGACGATGCTGAGGGCGCCGAGCAGGGTGTCGTCCTTGAGGATGGGGGCGCTGACGGAGGTGACGCCCTGGACGCGTTCGTCCTGGGAGAGGGCGTAGCCGTCGGTGTGTACGCGCTGGAGTTCGGCGGTGAGGTCCTCGGCGGTGACCTGCTGGCCCGACGCCCTGGTGAAGGGGGTCGCGGCGGTGACGTAGGCCGCCTGTTCGTCCTCGGGGAGCCAGGCGAGCAGGGCCTTCCCGGCTCCGAGGTGGAGGGAGAGCTTGTCGCCGATGGGGAGTTGGTAGCGCAGCGGGTTGCGGCCCTCGACGCGTGCGATCGGCACCCGCGAGTGGCCGACCCGGACGAACAGGGTCGGGGTGAGACCGGTGGTGGCGGCCAGCTCCTGCAGGATGGGCAGGGCGACCGGGCTGAGGCGGTTGTTGACCAGGAACGCGTGGGCGGTGGCGACGGCCGCGGGGCCGGCGACGTACCCGGTGTCCTCCCTGGCCGCGTAGCCGCGGTCGACGAGGACGTTCAGGATGCGCTGGGCGGTGGCCACGTGCAGTTCCGCGCGGCGGGCGATGTCGCTGAGCCGCAGCGGGTGCCTGGCGTCCTCGAGGACTCCCAGTACGTCGAAGGCCCGGTCGAGCGAGCGCATGGGAGTGGCGGATGGGCTGGCCATGGGCTGGGGCTCCTGGTCGTCGGCGCGGCACCCGGTGTGCCGCTGCCTGATAAGAGTTATCAGACTGTCGGCCGACGGCTGCGCGGGTCTCCCAAGAGCGTGCCTCGCCAGCCCGCCGGCGGGCCTCCCAGGAGCGTGCTCGCCCGCCCGCCCGTCAGGGGGAGGTCGAGCCCGCGGCCGGTTGCAGGTCGTGCGCGGCGGCGGGGGCGTCCGGCTCGGGCTTCTCCTTGTCGACGTAGGACAGGATGAAGGCGAGCAGGCCGCTGACGCTCGCGGTGATGAAGGTCGGCGGTCCGGCCTGCTCGCCGACGGCGGCGACCCACCCGGCGTCGCCGAGCGCGATCCCCAGGGCCTGGGCGATGACGACGACGAACCCGCCGGCCAGGAAGCCGATGACGCTGAGGCGGAAGAGGAACTGGAGTGTGCGGACGGTCATGGGACGGCCTCCGGTTCAGACGGGCAGGACGCCGGTGGCGACGGCGGCACCGATGAGCAGGATGGGGATGCAGTAGTACGTGAGCAGGGGCATGAAGGTGCGTGAGGGGTCGACGCCCGCGATGCCGCTGGCCACGTAGATGGGTGCGCCGGACGGGGGAGAGGCACCCTCGGTGGAGGCGAAGATCAGCACGGCGACGCAGGCGGTGGCAGGGGAGACACCGGCGCCGATCAGCGCGGAGACGGCGACCGGTCCGATCGCGGCCATGGTGGCACTGGCCGTCAGCGGGATGGCGACACCCACCACCAGGAGGCCGACGACCAGGGCCATGGCCCACAGCGGCGCGTCCACTCCCGAGAGCAGGTCGGACAGCTGCGCGGGCAGCCCGAGTTCACCCAGCGCGTTGGCCGCGGAGAACGCGGCGACGATGGTGACACCGAGCACGCCGAACTTCGGTGCGGCCCCGCCGAGCAGCTCCCACCACGCCTGTCCGCCGCGCGGCAGATGACGGCGGCCGAGCACCAGCACGATCGCGATCATCAGGACGGGTATCCAGGTGATCAGGCTGATGGCGTCGGACATCTCCACGCCGTCCAGGTAGCGGCCGAGCGCACCGGCGAGCGGCCCGCGCGTCAGCAGCAGCGGCACGACGATCCCGCCGAACAGGAGCAGGCTGGTCCAGCCCACGCCCATCGTGCGGCGCAGCGGCTTGAGTTCCTCGCCGGCCACCGCCTGGATGCCGTGCCGGCGCACCATGATGAACGCGGCGATCAGCCGGTAGCCGAGACACCACAGTCCGCCGATGAACAGCGGCAGCACGATGTCGTCGGTCGACACCACCGAGGCGACGCCGGCCGAGCCCATGAGGATGAACATGGTGGAGCTGAACGGGAAGGTGACACCCATCCCCGCCCCGCCGGCCGCGACGGTGGCGGCGAGTTCACCGCTGACGTTCGACCGCTTCATCCACGGGATCGTCACCGACCCGACGGCGGCGGTGACCGCGGCGCCGACGTGCGCGATGGCACCGAACACGCCCGCGGCGACCGTCGAGGTGTAGACGGGGCCGCCGCGCAGCCGCCCGAGCAGCGAGTTGAGGATGTCCAGGAGGTGGTCGAGGACCGGGGTGCGGGCCAGGACGTAGCTCATGAACACGAAGGCGAGCGCGGCGAAGGTGACTTCTTCCTGCAGCGCCTCGGCCAGGCTGCTCCACAGCACATGGGCGATGTCACCACCGGAGAACAGGCCGGTGACCAGGAAGCCGACGATCAGTGCCTCGCCGATGTTCCGCTTGAACACGGAGTTCCAGATGAGGATGGCCGCGATGTAGCAGCCCAGCGCCCATACGGCGATCATGATGCGTCTCCCGTTCCTGCCGCCGCGGCCGCCGTGGCGCGGATCGTGGCGCGCCGGCCGGCCTCGTCGGCCTCGACCGCGCGCGCCGCGGCGAGCACCGACTCTGCCTCCTCGGCGGCCACCACGGCAATGCCGTCGCCGTCCGCGACCACCAGGTCACCGGGACGACACACCAGGCCGCCCACTGAGACGGGCACATTCACGTGTCCGGGGCCGAACTTGTACGGACCGGCCGGTGTCACCGCGCGCGCCCACACCGGGAACCCGATCTCGGCGAGCACGTCGATGTCACGGGCCGCGCCGTCGAGCACCATGCCCACCACACCGCGCGCCTTGGCCCGCTCGCAGATCAGCTCACCGACCAGCGCCCGGGAGGTGTCCGCCTCCCCGTTGACGACGATGATGTCACCCGGCTTCGCGACCTTGATGGCCTCGTGGATGGCCCGGTTGTCGCCGGCCCGTGTCCACACCGTCAGCGCCCGCCCGATGGCACGCGCCCCGCTCCACATGGGCCGGATCCCGGAGTCGAGGAGCCCCAGCCGGTCGACCGCGTCCCCGATGTTCGCGGTGGCCACGTCCTGGTGTGCGGCCAGCAGTTCGTCCGACACCCGCGGCACATCACGCAGCCCCTCCGGGCGGGCCGCCAGCAGGTGTACGTGCCCGATCGCCCGGGCGAGCTCCGCGTCCAGGTCGAGGTCGGCCATCAGCTCGGCGGCGGCCGACACCTCGAACGCCCGGCGCTCGCCGTGCTTGGCGGTCCCCGTGTACAGCCGCTCCAACGTGCCCTCGCCGCCCGCGAGTTCGGCGGCGATCTGCTCGCGCACCCACACCTCGTCCCCAGCCGCCCGGCCCGCCTCCACGGTCTGCACGATGATCGCGCCGAGCCCCTTCATGAACACACTGCGCAGCAGCTTGCGGGCGGACGCCGCTCCCGGCTCGCCGCCCAGGTCCTCCACCGGTGCGCCGAGGGTGCCGAAGTGGTCCGCGACCACGGTGGCACCAGGACCACTGGCCACCAGCGCGGTGCGGTGCCGGTACGCGGGGACGGAGCCGATCACCGACACATCCGCGAACACGGCCTCGGAGGCGGCACCCACCGCGTCCGCGATCCGGCCCTTCAACTGCGGGGCGCCCGCGTTCATGTCGGCGTAGACCGTGGCCTTCCCGAGGTGCGGAGCGGCCTCCTGGGCCACGGCCAGTGCGGCCTTGGCCCCGGTGAGCCCGAGCACCAGATCGCTTCCGGCCACCGCCGCCTCGACGCTGCCCGCCCGCTCCACACCGTCCGGCGTCGGTACGTCCCCCGGGTCGTATCCCGCGACCGACCAGCCGTTCTCCAGGAACCCGGTCGCATACAACGCTCCCGCCTCACCGAGTCCGAGCACCGCGACGCGCATCTGTGGCCTCCTTGCCACCCCACCAGGGGATTCTCATTGAGTGATAAGTCTTATCGCTTGATGAGTAGGGATGTTGCCTGCGTGTGAAGTGGGCGTCAAGAGCTGTTTCGTCGCGCGACCCGAAGAGGTCCGGGTGGTTGGTGGCTGAACAAGGGTGTACGACGCCACCTGGAGAGTGCTATAGAAGTACAACGCACCGATAATCGCAGGGTTTGAGCCACAAGAAATCCTCGATTGTTCTTCTATTGCACGCTCCCCGGCTGATGGTCGGCCCTACCTCGAGAGATGGCGCACGGATGACTGAGATCGTGATTGTTGGCTGCGGCGAGGTCGGTCTCGCCTATGCCGAAGCCGTGCGGGAGACGCCGGCTTCGCGACTGCACCTGCTGGATCCCGCTCCCGCGCCGACGGCGCTCGCCCTGGCCGGCGAGGCAGGTCTGGAACTGCACCGGGAGGCCGGCTCCTGGCTGCACCCGGCCGAGGTGGTGCTCCTGGCGACACCGGGCGGAGCACTGGCGTCGATCCTCGACGCGCTGCTGCCCCACGTGCCGACGGGCGCCGCCATCGGGGACCTGAGCACCGCCTCGGCCGAGGACAAGCGGACCGCCGCCGCACGGTGCCAGGAGGCGGGCGTGGGCTATGCCGACATCGCCATCACCGGATCCGTCGCCCTGGGCAAGGCGCGGACACCGCTGCTCTACGCGGGCGAGGAGTACCCGGAACTCGTCGGCCTGCTGAAGCGGTTCGACGCGCCGCTGACCGTGCTGGGCGACTCCCGTCCCGGGGACGCGATGCGCGTCAAACTGCTGCGCTCAGTGATCATGAAGGGCCTTGAGGGCCTGGCGGTGGAGTGCCTGCCCGCCGCCCGGGAGTACGGCGTGCTCGACCAGCTGTGGGCATCACTGGCCGACGTCGACCGCACCGGCTTCGTCCCCCTGCTGAACGCCATGGTCCGCACCCACCCGCAGCATGCGCCACGCCGTGAGCACGAGGTGGCCCAGGCGGCCGAGCAGCTGGAACAGCTCAACTACCCGAGCACCATGACCCGGGCCACCGAGCAGCGCTTCGCCGCGACCAACGCCGCTGCCCAGCAGTCCCTTTCCGTGCCGGAGACGGCCGATGCCGCCATCGACTGGCTGGCCGGCCTCTCCCGCACCGGAAAGCGATGACACGCACCCACCCGTCCGCGTAACCCACCGTTCCCCTCCGGAGAGTCATGTCCATACACCCCAACGATGTGGCGGGACAGTACAGGCCGGCCGTCATCAACAAGATCAAGATCCGTCTCGTGCCGTTCCTGGCACTCCTCTACGTCATCGCCTTCATCGACCGGGCCAACGTCGGCTACGCGGCGCTGGAGATGAACGCCGACCTCGGCATCACGTCCACCCAATTCGGCCTGATCGCGGGCCTGTTCTCGATCGGCTACTTCGTCTTCGAAGTGCCGAGCAACATGCTCATGCGCAAGGTCGGCGCCCGCCGTTGGATCGCCCGCATCCTGGTCAGCTGGGGCGCCGTCGCCGTCGCGACCGGGTTCGTCCACAACTTCACGCAGCTCGCCGCCGTCCGTGTCATCCTCGGGATCGCCGAAGCGGGGTTCTTCCCGTGTGTCATCCTCTACCTCAGCCAGTGGTTCCCGGAACGCGAACGGGCCCGCGTGGTGGCGCAGTTCATGGTGGCTCTGCCCGTCGCCACGCTCGTCGCCGGCCCGCTGTCCGGCCTCATCCTGGACCACGTGCACTGGCTCGGTGTGTCCAGCTGGCGGTGGGTGTTCATCCTCGAAGGCGTTCCGGCCGTCCTGCTCGGCCTGGTGACACTGTTCCTCCTCACCGACTCCCCGCAGTCCGCACGCTGGCTGACGGCCGACGAGAAGCAGTGGCTCGGCCGCACACTGGAAGCGGAGAACGCGGCCAAGGAAGCGCGGCACCGCCAAGTCGGCTTCTGGCGCAGCCTGGCGGGCTGGCGCACCCTGGCCCTGGCGCTGATCTACTACAGCAAGTCCGTCGCCATCTATGTCCTGGCCTTCTTCACCCCGCAGATCGTCAACGGGCTTCAGGACAGCCTCAGCAACACCTCCGTCGGCCTGCTCAGCGCCCTGCCCTACGCCGTGGCGGCCGTGTTCATGGTCTGGTGGGCCCGACGCTCGGACCGGCTGCGGGAGCGCCGCTGGCACGTGGCCATTCCACTGTTCACCGCGGCCGCGGGCCTGTGCGCCATGGTCCTGGTGGAGGGCAGCCTCGTACTGTCCCTGCTCCTGCTCACCGTGATCACGGTGGCCGTGTACGCGACCTACGGACCGTTCTGGTCGCTGCCCTCGCTGTTCATGACCGGATCGGCGGCCGCCGTGGGCATGGCCTCGATCAACTCCATCGCCAACCTCGGCGGCTTCGTCGGTCCGTACGGGTTCGGCGCCTTGGAGGGCGCGACGGGCAGCATCTACACCGGCCTGGCCATCGTCGCCGCCGTCCTCGTCGTCTCCGGCCTGCTCGTCGTACGCCTCCGGTTCGTCCGCGAGGCCGAAGCGACCGCCCGCTCGGCATCCGCGCCCGACCGGACCGGCCTGCCCAAGGCCCCTGCTCACGACGCTTCCTGACCTCCCATCAGTCCTGACCACGCAGCAGTCCTGACCGTCCACCAGCAACGAAACGGAAGATCCATGCCCCTCACGCAAACAGTCCGCACGCAAGCAGCCCGCCCCGACCAGAAGAGTCTCGACCGGCTCGGTGAACTGGGAGCGGCCACGGTCTACGAGGCCAACGGCCAGTTCGGGGCCTTCGACGCCGGCCTCAAGCCCCTGGACCCCTCCCGCACCCTCGTCGGCACCGCGGTGACACTCGACCTGCCGCCCGCCGACAACTGGTACATCCACCTCGCCCTCCTGGAAGCCGGCCCCGGCGACGTCCTCGTCGTGGACGCCAAGGGGTACCTCGAAGCCGGGCCCTGGGGCGACGTGCTGACCTGCGCCGCCCAGGAGCGTGGCCTGGCCGGACTGGTCATCGACGGAGCGGTCCGCGACAGCCGGGACATCATCGCCAGCGGCTTCCCCGTCTTCACCCGCGGACTGTCGATTAAGGGCACGAGCAAGGCGGTGCCCGGCCGGATCAACGTGCCCGTCCGCGTCGGCGGGGTCCGCGTCGAGCCCGGTGACATCATCCTCGGCGACGCCGACGGCCTCGTCCGCGTCCCCGCCCACCAGACGGACGAAGCCCTTGCCGCCTCCGAGGCCAGGGCCGCCAAGGAGGCCGGCTTCCGCGACCGCATCCGCACCGGTGCGAGCACACTGGAACTCCTCGGGCTGCCGCGGCCCTGACCTGGACGGGCCGGTGATCCAGTCGACTAGGCTTGCCGGGGTCCACAACGGTTGAAGGAGGCGGGTGGCGATGGGACGACCGGCTGATGCCATCTATCTCGCGCTGAAGTCCGCCATCCAGACCGGACAATTGGCCCCCGGCGCCCACCTGGTCGAGGACACCCTCCGCGAGCAGTACCAGGTGAGCCGCACCCCGGTCCGCAACGCGCTGCGGCGGTTGAGCGACGACGGCCTGGTCACCATCGAGGCCAACCGCGGCGCCTTCGTCGCCTCCTGGACCAGCGACGACGCCGCCGAGGTCATGGCGATCCGCGCCATGCTGGAACCCTACGCGGCGCAACTCGCCGCCCAGCGTCGCACCAGCGGCCAGCTCGATCAGCTGATCAAGCTGTGCGACGCGATGGAGGCCTGCGAGCAGGTCCGCGGCGACCGCTTCCGCGACGAACTCGCCCGCCAGAACCACGAGTTGCATCAGCTCGTACTGGAATGCGCGGCCTCCCCGCGGCTCTACAACATCGCCGCCAACCTGACCCGTGCCCCCCTCATGCTCGGCTCGTTCCAGTTCTACGACGACCTGCAACTCCAGCGGAGCCTCCAGGACCACCGGCAACTGGTCACCGCGATCGCGGCGCACGACAGCGCCACGGCCCGCGCCGTCATGGAAGCGCACCTGCGGCTGTCCTACATGGCGCTGACCGCCTCGTCCCAGCACACCAACGCGCCCGGAGCGGCGTCGGACGACAGCTGAGACCGGGGTCGCTTGGGGGCACTCCGCCCAGCCGGTCTCGGCTGCGTATGTGGACCTGGGCACATGTGCCTCGGCACGTCACGCGTCAGCCGTTCTCCGGTCCGTGGCAGAGGCGGCCCTCGGTGTCGGTCCAGACCGTGAAGCGGGCGAAGACGTCGCGGCTGGAGCGGGCCACCCGGATGTCCCAGCGGCCGGGGCGCACACGCCAGGCTGCTGACTCCTCGTACCACCAGGAGAAGGCCCGTGGCTCCAGCTCAACGGTGACCTCGCGTTCCTCACCCGGAGCAAGGCGTACGGCTGAGAAGCCCGCGAGCTGCTGTTCGGGGCGGTCCTCGATCGGAGCGCCGTCCGCCGCGCGCGGCGACAGGTACACCTGCACCACCTCCTTGCCGGCTCGCTGCGGGCCGCAGCCGAGCCGGACCGCGATCAGCGCGACGGATTCCGTTGCGGGGGTGCGCAGTTGGGCGGAGTGCCAGGTGATGTCCGCGTAGCCGAGGCCGTGGCCGAACGCGTAGCGCGGGGTGATGTGGCGGGTGTCGAAGTGGCGGTGACCGGTCAGGAGGCCCTCGGTGTAGGAGAGGGTGCCGTCGGGGGCGGGCCGGGTGTCGAGGGCGCCGTGGTCGGTGTCGCGGTGGGCGATCGTCAGCGGCAGCCGTCCTCCTGGCTCGCACTCGCCCGTCAGGACGTCCGCGAGTGCGGGGCCGTACTCCTGGCCGGGGAACCAGGTCATCAGGACGGCGCCGGCGCGTTCGGCCCACGGCATGTCGACGGGGTGCGGGGCGTTGACGACCACGATGGTGCGCTCGTTGACCGCGCAGACCCGCTCGATCAGGTCGACCTGTGCGGCGGGCAGGGCCAGGGTGTCGCGGTCGGCGGACTCCAGCGCGCTGTCCTGCGTGACACCTACGCACACCAGCGCGGCGTCCGCGTTGCGGGCGGTCGCGACGGCGCGTTCCACCGCGTCCGCCGGGCGGGGCGCCGAGGCACCGAACGAGAGACCCTGCGCCTTGCCTCCGCCGCCGAACCGCATCTCGATGTCGATGCGCACCTCGCGCCCGGCGGTCAGTTCCACTGGAACGTGGGTGACATCGCCGTGCAGCAGCGCGCCCATCACGTCGGCCGGTTCGGCGCGCGAGCCGCCCCGGCCCGCCTCGAGCCCGTCGATGTGGAGGCGGACGTCACCGGTGCCCGCCAGATGGATGTCGTAGGTGCCGGTCGTCTCCGGGGTGAGCAGACAGGAGGCGTGGACCAGGGCCGAGGGCCCGTCCGGCAGGTCGGCGAGGGCGCCGATGCCGGGCAGCGCGGTGAACCAGACCAGCAGGTTGGTGTCCCGTACGTCGCGGGCGAGCGGCTCACCAGCCGATGTGGTGTCGCCGCCGTTCGTGTCGAGGCGGTGGTACGTCACCGTGAAGCCCTGCTCGGCCGGGGAGTCGGCCGCACGCGGGCCGAGCGGTGTGAAGGCGGGGACCCGGTGCTGCGGGAACACGGCGGTGGCGTGGTGGACCGTGTCCGGACCATAGGCCTCGCGCAGGGCGTCGAGCGGTGTGCGTACTCCAGGCCGCAGCGGAATGCGGGCGAAGCTGCCGCCCTGGTAGGCGGGGTGGGCCGCGTTCGGGCCGACGACCGAGAGGGAGCGCACCTGGCCCGGTGGCAGCGGCAGGGCCGCGTCGTCGTTCTTGAGCAGTACGAACGAGTCGGCGGCGGCGTCCCTCAGTACCCGGCGGGCGTGATCCTCGTCGGGTGCGGTTGCCTCGGCGGTACGCTGCGTGCGTCGGGAGAGCAGTGCCAACCGGGCGGCGCTGTACCGGAGTTGGTGCAGCAGGCTGGGGTCGGAGCGTGCGGCTTCGGTGGCTGCCGCGCCGAGGTGGCGGGCCGGGCCCGGCATCTCCAGGTCGAGCCCGGCGGTGAGGGCGCCGCGTGTGGTGTGGGTGCCGAACCAGTCGGAGACGGTGACACCGTCCCAGCCCCAGCGCTCGCGCAGTTCGCGGGACAGCAGTTCCGGGTTCTCGGCGCAGTGGCGGCCGCCGACCCGGTTGTACGCGGCCATGATCGCCCAGGCACCGGCCCGGGCCGCCGCCTCGAACGGGGCGAGATAGACCTCGTGCAGCGCCCGGTCGTCGACGCGCACGTCGTACGTATGACGGTCGGTCTCCGAGTCGTTGCACACCAAGTGCTTCGCGCAGGCGCCCACGCCCCGGCTCTGCATGCCGGTGATCCAGGCGGCGCCGAGCGCGGCGGCCAGCGCCGGGTCCTCGCCGAAGTGCTCGAAGGAGCGGCCGCTGAGCGGGGAACGTGTCAGGTTGAGGTTGGGGCCGAGGACGACATCGACGCCGGCGTGCGCGAACTCCTCGCCCAGGATCTCTCCGATGACACGCGCGGCCCTCGTGTCCCAGGTGGCGGCGAGAGCCGTCGCGCTCGGGGCGAGCAGGGCGGTGTCGCGTTCGTCGAGGCGGGTGCTCGCCACGCCCATCGGGCCGTCGACCAGGCGCAGTTCGCGTACGCAGAGGTCCGGGGCGGGCGTGCTGTGGTGCATGTCGAGGCCCGCGGTCACCCGGGCGAGCTCGTCGGGGCCCGGTGGCTGGGTGGGGGCTGTGGGCGGAGTCGTGGCGGGTTCGGCTGTCATGGTCGTGGTGCACCTCGGGGGAGGGGAAGGATGTGTCGGGCGTGTACGAAGAGGCGGCGCACGTACGCGTGCGTCCGGTCGGAATGGATCGACGGCGGGTGCCGGATCGCCGCGCTCAGGCCGCCCGTGCTGCAGCCTTTGTCGCCGCGGGGAGTCCCTGGCGGCGGGCGAAGTCGTGCACCTGCTCGCCCAGCAGGTCGAGTTGGGCGGCGGCCGTGGTGTCGAGGCAGTGTCCGGCGGTGTCGAACAGGCGGCTCTGGGCCGAGTTGAGGGTGACGCCGAGCGGGGTGGGCCAGCCGCGCATGGCGTGGACGGTGTTGCGCAGCGCAGTCAGGGTGGTGCCGCAGGCCTGCCAGCCGGCGGCGGTCACGACCAGGCCGACCGCGCGTCCGTCGAAGTAGACACGCTCGTCTTCGCGCAGGTCCTCCAGCAGGTCGATGGCGTTCTTGACGAGGCCGGAGACACCACCGTGGTAGCCGGGGGAGCCGATGACGATGCCGTCGGCCGCGCGGACGGCCGCCACCAAAGTGCGCTGGGCAGGGGTGCGGGCGGGGCTCTCCGGCGCGTAGTGGGGGAGCGAGGCGAGGAAGTCGCCGCCGAAGTGCTCCGTGCGGGCGCCGCGCCGCTCGGCCGCCAAAAGTGCGGTGCGGACGGCGAGTTCACTGCTGGAGCCGGGGCGGGTGGTGCCGCCGATGCCGACGATCAGTGGTGTCTTCATCGGGTCCCCTCCGTGCGGAAGCGCGGCATGACCTGCTCGGCGAAGAGCCGCATCGACGATTGGGTGAGGGCGTAACGCTCGGGAGTGAGCGGGCCGTTGGTGAAGCCCATCAGCACGTTGCCGACGCCGAGGCCGTCGTAGTGGGCGAGCTGCTGCGCGACCGTGTCCGGGCTGCCGTACAGGCACCAGGTGCGGATCCACTCCTCGCTGAGCGCGTTCGGTGCCTGCGCGTTGCTCAGGTCGACGCCGCTGATGCCCTCGGCGCGCTTGTTGTACGCGTACTCGCGGTCGATCGCCTCCTGGTAGCCCCGGAGGATGAACTCCAGCTCCTTGCGAGCCTGTTCGTCGGTCTCGGCGACGTGGACGCACTGGTAGGTGTGCGTGGTCCAGGACAGGCAGTCGTCGATCACGTCCTGGGGGTGGCCGGAGGTGGTGATCGCCGCGCGGTAGGCGTCGAGGTACTTCTGGAAGGCGGTCGAGGGCTCGCCGCTGGCGGGGATCGGCGGGACGAAGGCGGGGATGAAGGCCGGCCAGCCGTACTTGGCGGCGCGCGCCGTGCTGGTCTCGCGCATCGCCACACTCATCAGGCGGCGCCGCTCGCTGTAGGGGGCGGGCACGATGCGCTGGACGACGGCACCCTTGTAGGGGCCGTATTCGAACTGGATCGGGTCGTCGTCGACGGACTTGGCCCACAGCTTCTGCACGGTCTCGACCTGCTGTTCCATCAGGTCCTTGGAGTCCTGGAAGTCGACGCCGAAGCCGATGGTCTCCTCGGGAGTGGTGCCCGAGCCGATGCCGACGAGGACCTTGCCCTTGGTGAGGTGGTCGAGGAGGTTGACGCGCTCGGCGAAGCGCACCGGGTGGTGCAGCGGAAGCGTGGTCACGGAGAAGCCGTAGTGCACGTTCTTCGTCTGTGCGGCCAGGTGGGCGGCGAACAGGAACGGGTCCGAGGACATCGGTGCGTAGCCGGTGAAGTGGTGGTCCGGCAGGAACACCGCGTCGAAGCCGAGCCGGTCGGCCTCCAGGGCGTGCTCGGCGAGGGTGTCGAGGACGTAGGCGTCGTCGTCCGGGCCCATGGAACGGCCGACGAGGAAGGCGGAGAAGCGCACGAGGGGGCCTCCTGGGATCAGTGCGGTGCAGTCCAGCACAGTGAAAGAATCAGAATTACGATTCTGAAGTTAGCTCCGGCCCGGGGGCCTCGTCAAGGCCCGGCGAAATGACGGGAGTTGTGGGGGCTTTCGGCTCCGGACATGCCGATGAGGCCGCCCGCGTTGCCAGGGGCGGCCGCATACGCAAGGACAAATCGCGGCGAGGGCGCTAGAAGCGCCTGCGTGCCGTCAGGCCCGCGCCCGTTGCCGCTTCGCCAACTCGCTGACAATGCGCGGGTGTTCGGCGTCGAGCCGCCAGAATGCGATGATGCCGATCTGGGCGAGCATCAGTACCGGCGGAGCGCCGTAGTACAGCAGCTTGATGGTGGCGATCGCGGCGTCGGGGGCGTTGTGTCCGTCCGTGTATCCGGCCCGGGCCAGGGCGAAGGCCACGAGGGCGCCGCCGATGGCGGTGCCCACCTTGGTGGCCAGGCTGAAGCCGGAGTTGAGCAGCCCCTCGCTGCGTACGCCGAACCGCCACTCGTTGTAGTCGACGGTGTCGGCGACGGCGGTGTACAGCGACGTCATGCTGAGTCCGCTGCACAGGCATGCCAGGCAGTACACGGGGATGAACACCGGCAACACCCCCTCGGAGAACGGCAGGAGCGCGAAGAGCGCGCCGGAAGCGGTGAGGGCGAGGATGTTGCCGCGCCGCCGTCCGAGCCGGGCGTAGTACGGCTTGGCGGACAGGCCACCCACGATGAGCGAGCCGGAGATGAGCGGTAGCAGCAGGGAGATGGTCCACGGCTGGTGCAGCACTTGGATGCAGTAGTAGATCGTCACGGTCGTCATCACGCTGAGGCGGACGAAGTTGACCACCGCGAAGGCGTTGGCGACCATCCACGGACCGTTGCGGACCGCGGCCCTGAGCTCCTCGCCCAGGGTGATCGACCGTGTGCCGAGGTCGGTGTGGCGCTCCTTGCAGTACCGGAAGGTCACCAGGAAAAGGACGACGCTCGCGGTGGACATGAGAGCGGTCGTCCAGAAGTAGCCCGAGCGCGAGGTCGCCGAGCCGCCGAAGGCGACCACCAGGGTCGCGGTGAGGCCGGTGACGATCAGCGTTCCCACGGAGCTGCCCATCGCGCGGAAGCCGCCGAGGCCCGCACGCTCGCCCTGGTCGCGAGTCATCATCGGCATCAGGGAGCCGTACGGGATGTTGAGCGCGGAGAAGAGGAGTCCCAGGAGGAGGAACGTGGCGCAGGCGTAGACCACCTTGAGGGTGTGTGAGACGTCCGGGACCGTGAACGTCAGGATGTTCACGATCCCGAACGGGACGGCGCACCACAGCAGATAGGGGCGGGCCTTGCCGTGCCGGGAGCGCGTGCGGTCGACGAGAACGCCGATCCCGACGTCCGCGCCGGCGTCGATGAACCGGGCGACGAGGATCAGGGTTCCGGCGGCCGCGGCGGTGATCCCGGCGACGTCCGTGTAGTAGAACAGCAGGAAGCTGCTGACCATGTTCCAGGAGAGGTTGGAGGCCACGTCCCCCAGGCCGAAGGCCACCCGCTCGCGCTTGCGCAGCGGTGGCTCGGCGGCGAGGGGGGAAGTGGTGGTGCCGGGGTGGGCGATGCCGTCGGGGCGTGCCGAGGTCGAGGATGCCATGCGCAGACCAGCTTCAGTCGGGCGCGCGTCCCGGCGCGCCATGGACAGGAAGGAGCGCGCCGGCTGGGCCATTGCGAGGCCACCGGCGGCGCGGTCACGTGGAATGCTCTGGATCCTGCAGCACGACGGAACGACCGTCAATCAGAATTCTGCTTCTGTTTAATTTCGCCGCCGCTTCACACGTCGGTCGGCTCCGGCGCGGCCGAGCCCAGCCGGTGCGGTGGAAGTACCGCGGCGCAGAGCAGCCCGGCGGCGAAGCAGCAGGCCGCCGCCGTGAAGACGGGGCGGAACGCGTCGCCGTAGGACGCCGCGCCCGTGCCGCCGCGCGCGGCCAGGCCGTGGGCGGCGAGCGCGCCGAGCCCCGCCGCTCCCACCGTCACACCGATCTCCCGTACGAACGCCATCGCCGACGTGACCGCTCCCACCGATCCCGCCGGGCCGGCGTCCTGCGCGACCACCACCACGACCTGCATGAACAGCCCTGCGCCGAGCCCGAGCAAGCCCAACAACGCAGCCGCCAGTGGCAGCGGAAGGCCCGGCCCGCCGTCCCCGCCGGCGCCGAGTGCGAGGCCCGTGGCCGCGAGGGCCGCGAGCACACTGCCCGCCCGCGGGAACGCGCGCCACCGCCCGAAACTGCCGACCAGCCGCCCCGACAGGTTCATGCCGAGCGTGATCCCCACGGTGATGGGGAGCAGCATCAGCCCGGCGGTCGAAGCCGACACCCCGTACGCGCCCTGGGTCCACATCGGCACGTACGCGATCATCCCGAACAGGCCGAGTCCCGCGGTCAGCGCGAGGAGGCAGCACAGCAGCGGCGTCCGACCCGTCAACACCCTTACCGGCAGCACCGGTTGGGCGGCACGCCGCTCCCACGCCAGCGCCGCGGCGACTGCCACCGCCGAGCCGGCGGCACCCGCCGCGACCATGCCAGCCGAGGCGCCCTCCCCGGCCGCCGTCGTCGCCAGGACCAGCGCGGTCGCGGCCAGGGCGACCAGGGCCGCGCCCGCCGCGTCGAACCGGTGCGCACGCGCCGCGCCGGGCGTCGCCGGGACGGTGCGCAGCGCGAGCAGGGCCGCCGCCGCGCCCAGCGGCAGATTGACGCCGAAGATCAGCCGCCACCCCACCAGGTCCGTGAGCCACCCACCGAGGAGTGGCCCCGCGACGGTCGCCACGGCGAACACCGCACCCAGTGGCCCGAGATAGGCGGCGCGCTGTCGGGCCGGAACGGTGTCCGCGACGACCGCCTGCGGCAGCACCAGGAGCCCGGCCCCGCCCACCCCCTGGGCGAAGCGGGCCGCCGCCAGCCACGTGACGTCGGTCGCGGCGGCGCAGGCCAGCGAGGAGAGGACGAAGAGCGCGATGCAGGCCAGCAGTGTCCGGCGGCGTCCGAACCGGTCGCCGAGCGCGCCCGCCGTGGTGAGGGTGGCCGTCATGGCGAGGGCGTAGGCGGTCACGATCCAGGACGCCCGCCAGGGAGCGCCGAGTTCGGCCGTGACGGCGGGCAGTGCGGTGGCGACGATCGTCTGGTCCAGCGCGCTCAGAGCCGTGACGAGGACGAGGCAGAGGAACAGTGCGCGGCGGGGCCGCGCCGCGGTGGGCGCGGCTGCGGTCGCTGACATGGAATCACTTCCTGTGAGGGGAGCGCCGGATCCGGCGATGACGGCGGCGACCGGGCGCGGGAAGGGGTCGGCTTCCCGACGGGCGGCCCGGATGGGCCGGGCCGCCCCGCTGTCGTGCTCCAGTATGCAACAGAAACAGAATCTAGATATTGAAAACGCGGTCGGCCGGACCTAAGGTGGCGGCGCAGGTCGCGTTGGTGACCGAAGCAGCACACCCGAAGGAGCTCCTGCCGCCCATGACGTCCCGAAACGACCGCGGCACCCGCCCGTCCCACACCGTCCGCCGAGGTGTCAGCCTCTACTCCTTCCAGGAGGAGTACTTCCTGCGCACGCTCACCGTCGAGCAGTGCGTGTCCGCCGCCGCGGACATGGGGGCGTACGGCATCGAGATCATCCCCGAGCAGTCCATACCCGGTCACCCCACATTGCCCGAGGCGTTCGTCGCCGACTGGCACGGCTGGATGAAGCGCTACGGCACCACTCCCACGGCCACCAACGCCTTCCTCGACACCAAGCTCCACCCCGGCCGCATGCTCACCCCCGACGAGCAGGCCGCCCGCGTGCGCCGCGAGATCGACATCGCGGTCGCCCTCGGCGCCCCGATCGTCAAGGCGACGGTCAACTTCCCGCCCGAGGTCATGGCCGCGGTCGCCCCCTACGCCGCCGATCACGGCGTGCGCGTCCTGCTGGAGGTGCACGCACCCTTCCACTACGAACACCCGTGGATCCAGGAGCACTTGGCGGTCATGCACCGCGCAGGGCCGGACGTGCTCGGCCTCATGCCCGACATGGGTGTGTACGTGCGCCGCTTCCCCCGCGTCGCCAGTGACCGCGCTCTGCGCGAAGGTGCCGACCCGCGCCTCGTCGACTACATCGTCAAGACCTACGACGACCACGGCGACACCCACGCCCTGATGGACATCGTCAACTACCGCGGCGGCGGCCCCGTCGAGACGGGCCTCGCCCGCCAGGCCACCCACTACATCTGGTCCGACCCGCGCGACATGCTCGACCACATGGCCTTCATCCACCACGTCCAGGCCAAGTTCTACGAGATGCCCGACGACAAGGCCGAATACAGCATCCCCTACGAGGAGATCGTCCCCGTCCTGGTGAAGGGCGGCTTCGACGGCTACCTGTCCAGCGAGTACGAGGGCAACCGGCACATCCAGGACGCCTTCGCCGTCGACAGTGTCGAGCAGGTGCGCCGCCAACAGCGCATGTTGGCACGGCTGTTGGGCGAGGGCGACTGACGCACCCGCGCCGCCCGCCCATCCGTCTTTCCTCTTCAGGGAGTTCTCTCGTGTTCGACCAGTACATCGTCTGCGACGACCACGGCATCCGGCCGCGCCCCGACGGGCGCCCCGGTGGGATCGTCGAGGTCCGCATGCCCTACTACCGCGGCCTGTTCCTCTCCATGGTCGAGGCCGTCGATCTCACCCTCGACGGCGAGTCCGTCCCGGCCGAGCGGACCACGTTCACCGTGCACGGCAACACCTACACCTTCGACCGGATGCCTCATGTCACCGACGACCGCTGGGAGATGGGGGAGCGGGCACAACTCGCCTTCGAGACGGGCCGACCCGTCGAGGGCGGCGAGCACCGTGTCACCGTCGTCGTCCGGCTGCGCATCTCGTACATGCCCGTGCCGGGCGGCGGCCGCTGCACCAAGACCCTCTCGCTCGTCCGCTGACCGAAGGGCACCCGCCATGACCCGTACCTTCCCCGCCCGCGTCGACGTCGCCGTCGTCGGCAGCGGCCCCTGCGGTGCCGCCGTCGCCCGCACGCTCGGCGAACGCGCCCCACACCTGAGCGTCGCCCTCTTCGAGGCCGGACCTCAGCTCACCGCGACACCGGGACAGCACGTCAAGAGCATCGCCGACCCGGCCGCACGGGCCGAGGCCCAGCGCCGCTCCCAGGGGTCCGGGCCGGCCCCCGACGGCCGCACTGCCCGCCCCGGCACCTATCTGCTGCCCGACGGCTACCGCACCCCCGGCGAGGACGGCCTGCCCGCCGCCGCGATGTCCCGCAACGTCGGCGGCATGGGAGCCCATTGGACCGGCGCCTGCCCCCGCCCCAGCGAGAGCGAACGCATCGACTTCCTGCCCGGCCTGGACGCCCTCCTCGACGAGGCCGAGCGCCTCCTCGCCGTACGCCATGACGCCTTCGACGACGCGCCCTTCACCGGCCTCGTCCGCGAACGCCTCGCCGCCGCCTTCGACACCGGTCGCGGCGCGGGGCGCACCGTGCGCGCCATGCCGCTCGCTGTCCGCCGTGACGCCGACGGCCGTGTCACCTGGTCCGGCGCGGATGTGGTTCTCGGCGATGTCGCCCTCGCCGACCCGCACTTCACCCTCCACGCGGACGCCCACGTCCGCCGCGTGCACACCGACCGCGGCCGGGTCACCGGCCTCACCGTCCGCGACCTCGTGCACGGAGGGGAGCACGAGGTCGCGGCGCGGGCCGTCGTCGTGGCGGCCGACGCGCTGCGCACCCCGCAGTTGCTGTGGGCCTCCGGCATCCGCCCCACGGCGCTCGGCCGCTACCTCAACGACCAGCACCAGGTCGTCTGCGCGACCCGGCTCGCGGACGTCGACGACGCCGGGGCCGCGGCGGTCGGCGAAGCCACGGCCGCCGCCCGGCACAGCGGCGTGAGCTGGGTCCCGTACACCGACGCCGAACCCTTCCACGGCCAGGTCATGCAGCTCGACGCCTCACCCGTGCCGCTCGCCGACGACGAGGTGCCCGCGCCCGGCTCGATCGTCGGCCTCGGCTGGTTCTGCGCCAAGGACCTCCGCGCCGAGGACCGCGTCACGTTCGACGACACACGCACCGACGCCGACGGCATGCCGGCCCCACGGATCCACTACACCCTCACCGACCGCGACCGTGCCACCTTGGAGGCCGCCCGCAAGACGGTCCGGCGCGCGGCCGAAGCCCTCGGCACACCCCTCGACCCCGAGCCGATCACCCTCCCGCTCGGATCCTCCCTGCACTACCAGGGCACCGTACGGATGGGGGAGACGGACGACGGCACCAGCGTGTGCGACCCGGACGGTCAGGTGTGGGGCACGGGTGGTCTCTACGTCGCCGGCAACGGCGCCATTCCGACCGCCACGGCCTGCAATCCGACGCTCACGTCCGTCGCTCTGGCCGTGGGCACGGCCGGCCACATCGCGGCCGCGCTCGCCTGAAGGAGTCCGCCGCGCACGATGGCGCGGTGCGGGAGGCCCCGCATCCACGTCATTGGGGAGCGCCGTCGGTGCCGCCTACAATGTCGGGATGCCCGCACCCGCCAAGCGCCCCGCCGAGTCAGGCGGTATCCGTGCCCCCAAGCAGGAGCGCAGCCAGCGCTCGTTCGACCTGGTCCTCGACACCACGCTGGAGCTGCTCGCGGAGAAGGGGTACGCGGGCTTCGCTCTGACCGAGGTGAGCCGCCGCAGCGGGGTGTCGGTCGGGTCGATCTACACCCGTGTCGACGGCAAGGACGACCTGCTGAGGGCCGCGCAGACCCGGTTCCAGGAGCAGATGCTGGCCGAGCACCAGGCCCTCACGGACGCCGACCGGTGGGTCGGTACCGGCCTGGGGGACATGCTGCCGCGCCTGATCGAGGAACTGGCCCGTCTGCTGGAGCGGCAGGGGCCCGCGCTCGGTGCCTTCCAGCAGCGTGGCGCCGTCGACCCGGAGGTGGCGAAGGTTGGCAAGACCTCCTACTTCGACCTGCGGGACCGCTTCGTCGGGCTGGTGCTGTCCCGCCGCGACGAGGTGCGCCACCCGGACCCGGAGCGCGCGGCGGGCTCCTGCTTCACCACGGTGTACGCGGCGCTCGCGCGCGGTCTCGCGCTCGATGTGCCGACCGAGGCGGCCGAGGGCACCGACATGTCCACGCTGGTCGCGGACTTGGGCGCGATGACCCTCGCGTTCCTGCGTACGAAGGGTTGACGCCGGAACGCGCGGCTCACGCACGCGGCGCGTTCCGGTGCCACGGTCACTGTCCGGCGGCGATCTTCTCGATGACGCGCAGCGAGTCGAGGGTGCCGGTGGTGGGGCGGTACTCGAGGCCGATCGGGCCCTGGTAGCCGAGGCGGCGCAGAGCGGTGAGTTGCGCGGACCAGTCGACGGTGCCGGTGCCGGGTTCGGTGCGGTCCGGCAGGTCGGCGATCTGCACGTGGGACACCAACTGTGCAGCTCCTGCCAGGATTTGCTCGGGCGTCTCGCCCATCTGCAGGGAGTGGTAGGCGTCGTAGAGCAGGGCGAGGCCGGGGGAGCCTACCTCGCGGACCGCCCGCAGGCACTCCGCGGTGGTGTCGAAGAGGGTGCCCGGATGGTCCACCGCGGTGTTGAGGTTCTCCAGGACGAGGGTGACGCCGTGCGCGGCGGCGATCTCCGCGCCCGCCTTCAACGCGTCCACGACGATGCCGTGTTGTACGGCCCGCTTCATGTAGGGGAGGCCGACGCCGGAGCCGGTGACGATGCGGGTACAGCCCAACCGGACGGCGGCCTCGGCCGCGTCCCGCACATGGCCGAGGAACGCCTCGTGGGTGCCGGCGTCGGCCAGGGTGAGGCGGCCCTCGACGAGCAGGGTGTGCAGGGTGGAGCCGGTGGCGTCGAGGCTGGACCGGAGGGCACCGAGGTCCTTGTCGCTGTGCGACCAGATCTCGACGGTGTCGATACCGTGGTCGGCGGCGGCGCGGACACGCTCGCCCAGGTCGTCGCCGGCCTCGTGGAAGAGGAGCTCGACGTTGACGGAGAGAGGGACGGGGTGGGACATGGTGGCTCCCGTGATCAGGAGGGGACCCCGCGACGGTGACCGCGGGGGAACAGGCGCTGGGCGAACCAGCCGTTGAGCATGGCGCTGCGGGCCGGGTTCGGGGTCTGCTCGCTCTCGAAGACGGCCCAGCCGGACCAGGCGTGGGCGCGCAGCCGTTCGGCGAGCGCGGCGAAGTCGACGAGTCCGCCGGGGGTGCCGCACTCGTAGAACCAGCGCTCGATGCCGCGGGCGCCGCCCTCGGAGAGCATGCCCGCCTCGGCGTGCGGGGCGAGCCGCTCGTCGCTCTCGTCGACGTGGCGGGTGTCCTTGAGGTGCAGGTGGTCGACCCGCTCGTGGTGGGTGTCGAAGAGACGGACCGGGTCGAGCCCGGCGACGGTCAACTCGGCGGTGTCCAGGGTGAGTCCGACGACCGCGGGGTCGGTCTCGGCGAGGAGGGCGGCCAGGGTCTTCTCGTCGGCGGCGGCGCTGAGGCAGTCCGCGTGCAGGGACAGCCGCACCCCGGCGCGTGCCACGGCCGCGCCGACCGCGTTCCAGCCCGCCGCCGCGTCCGCGATCCCGGCCGCGTCGAGGGGTCCGTCGAGCGTCCACGCCGCGGGCAGGGCGCGTACCACGAGACGGGAACCGCCGGCCTGAGTGAGGAACTCCGCGAAGGGCAGCAGGGATTGGACGATCTCCGGGTGCTGGGCGCGGTCCAGGACCGAGCGGCCGCGGCTGAGTTCCTCGTCGACGGGGTGGCCCGGGTCGACGTACCAACTGCTCACCGCGGCAAGGCCGGTGCGGCGCACGACGTCGAGGAAGGCGCCGGCTGTCCCGTAGGTGGCGGCGATCGAGGCGGGTCGGCCGAGCGGGTCCCAGCGGCCGGTGCCGCCGCGCAGCTCGACTCCGGTGAAGCCGCTGGCTGCGAGCACCTTCAGGGCACGTTCGTGCTGTTCGGGGCGGGTGAAGTCGTCGAAGTTCGGCTTCCACTGGTTGATGGCGTAGCCGAGCCGGACATCCGGCGTGGCGTCGGCGCTCATCCGTGTGTCACTCATGCGTAGATCTCCGAGAGAACGTTGCGGGCGTACCACATGGACAGGGCGGTGGCCTCGGCGTAGTCCCCGCCGATGTTGACCTTGTCGTGCTCGACGGTGATCCAACCCTCGTAGCCGACGTCTTTGATGGCCCGCATGAGGCGCGGGAAGTCGACAAGCCCGCCGTCGGTCCCCATCTCGTGGAACCACTGCGGTGTTTGAGGGGCCATCAGCTCCGCGTCGGGGCTGTGCCGGTACGCGTCGGTGGTGTCACGTTCCCGGGTATCCTTGAAGTGGAAGCCGGAGCAGCGCTCGTGCAGGTCCATGAAGAGGGCGACCGGGTCGATGCCCGCGATGCAGTGCTGGGCGGTGTCGCAGAAGAACGACACGTAGCGCGGGTCGGTGAACTCGTAGAACTTGCGGATGTCGTCCTCGGTGCGGATCGCGCAGAAGAACTCGTGGTGGCAAGTGGTGCGGACGCCGAACTCGGTGAGGGTCATCTCGCCGACCCGGTTCCAGCACTCGGCCGCGGCCTTGATCTTGTCGTCGGTGACCGGGGCGGTGTCCTTGTAGAGGCTCGCGGGCATCACGATGAGGCTCTCGATGTCGAGGCTCTCCCACATGCCGAGCATGCGGCGGGTGCTGGTGACGATCTCGTCGTGGGTCTCGCGCACGTGTGCGTCGGCGACCCGCGGGTCGTACATGATGCCGCGGAAGAGGTTGACGATCTTCTCGATGCCGTGGTCGCGCAGATAGCGCTGGTAGTTCTCGACGGAGCCGAACATCCCGCTCAGCGCGAAGACTTGGAAGTCGAACATGTCCAGGCCCTCGAAGCCGACGGCGCTGATCTGCTTGACGAAGTCGTCCATGTGGCGGCGGGCGGCGTACTGGGTGACGGGGCCGCGCGGGCTGTCCACCCGCCAGTGGTCCATGTAGCTCCAGCGGAGCGCGGTCATGCGCGATCAACTCCAGAAGAGGAGGAACTGCCGCGCCCGGTAAGACGCGGGACCGCGATTAAAACAGAATCTGGATACTGATTCTAGACCTCGTCGGGGCTGGGGTCGATCAATGAGGGCGGGGGCTTCGGACGAAGAAACAAAATTAGAATTTCGAATCTACTTCATCTTGTGCGGGGCGGCTCCGTGGTGTGCTCTGAGCGTCCAAAGGCGCCGGCGCGGCGCCGTGCCTGCAAAGGAGCGGAGCACGTTGGACACCACCACTGAAGCGACCAAGTCACACGCGGCGCAGGGGAGTTCGGCCCGCCTCGGCTGGCGGGAGAAGTTCGGCTACGGGGCCGGTGATCTGGCCTCCAACCTCTCCTGGAACCTCGTCGGCGGCTTCCTGCTGTACTACTACACCGACGTCGCCAAGCTGCCCGCCGCGATCCTCGGCACCCTCTTCCTCGTCGCCCGGCTCCTCGACGCGGTGGTCGACCCCGTCATCGGCATCCTGGTGGACCGCACCGGCTCCCGCTGGGGCAAGGCCCGCCCCTATCTGGTCTTCGCGTCGATCCCGTTCGGCGTGGTCGGGGTGCTCACCTTCACCGTCCCGGACCTCGGCGAGAACGGGAAGCTCGTCTACGCCTTCCTCACCTACCTCACGCTCGGCCTGCTGTTCTCCCTGGTCAACGTCCCGTACAGCTCGCTGCTCCCGATGATGACGCGGGACCCGCACGAGCGGATGCAGATGGGCGGCCTGCGGGCGATCGGCAGCTCGGTGGGATCGATCATCGTGACCGCGACCACCACTCCGTTCGTGGCGTGGCTCGGCGCCGGGAGCGAGCGGCGCGGCTGGACCATCGCGACCGTCGTCTACGGGGTGCTGAGTGTCGGCTTCTTCGCCGTCACCTTCGCCACCTGCAAAGAGCGTTACGCCCTCTCCGCCGCGCAGGAGCGGACCGGCCTGGGCGCCGCGCTGCGCACCCTGTGGGGCAACCGCCCCTGGAAGGTGACCTTCGTCTACGGAGTCATCAACTTCGTGCGCCTGAACCTGGTTCTTGGTGTCACCGTGTACTTCGCGCTGGCCGTGCTGCACGCGCCGTGGGCCATCTCCGTGCTGCTGCCGCTGGTCTCGGGGACCATGATTCTCGGCGGTGTGGTGGCGGCGCCGTACTACCGGAAGTTCGGCAAGCGGCGCGGCAACGTGCAGGCGCTGACGGTGGGCTTCGTGTGCTGGGCGGCGATGTACCCGGCGGAGGCGAGCTTCCCCGCCTTCCTCACCCTGTACATCGCGGCCACCTTCGCCATCGGGATCTCCATGGTCTCGATGTTCACCATGACGGCAGACACCGTCGAGTACCAGCAGTGGCGATTCGGCACGCGCAACGAGGGCCTGCTCTCCTCGGGCATCAGCTTCGCCACCAAGGTCGGCTCCGCCATCGGAGCCTCCGCCGTCGCGTACGGTCTCGCGCTGGCCGACTACCGCCCCGGCGACACGGGCGACGCCGCGCTGCTCGCGATCCGCGTGATGTTCTACGGCATCCCGCTGCTGCTGATCGCGGGCCAGGCCCTGGCAATGCTCTTCTGGGACCTGGACGGGCGCCACGAGCAGATGCGGGCCGAGATCGACCGCGCCGGGGGCGAGGGCGGGTCTGTTGCGAACGTGACGTAGGCGAAGGCGAATTCCGCGCCGCCGGCTCGGCGGATGTGGAAGGTGCGGGGGCGCGTCAGGCGCGCGGGGCTGTGGTGTCGTACGACCAGAGCTCGTGCTGGAAGCGGCCCGGCGACATGACCTCCTGGGTCTCCTTCGGGCGCCAGACGACGTCGCAGCGGTGGCAGTACCAGGCCGCACTCCACAGGGGGTGGGCGAGGGCGCCGCGGGCTTCGATGCGGCGACGGTCCTTGCGGTTCACCGTGCCCATCACCGCAAGCACGGCCCCGTCGATGGCGGCCAGGACCAACCAGATGGGCGGGCCGAAGATCGCGATGAAGCAGAGGCCGGGGAGGGCGCCGGCGAGGACGAGCGCGAAGCCGTCCATTTCGGGCGGCTCCGGGGTCAGCGCGAGCCGTCCTGCCAGAGGGGTGTGGGCGGGGCCGCCGTCCCGGCGGTGCTCGCGCGGGATCCGGCCGTCCTGGACGATCCGTGGCACGGACTGGGCCCAGTCGCCGCCGCAGCGCGGGCAGAGGGGTATGTGGCCGCCTAGCTGTCGGGAGGGCCGGTCAAGGGGACTCTTGTCTTCCATTTCCTTCCTCTCTGTGGCGGTATGCGAGTTTCAGGATAGGAAGGGCCGGCCAACGCTCGGGGGACCGGTGCCGCATACGAAGTGAACTCAGCTTTGCTGTAGGCGAGTTGAGTGGGCAGACAGTCGGTGGGGGTGAGAGTTTCCGCCGCACCCAGAACCGCGGAAAAAGGGCGTGGGTCGGTCAGTTGGTTTCGCGGCGGTGCAGCAGGAAGGTTCCGACGGCCGTTGCTGGCTCAGCCGGCTCGCTGGGGGACGGTGACCAGGATGCGGCCGCGGCCGCCGGTGTCGACGCGGTCGTGCGCCTTGGCGATCTCCTCCAGCGGGAAGCGGTCGCCGATGTCCACCGTGAGGGCGCCGACGGCGGCCGCGGCAGTGAGGTCGCGGGCGGCCTGCCTTCTGGCCGCGGCGGGGAAGTCGTCGCTGCCGAGCAGGCGGAGGGTGACGTTGTTGAACAACAGCGGCCAGAAGGGGATCGCTGTCCGGTCGGCGCGGGTGGCGTAGGCGGCGATGACCGCGTCGTTCGCGGCAACGGCACAGTCCAGGTCGGCGTTGTCGGACAGGGACACCTCGACGATACGGTGGACTCCCTTGGGTGCGTACGTGCGGATCTCCGCCGCCGGGTCGCCGGAGTCAAGGGCGACGGCGTGAGACACCACGGAGGGGTCGATGCGGTGCAGGTCCTCCCCGCGCCGGACGGTGGCGAGCACGGTGGCCCCTGCCCAGTGGGCGAGCTGGGCGGCCAGGGAGCCGACCCCGCCGAGCACACCGTGCACCAGGACGAGCTTCCCGTCGACCGGGCCGTCGGCGAACACGGTGCGGTGGGCGGTGATGCCGGGGATGCCGAGGCTCGCCCCGAGCTCGTCGCCGAGGTGGGCGGGCAGGGGGGGCGGCCAGGTCGGCGGGGACGACGGTGTACTGGGCGGCGGTGCCGAAGGGGCGGTAGGACTGGGCGCCGTATACCCAGACCCGTTGTCCGACGCGGCGGGCGTCGACGTGGGCGCCCACGGCGTCGATGGTTCCGGCGGCGTCGCTGTGCGGGATCACCCGGGGGAAGGGCATGGACGAGCCGAGCCAGCCGCGCCGCTTCTTGGTGTCGCCGGGGTTGACGCCCGAGACGGTGACACGGACACGGACTTCACCGGGACCGGGGACGGGATCCGGGAGTTCGCCGACGTGCAGGACATCGGAGGCGGGACCCTGGTCGTCGTACCAGGAAGCAAGCATGGAGGTACCTCCGTGGGCGGTCAGCCCGCGGGAGCGGCGGGCGCGTGCGGATCGTTGTCGGTGCATCCGGTGGCGAATGCGGGCGGCTCGTCCCCGAGGGTCTCGCGCAGCCAGGTCCGCTCCGCGCGGCTGGTGGCGCGGGCGGTGAGCAGCATGCCCCGCCGGTAGGGGTCGGCGACCTCCTCGGCGCGCAGGGGCCTCTCGTTGTCGTAGAAGAAGCTCTCCGGTTCTTCCAGGAACTCCAGCCGTCTGCGCAGCACCGCGTGCCGTTCGGCCACGTCGGGCAGGTGGGAGAGGAAGGCCAGGACGACGTAGAACCGGGTGAAGTCGGTGATCTCGTGGTCGGCGGGCTTGCGCAGGCGCTGCAGCATGTCGGCCCGCCCGGCCGCGGTCAGGCTGAGCACGTACCGGGCCGCCCCCGCGGCCGGATCGGCGCGCCGCTCGATCAAGCCCGCCTTGGTCAGGCGATTGATCGCCGGATACAGGCTGCCGTCACTGACCGGTCGCGTATAGCCGGTCAGCTGTGAGACGCGGCGGCGCAGCTCGTGGCCGGGCAGGGGTCCTTCGGCGAGGAAGCCGAGTATCGCGAGTTCCAGCATGAGCCCATCCTCGCACGCGAACATCGAATCGATGTGAACATCGTTTCGATGTTACGGTCGCAGGTACCCGCCCGAACGTCTCTGGAGAGGCACAGCAAGATGCCATCGCAGTCCACCGAGTCAGTGATGAACCGCTTCGTCGAGTTCATCAACACGGGCAACGAGGATCTCGCCCGCGAGGTCATTTCTCCGGACGCGGTGTTCCACGCGCCGAGTCACCCAGAACCGCTGCGAGGACCCGATGGGTACATGGAAGTCATCGGGATGATGCGCAGCGCCTTCCCGGACGTCCAGTGGACGTTGGAGGAGACGGTCACCGAAGGCGACACGGTGGTCGCGCGGTTCACCATGCGGGGAACCCACGACGGTGAGTTCTTCGGGATCCCGGCGAGCGGCAACAAGATCTCGGTGCAGGCCATGAACTTCTACTACCTCGCCGACGGCCGGATCGTCGGCGAACGGGGCCAGCCCGACCTCCTCGGGGTGATGCAGCAGATCGGTGCCGTTCCGGCGCCGTAAGGCGAGAGGGCCCCGGCGGTGGTGGCCGAGGAACCCCATGATCAGGGGCAAGGGCCTCACCCGGAACCCGGACATCACACAGGCTCAGGCGGCCCCGCCCAGGAGGGATTCGAGACGGTTCAGGATGTGGGGCCAGCCCTTGCCCATGCCGGCATGCGCCTGACGGCCCATCGGGGAGTCGAGGTCGAAGTCCGCGTGGGTGAGGACGAGGCGGGTGCCCTGGCCCTCGGGGTGCAGCGTCCAGGTGATGGTGGTGTCGAGCGAGCCCTCGGCGAATCGGTAGGCCAGCAGCCGCTGGTCGTCCACCTCGATCACCTCGCAGGGCTGGCTGCCGAAGTTCCCCATGTCGAGGGTGAAGCGGTGCCCGGTGACGGGCTTGATGTCACCGGCGGCCCACCAGCGGGCGTGGAGGTCGGGATCCTCCCGAGCTCGCGATGCGTGCCCTAGTTCGCGTCGGCGTTCCCGGTTACCACGGCCACGGCGTGGCGACGGTGTGTGGCGAAGAGGTCGAGCGCCGTTTCGGTGTCGCGGGAGCGGAGTGCGGTCACGAGCCCGTAGTGTTCGCGCGGGATGCAGCCGAGGTATCCGTCGGTGCTGAGGTTGATCCGGGTCAGCAGGAACAGGTGGACCTGGCACCGGATGCCGTCCCAGGCGTCGGCGAGGCGCTGATGGCCGGCGGCGGCGAAGACGGCGTCGTGGAAGGCGATGTCAAGGCGCACCATCTCGTGGGCGTCCGTGACGTCCTTCATGACTTCGGCCGCCTTGGCGAGGGGCGCGAGGTCCTCGTCCGAGGCGCGCGCGATCACTTGACGGACGGCCAGGTCCTCCAGTGCGCCACGCAGGCTGTCGAGCTCGGCGGCATCCTCGGCGGACACCGTCGTCACCGTCGTCCCGCGATGCCACGCGCAGTGGACCAGTCCCTCGCGTTCCAGTACGCGCAGTGCCTCACGGACCGGGCCGCGACTGACGTCCATCGCGGTGGACAGCTCCACCTCGCGGAGCTGTGCGCCGGGGGCGTAGACCCCATTGAAGATGGCCTCGCGGATCCGGTCCGCGACCTCGTCCGACAGACCGCGGCGGCGGGCCGGGGACACCTTGCCCTGATCACCCATGTTCGATGCACACCTCCTGAAGCTATGTCTCAATGTTAACATCGTGCTGTTGTCTCAATGTAAACATTGAGACAAGTCAACCCTGGGTTCTCTTGGACCTCTGGGCCACTTGACCCACTCTCGGAAGGCAGTGTCATGAGCGTTCTCGAGTCCCCGATCCCGCGTTTCCACCTGGCTGTGCCGGTCGACGACCTGTCCGCCGCGCGTCGCTTCTACGGCGATGTGCTGGGTCTGGAGCAGGGGCGTAGCGCGGACACCTGGGTGGACTGGAATCTGCACGGCCACCAGTTCGTCACCCACCTCGCACCGGAGCGCGCGCAGCGCATACACAACCCGGTCGACGGTCACGACGTCCCGGTGCCGCACTTCGGGGTGATCCTGACCATCCCCGCCTTCCAGGAGCTCGCCGAGCGGCTGCGCGCGGCAGGTACCGAGTTCGTCATCGAGCCCTACGTCCGCTTCGAGGGGGAGAAGGGCGAGCAGCACACGATGTTCCTCCTCGACCCGGCGGGCAACGCCCTGGAGTTCAAGGCGTTCGCCGACGACTCCCAGGTGTTCGCTGCCTGACCGGCGATCACCGCACCCCCACTCCCTACCTCCTCACTACTCGAAAGCCGGGGCGAACTCATGAAGGTGTTCCAGATCGGTGCGGCCGGTGGAGTCGGTCGTCGCCTCGCCCAACTCCTCACCGCACGGGGTGACTTGGTGACCGGAATGCACCGTCGGCCCGATCAGGGCGAGATCGTGCGCGAGGCCGGCGGGACGCCGGTGACCGGCGATCTCATCAACGACTCGGTCGACGACCTCGCGCAGAAGATGCGGGGCCACGACGCGGTGGTCTTCTCGGCCGGTGCGCACGGCACCGGCATGGACAACACGTCCCTCATCGACGGCAAGGGCCTCCGCAAGGCTGCCGACGCGGCCGCGCTGGCCGGGGTGACGCGGTTCGTTCTGGTCTCGGTCTTCCCCGACGCGCTGCGAGGCGGCGAGGCCGGGGAGGGCTTCGAGCACTACATGAAGGTCAAGAAGAGCGCCGACGTGTATCTGACGGGCACCGATCTCGACTGGCTGATCGTCCGTCCCGGAACCCTGCTGGACACCCCCGGCAGCGGCCGGGTCACGGCCGGCCCGGCCGTCGAGTACGGCGACGTGCACCGCGACGATGTCGCCGCGTTCATCGACGCCGCCCTGCACGAGCCCGCCCTCAGCCGCGTCATCGTCGAACTGACTTCAGGCGACACCCCCGTCGCGGATGCGGTCGCCCGCTTGGCCGCCTGAGCCACGGCCCCCGCGCTGTCGCCCATCACCGACCACAACCACAACCACGGCCACGACCACAACCACGACCACGACCACGAAAGAAGCACCCCCCGTATGACTGCCCTGTTCACCCCCTTCACCCTGCGGTCCCTTCAGATACCCAACCGGGTCTGGATGTCCCCGATGTGCATGTACTCCGCCGCCCCCGAGGGCCCGGACACCGGTGCACCGACCGACTTCCACCTCACCCACCTGGCCTCCCGCGCGGCAGGCGGTGCCGGTCTGGTCATGGCCGAGGCCACCGGCGTACGCCCCGACGGGCGCATCAGCCCCTGGGACCTCGGCCTGTGGAACGACCGCCAGCAGGAGGCGTTCGCCCGTGTCACCGAGGCCATCAAGGCGCACGGCGCCGTCCCGGCCATCCAACTCGCGCACGCGGGCCGCAAAGCGTCCGTCGACAAGCCCTGGCTGTCCGACCGCCACCTGCCCGAGGACGAGAACGGCTGGCAGCCCGTCGCCCCCAGCGCGATCGCGTACGACGGGCTCGCCGTCCCGCACGAGCTGACCGTGGACGAGATCCAGCAGCTCGTACGTGACTTCGCCGACTCCGCGCGGCGCGCGCTGGCCGCCGGCTTCCAGGTGGCCGAGGTGCACGGCGCCCACGGCTACCTGATCAACTCCTTCCTCTCCCCGGTCTCCAACCACCGCACCGACGCCTACGGCGGCAGCTTCGAGAACCGCATCCGCTTCGCCCTTGAGGTCGTCGATGCCGTCCGCGCCGTGTGGCCCGAGGACCTGCCGGTCTTCTTTCGTACCTCGGCCACCGACTGGCTGACCGAGAACCCCGAGGACGCCCGCGAGGGCTGGACCGGGGACGACACCGTCCGCCTCGCCAAGGAGCTCCAGGCCCGCGGTGTCGACCTGCTGGATGTGTCCACCGGCGGCATGGTCCGCGACGCGAAGATCGTCGCCGGTCCGAACTACCAGGTGCCCTTCGCGGACCAGGCCCGCAACCAGACCGGCATCCCCACCGCCGCCGTCGGCATCATCACCGACCCGCAGCAGGCGGAGGACATCCTCTCCAACGGGCAGGCCGACGCGGTCTTCCTCGGCCGCGAACTGCTCCGCAACCCCTACTGGCCCCAGCACGCCGCCCTCGCGCTCGGCGCCGAGCCGACCTGGCCGGACCAGTACGCGTACGCCGTCGAGCGCCGCAAGCGCTGACACCGAGGTGTGCGGCGCGAGCAAGTCGCGGAAGGCGAGTGGAATGGGCAAGACCACGCTCGTGATGACCGTGTCGCAGGCGGTCTCGGCGGAGTTGAGCAGTGAGGTCCGCTGTATGACCAGTACGCCGAGTAGAGGCCTTCTGCCGCAGGCCGTAGGCCGTAGGAGGGATTCGTGCTCAACCGTCGTTGGCAGACTGCCATCGCCGTCCTTCTCGGCCTGCTGTGCGCGAGCTGCACCACCACAGCGGAACACGGCCAGGATCCCAGCGGCACAGCGAGCGCGACAGTGTCGGCGACACCGCTGACTCGGCTGCCCGAACTGGCCGTGCCCGACGATGCGTTCGCTGGTATGGATGTCGACCCGTCGCCGCCCGAACGCCGTGTCCTGGCCGAGGTGCAGATGGGAGGCGGTGCCCACATGCTCCTCTACGCACAGGGCAACCGGTGCGGAGTCGTCACCTATGCCGAATCCGATTCCCGAACGCCCGAGGCACAGCTTCTGGCGGCACCGCCCCGTTCGGCGGATGACGGCACGTCACGCCTCCCGTACGGCCCCTACCTCCTGGCATCGGGCTCCGGTTCCGGAACGTCTCACGCCCAGCTCTCCCTCGCCTGCGGGCACCGGGCCATGGTCGTCGAGTACACCTCGTCTGCCGTGGACGACGCACCCACCCCGCGCGGTGAGTCCGCGGCCCGGGTCACCGACGAGACCCTGGCCGTCGTTGCAGCGGACAAGGCGATCCGGGAGAAGATCCTGTCGAAGACCCCCGTGCCTCTATAGCGGCCGTCTCTGCCTCTGAACCTGGCGGGTCGTACGCTGGTTCTACTGTGTGACGCCAGCGTCAGGGGAGGGGCCAGTGAAGGTTGTGCTGCCCGGCGGGACCGGTCAGGTGGGTGGTGTGTTGCGGCGGGCGTTGACCGCTGCGGGGCATGAGGTGGTCGTGTTGACCAGGCGCCCCGTGCGGGGCGGTGAGGTTCAGTGGGATGGCAGGACGCTCGGCCCCTGGGCGGAGGTGGTCGACGGCAGTGACGTTGTCATCAACCTTGCGGGGCGGAGCGTCAGTTGTCGTTACACCGACGAGAATCTGCGGGCCATGATGGACTCGCGCGTGGACTCCGCGCGCGTCGTGGGCCAGGCGATCGCCGCTGCCCGGAGGCCGCCCCGTGTCTGGCTACAGATGAGTACCGCCACCATCTACGCCCACCGGTTCGACGCGCCGAACGATGAGGCGAGCGGCGTGATCGGCGGTGCCGAGCCGGGCGTTCCCGGTTACTGGGCCTACAGCGTCGAGATCGCGAAGAACTGGGAGCGGGAGCAGGAGCGGGCCGCAACTCCGCACACGCGGAAGGTGGCTCTGCGGTCGGCGATGGTGATGAGTCCCGACCGGGGTGGTGTCTTCGACTATCTGCTGTGGCTGGCGCGGCTCGGCCTGGGTGGGCCGGTCGCGGGTGGTGCGCAGTATGTGTCCTGGATCCATGACCGTGATTTCGTGCGCGCGGTGGAGTTCCTGATCGGGCGTGAGGACATCAGTGGGGCGGTCAATCTCGCGGCGCCCGGTCCGTTGCCTCAGGGGGAGTTCATGCGTGCGTTGCGCGCTGCTTGGGGCATGCCGGTCGGGCTGCCCGCGACGCGGTGGATGGCCGGGATCGGCGCCTGGGCGCTCCGATCCGACACCGAGCTCCTGCTCAAGAGTCGGCGGGTGGTGCCCGGCCGGCTGAGGGATGCCGGGTTCACCTTTGACCACGGCGCCTGGGCGGAGGCGGCGGCCGACCTCGTGGGGCGGGCGCGTCGTGAGCGGGCCCGCTTGCGGCGGCCGGCAGTGCGTGGCTGAACGCCCTGGTCAGGTGTCGTGGGCCTGTTCCTGGGCCTCCTCGTTGGGGGAGAGGGCGTCGCCGCTCTCACCGCGGCGGCGGTCCTTGTTCTTCCTGTGCTGCGGGTCCAGCTCGGCCTCCTCGAACTCGTCCAGCACGCTCTCCACTGCGGTCTGCGCCGGACGGTCGTGGTCCTGGGCGCCGTCGTGCTCGTGGTGGTGGGGATGCTTGTGGTGGGACATGGCGCTCCTTGCGATGAGGTGTTCTTCGCGTTCAGATGTCTCGTTCACAAGTCGCGATCAGATGTCGCGTCGTTCCAAGGGACTGGTGGCCGGCCCCTGCACCACCCGTCCGTCCGTGGCGAAGCGGGAGCCGTGGCACGGGCATTCCCAGGCGCGTTCCTCCGCGTTGAACGCGACGAGGCAGCCCAGATGTGTGCACCGCGCCGACACGGCGTGCAGGTCGCCCTCCGGGTCGCGGTAGACGGCGGTGTGGCGGCCGTCGCGGTGCAGGACGGCGCCGCTGTCCGGTGGCAGTGCGTCCGGCGTGTCCGGGCCGGTGCTGTGCAGTCGGTCGCCGACGAAGTGCCTTGCCACGTCCGCCTGTTGGCGCAGGAGGCTTGGCGTGTCACGCAGCAGGGGGCCGACGCGCCGCGGGTCGTAGAGGCTCTTCCACGGTGGTGGCTCGCGCCCGGTGATCAGCGCGGTCAGGAGGGAGCCGGCCATGATGCCGCCGCTCAGCCCCCAGCCGCCGAAGCCCGTGGCGACGTAGGCGTGCCGGGCCGCGGGGTGCAGCGGGCCCACGAGTGGCGTGCGGTCGCTGGGGAAGGTGTCCTGGGTCGCCCACACGTACCGCGGCCGGCCTGCGGGGAAGTGTTCGGCGGCCCACGCCTCCAGACGGGCGGCCTGGGCGGCCGGGTCGCCGGTGCCGGGCGTGAACTTCTCACCCGTGACGATCAGCAGCCGCTGCCCGTCCTCGTACGGCGTCGTACGCACGGAGCGGGTGCCGTCCTCCGGCGTGATGTACATGCCGTGCGGGTCGCGGTCGGCCGGGACCGGCGCGGCCACGACGAACTCCCGGCGCACGGCGAGCCGGGCGAACAGCAGGGCCCGGTCGAAGACGGGGTAGTGGGTGGCGACGACGACGTCACGAGCGCTCACACGGGCGCCCGACGCGGTCGTGACCCGGCAGGGGCGACCCTCCTTCAGGCCGACCACGGGGGACTGCTCGTAGATCTCGGTGCCCCGGGCGCGCAGATCGTCGGCGAGGGCGAGGAGGTACTGGCGCGGATGGAACTGGGCCTGGTCCCGCACGCGCACCGCGCCCGCCACGGGGAACGGCAGCCCGGTCTCCGTCACGAAGGAGGCCGGCAGGCCCGCCTTCCGTGCCGCGTCCGCCTCGGCGCGCAGCGCACCGGCGCGGCGCTCCGCGCGCGTGTAGGTGTAGGCGTCCGCACGCTCCCACGCGCAGTCGATGCCGAGCAGGTCGACCACGTCGGCCGCGTGCTCGATCGCGTCGGTCTGGGAGCGTGCGTACAGGTGGGCAGCCTGCGGCCCCCGGGTCCGTCGCAGCCGCGCGTAGACCAGCGTATGCAGGGCCGAGAGCTTGCCGGAGGTGTGCCCGGTGACCCCGGCGGCCACGCGCCCCGCTTCGAGTACCGCCACGCTCACCCCGGCGCGGGCCAGCTCCCACGCCGTGCTGAGCCCGGCGATGCCGGCACCGATCACCGCGACGTCCACCGTCACGTCCCGCTCCAGCGACGGCAGCGCGGGGCGGGGCGTGGAGGCCGTCCAGTACGAACCTGGGGCGCGAGCACTCTTGGCCATGTGCGACGAGTCCCCCGCTGAGCGGGACTCACGCCTCCCACCATGCCGGACGAGCCGGCGCCTCAGTGCCCGCCCACGGTCTCCGCGATCGCCGGTGCGATGCGTTCGAGAGGCAGGACGAGGTCGACGAGGCCCGTGCTGAGCGCCGATCGGGGCATGCCCTGGAACGCGGCGGTGTCCGGGTCCTGCACGATGACGGTGCCGCCGTGTGCCTTGACGGCGGTGACGCCTTGGGCGCCGTCGCCGTCGGCGCCGGTCAGCACGCAGGCGATGACGCCCCGCCCGAAGGCCGTCGCCGCCGATTCGAAGAGCGGATCGGCGGCCGGGCGGGCGTGGTTCACCCGCTCCTCGTCCGTCAGGAACAGTCTCCTGCCGTCCTGCCGTACGCACAGGTGCCGGTCGGGTGGAGCGATATGAACGACTCCCGTACGCAGGGGCTCCCCGTTCCTGGCCAGCTCGACGTCGAGCGCGGTCGCACGGGACAGCACAGGGACGATCTGTGTCTCACGGCCGCGGCGCAGGTGCTGCGCGACCAGCACGGTCAGCGGCAGCGCGGGGGCAAGCCCGCCCAGCAGGGTCCGCAGGCCCTGCACACCACCGGCCGAGGAGGCCACCACCATGACCGCTCGGTAGTCATCGTCGTTCGCCGGAGCTGCGCGGTTCACGGCAGTGGGGTCCCGCCGGTGGCGTTGAGGATCTCGGCGGTGATGAAACTGGCCTGGTCCGATGCCAGGTAGACGTAGGCCGGGGCCATCTCGGAGGGCTGCGCCGGGCGTCCCAGCGGGGCCTGCTTGCCGAACTCTGTGGTGTCCGGGAGCGTCGCTGGGATGAGCGGCGTCCACACCGGGCCCGGGGCCACCGCGTTGACCCGGATCCCGTCGTCCACCAGCATCTGCGCAAGCCCCTGGGTGAACGTGACGATGGCGCCCTTGGTCATCGCGTAGTCGAGCAGATGCGGGCTCGGCTTGTAGGCCTGCACCGACGTGGTGTTGATGATCACGCCGCCGGGCGGCATGTGCGGCACGGCCGCCCGGCACAGCCAGAACATGGCGTACAGGTTCGTGTGGACGACCCGGTCGAACTGTTCGGTGCTGATGGCGCCGATGCCGTCGGGCTGGGACATCTGGTAGGCCGCGTTGTTGACCAACACGTCGATCCGCCCGAATTCGGCGACGGCGCGCTCGACGACCCGGTCGCACTGCGCCTCGTCCCGGATGTCGCAGGGGACGGGGACCGCGGTGCGCCCGGCCTCTTCGACGTGCCGGACCGTCTGCCCGGCCTCGTCGGCCTCCTCGGGCAGATGCGTGAAGAGGACGTCCGCCCCCTCGCGCGCGTAGGCGAGAGCCACGGCGCGGCCGATCCCGGAATCGCCTCCGGTCAGTACCGTCTTGCGGTCCAGGAGCCGGTCCGCGCCCTGGTAGGACTCCTCGCCGTGGTCGGGCGGCGGGTCCATGGGACCGGTCCAGCCCGGCGGGCTCTGATCCTGGGCCGGGAAGTCGGGGCGGGGGTGTGCGGTAGTGGGGTCCTGGGGCTTTCCGGGGTCGGACATGGGGGCTCCGGTGGGTGTCTCCGGTCGGTGTCGGGCTGGTGAGCGGCCGAAGCGGGCGCAGTCCTTCACTGCCACCATGGCAGCCTTCACCCGGCCCCGCAGCCGCGGCACCTCCCACAGATGTGGATCGGCCTCCTTGAGGTGGTGGGGGCGAGCGCCGGGCAGCTCAAGGAGGAGTTCCCAGGGCAGGGCGTTGCATGCGGAACGCGTCGAGATCGGCGGCTGCCGATGTAGTGGCGTGCACCGCACGCTGTGGAAAGAGCGCCCTGCCGGGGAACGTGTCCGATCATGACCGTGGACCACGCACAGGCCCCCGTACTGGCGGCGCTCGACGCCTACCGTGACTCCGGCATGCTCGCCTTCAGCCCGCCGGGCCACAAACAGGCCCGTGGCGCCGACCCCGAGGTACGGAGGATTCTCGGCGACGCCGTCTTCCTCGGTGACCTCCTGGCCTCGGGCGGCCTTGACGACCGGCGCATGCGGGGCCGCTACCTGGAGCACGCCGAGGACCTCATGGCCGACGCCGTGCACGCCGAGCACACCTTCTTCACCACCTGCGGCAGCTCCCTGTCCGTGAAGGCGGCCATGCTGTCGGTGGCGGGCCCCGGCGACCGGCTGCTGATCGGCCGCGACGCGCACAAGTCCGTGGTGTCCGCCCTGATCCTGTCCGGTATCGAACCGGTGTGGGTGGAACCCCGCTGGGACGCCGAGCGGCACCTCGCGCACCCGCCGTCCGCCGACGCCTTCGACGCCGCCTTCGCCGCCCACCCCCAGGCGACCGGCGCCCTGGTCACGAGCCCCACCCCGTACGGGAGTTGCGCGGATCTGCGCGGCATCGCCGAGGCCTGCCACCGGCGCGGTCGGCCGCTGATCGTGGACGAGGCGTGGGGTGCGCATCTGCCCTTCCACCCGGATCTGCCGACGTGGGCGATGGACGCCGGCGCGGACGTCTGCGTGACCAGCATCCACAAGATGGGCAGCGGCCTCGAACAGGGCTCCGTCTTCCATCTCCAGGGCGACCTCGTCGCGCCGGACGTGCTCAAGAACCGGGCGGACCTGTGGGGCACCACCAGCCCTTCGGTGCTCATCTACGCGGGTCTGGACGGCTGGCGGCGCCAGATGGCCCTGCACGGCCGCCGCCTGCTGACCCACGCGCTGGATCTCGCTGCCGACGTACGTGCCGCCATCGAGGAGATCGACGGCATGCACGTGCACGGCCGCGAGGACTTCTGCGGTCCCGGTCTCGCCGACGACCTCGATCCGCTGCCCGTCGTCGTCGACCTCGCCGGCCCGGCACTGTCCGGCTACCGCGCCGCCGACTGGCTGCGCACGCACCGCGACATCAATGTCCACCTCGCCGACCACCGCCGCATCAACGTCCAGATCACCCACGCCGACAGCAGGGAAACCACCGAACCGCTGTTGCGGGCGCTGCGGGATCTCGCCGATGCCTCACGCGACTGGGATCCGGCACCGCGCGTGGCGGTGCCGGATCCCGAGGCGCTGCGCATGAAGCAGGTGTGCCTGCCGAGGGACGCGTTCTTCGCGCGCACGCAGGACGTGCCCGTGGCGCAGGCGGTGGGCCGGACCGCCGCCGAAATGGTGACGCCGTACCCGCCGGGCATCCCCACGATCCTGCCCGGCGAACTCCTCACCGAGCCCGTCCTGACCTATCTGCGCACCGGCGTCGAGGCGGGCATGAACCTGCCCGACGCCGCCGATCCGGCCTTCCGCACGGTGCGGGTCGTCGAGGACAAGGGGGACCGGACCGGCTGAGCCGGGGCACGGGGACGGCCGGCTACAGCGCGTCCCTCGGGACCGTCTCGTTCCACGTGCGGGACACGATGCGGCGGTCGGCCTCGTACGCGTCCAGCGTCGCGTTCACGTGGAACGCCTCGGCGTCGCAGCGCAGCGTGGTGCTGGTGCGGACGTGGACGTCCCAGTCGCCGCGCCGGAAGCTCATCGTCCAGGTCGACTCGCCCGCGGGGGACGTGAAGTCGTCGGCCGTCGACGTGTACCGCTCCAGGACATGGCAGCCCACGTCGAGGTCGATCGCGTCGAAGTGGACCGTGCCCCGGTCCTTGACGATGTTCAGCGTCGAGCCGTAGTCGATCAGGTCGCGGGTGACCTCCCAGCGCTCCTCGGGTGGCGTGACGCGGTGGGTGGTGAGCGGCCGGGCGCCCTCCGGTGTCTCGAAGGGGGACGCCATCGCCGAGTCCCCGTCGTCGGCGGGGCGCACCGGCAGCACCAGACGGCACGGCTCTTCATGGACCGTGAGCGCGGTGGGGAGCGGCGGCGGCCAGGCGAGCGGCCAGTACGACGTCGACAGGGACAGGCGTACGCGATGCCCGGGCGGGAAGGCCTGCGCGACACCGTTGAGGCGAATCGTCGCGCGGCAGGGCTGTCCGGGCTCCAGCTCGTCCGGCTCGTCCGCACCGTCGCGTCGGGTCAGGTTGAGAATGCCGTACGAGACGCGGGTGGCGCCGCCGTCGGGCGCCACATCGGACAGGCGCGCCGCGACCATCGCGACGGGCCGGTCCGCGCTCACCTCAAGTTCCACGCGCGGCTCGCCGAGGATCTCCAGGCGCTCCGGCAGCGGCTCCGTCTCGTAGACGAGGGAGCCGCCGTCCTCCTCGCGCTGGTCGTAGGGCAGGTCGGGCGGCGCGTTGTACGAGGCCCATTTCCCGGCGAACTGGCCCACGGACAGCGGCGATTGGACGTGGGCCGACGCGGCTGTCCCCAGCCCGTCACCCGGGGGCGTCAGCCGGCCCTCGCGCAGGGCGTGCGCCTCCTCGCGAATGTCCGGGGACGGCCAGACGGACTCGCCCACCCAGCGGCCCGGCCGCTCCTCGTACGCGGTGGACGGCGGCACGCTGTCCTGCATCCACGCCTGCAGCATCGGCCCGTCCATCACGCCGTTGTCCTCGCCCTTGAGCCAGTGGTCCCACCAGCGCACCACCTCCTGGAGGTAGCCGATCGCGGGCCCCGGCTCGCCCAGGTGCGGGTACTTGTGCGACCACGGGCCGATCAACCCCCTGCGGGGTACGTCGAGGTGGGCGAGCAGCCGGGTCACGGCGTTCGAGTAGCCGTCCGCCCAGCCGCTGGAGGCGAGCACGGGGCAGCGTACGGCCGTGTAGTCCTCACACACCGAGGCGTGCCGCCAGTACGCGTCACGGCGCTGGTGGCGCAGCCAGTTCAGCACCCATGGGTCGACGCTCTCCAGGCGTTCCTGCCACATCTCGCGCCACCGGTCGCCGACGGTCGCTGGATCGGGCGGGCACGTGGAGTAGGCGAACATGGTGCCCGACTCGGCGAGATTGTCGGAGAGCAGCGCGCCGCCCATGTAGTGCATGTCGTCGGCGTACCGGTCGTCCGTGAACGACGAGATGACGATCGCCTTGAGACTCGACGGGCGGCGCGCCGCCACCTGGAGCGCGGCGAAGGCGCCCCAGGAGATGCCCATCATCCCGGTGCCGCCATCACACCACGGTTGCCCCGCCAGCCAGTCGAGCACCTCTTCGGCGTCGGCCTGCTCACGCTCCAGGTACTCGTCGGTGAGCACACCCTCCGAGTCGCCGGTGCCGCGCAGGTCGACGCGTACGCAGGCGTAGCCGTGGCCGGCGATGTAGGGGTGGTGGATCGAGTCGCGGACCGAGCTGAGGTCCCGCTTGCGGTACGGGATGTACTCCAGGACGGCGGGCACGGGGTCGGTGTCGGAAGAGACCGGCCGCCAGATCCGGGCCGACAGCCGGACGCCGTCGGACATCGTGATCCGGATGTCGTCCTCTTCCTTGATGGCATGGGGCAGGTTGTCGACGTGTCGCATGGATCGGTCAGGAAGCCTCTCGGTTCGGGGGATCGGTCGGGCTGTCGAAGCCCAGTCGCAGTGCCGCCACGCACTGGTCGTACTTCTCGCGCAGCTCCTGCTCGCTGTCGCCGCCGGTGAAGATGTGTGCCACCTCGTAGCTGTAGCTGTCCTGGCCGCCGATGTCGGAGAGGCGCTGCGCCTCGTCGGGCACGACGTCCACGCGTACCCCGGGGATCGACTTGGTCACTTCGGCGACCTCCTCGGCCGTGGGCACCTCGTGGACCACTCCGTCCGCGAACCAGCGGAAGTACCACTTGGCGGCCATCGCGTAGGGGCCTGCCCGGTGCGGCAGGGCGGGGTCCTCGCCGAGGGCGAGCGCCAGCATGCAGTGGTGGTTGGGTATCCCGTCGACGTAGGCGAACAGTTCGGCGTGCGACTGCGAGTGGCGCGGGTTGATCTCCAGGATGGCGAGGGTGTCGGTGCCCGGGTCGTAGAAGAACTCGATGCTGAACGTCGCCTCGGACATGCCGATCCGGCGCATCACCCTGGACGAGACGTCGCGTAGCCGCTGTTGCACCGGGTCCGGCAGGGCCGAGGGGTACTGGTGGCGCAGAAAGCTCGTGGATTCCGGGTAGTTGATCGAGTCGAGCACGCCGTAGACGGTGACCTCGCCCTCGTGCACGTAGCCCTCGACCGCGACCTGGACGCCGCTGAGCGCCTCCTCCGCGAGACACACCTGGGCGCCGACCCCGGCCATCTCCGGCGGCAGGTCGAGCCGGCCCAGTATGTGCTCGAAGGGGCGGCCGACCCGGTGGATGCCCTCCTTGATGTGCTTGACCGCCGAGTTGAATTCGTCCATGTCCCCTACGCCGTAGGCGAGTTCGGAGGAATAGGAGAGAGCGGGCTTCAGCCACATGGGGAAGGGGACGCCCTCGGGCGGCTGTGGTTCGGCCGCCTCCAGGTCGACACGACCGAAGCGTGGGTGCTCGTCGGCGACCTCCTCCTGGACGAGTCGACTCCAGTACTTGTGCTCGCACTTGACGATGGATTCGAGGCTCGTCGCCCGGGTGCCGTAGCGCTCACCGAGCAGAGCCACCAGTGTGCTCACCGGGAAGTCCCAGTAGCCGACGATCGCGTCGATCGGACCGTCGAACGAGTCGAGGGTACGGCAGGCACGGTCGATCAGATCTGCGACGTCCACCTCGCCCTCCTGCAACTCCTCGATGGTCAGCAGGCGGTGGAAGGTCATGGACTCCGCACCCGGAACGGCCTGGAGGGACGACAGATTGGCGTCGTCGAGTCCGAGTACGAAGACATTGCGGTGAGTTGGGCTCACGATCGCCTCCCCTGAGTCTGTGGTGCGGGCCTGAGTACCCGTCGGCTCCGGAGGCACACGTGGGGAGACGGTCGCCGTCATCGGCGGCACGACCGGCACCCGCTGACGCCGGCCGTCGGGGGAATCCCGCGGCCCGTGGGTACACGGGTCACTCGAGCCCGCTCGTGTGGTGAGCCCTGCCGGGATCGCGCAGGCTGATGAGGGCGGCGCCGAGAAGCCGCCGGCCCCGCCCTGGGCGCGCGACGACGCAGTGAGGAGAGCAGACAATGACGCGTTTCGGATACTTTCTGGCGAGCGAGGAGTTCACGCCCGCCGAACTGCTGGAGCAGGCACGCGCCGCGGAACAGGCCGGATTCACGTGTCTGGCCATCTCGGACCACTACCACCCGTGGACGGACGAGCAGGGGCAGAGCCCCTTCGTGTGGTCGATGATCGGCGCGCTCGCCCAGGCGACGTCACTGCCCGTGACGACGTTCGTCACCTGCCCCACCGTTCGCATGCACCCGGCGGTCAACGCCCAGGCCGTCGCGACCTCGGGCGTGCTCACCGGCAACCGCTTCCGGTTCGGCGTGGGCAGCGGTGAGGCCCTCAACGAGCACATTCTCGGTGACACCTGGCCGGCCGTCGACGTACGCCTGGAAATGCTGGAGGAGGCCGTCCAGGTCATCCGGAGCCTGCTGAGCGGCGACGAGGTCACCCACCGGGGCAAGCACTACACCGTGGAGAACGCCCGCCTGTACACGGTGCCCGACGAGCCCGTCCCCATCCACGTCTCCGCGTTCGGGCCCAAGGCCGCCGCGCTGGCCGGCCGGATCGGGGACGGATTCGTCACGATGACACCGGACGCCGATCTGGTGGAACAGTTCCGGCGCGCGGGAGGCGGCCGGAAGCCCGCGCTCGGCGGCATGAAGGTGTGCTGGGGCACCGACCGGGATGACGCGGTCAAGACGGCTCACCGGCTGTGGCCCACCCAGTTCCTGCCGGGCGAACTCGGCCAGGTGCTGCCCGACCCGGCCCATTTCGAGCAGGCGTCGACGCTCGTGGCCGAGGAGGCCGTCGCCGACGGCATGGTCTGCGGCGACGACGTGGACGAGCACGTCCGCGCCGTGTCGGCGTACGTCGACGCGGGATTCGACGAGGTGTACGTCGGCCAGATCGGGCCCGACCAGCAGGGCTTCTTCGACTTCTACCGCAGCGACGTCCTTCCGCGGCTGAACACGCTGAACGCCCAGTGACCCCGCGCGTGCCACGCACCGCGCATAAGGCCCGCACAGCAATCCCGCACAGAAAGGTGCACACCATGACCGACCGACGACTCGACGGCCGTAGCGTCCTCGCCCTCGTCACCAACTACGGCGTCGAGCAGGACGAACTGCTCGTACCGCCAAGGGAGTTGCGCAAGGACGGCGTCGACGTCACGGTCGCCGCGGTCAGCACGGACCCCGTCCGGACGTTGCAGGGGGACAAGGACCCCGGCGAGAGCGTGGACCCGGACGTGACGCACGAGGCACTGGGGGCGGCCCCGCACGACCTGCTGCTCATCCCCGGCGGCACGCTCAACGCCGACCAGCTGCGGCTGGAGACCGTCGCCGTCGACGCGGTGAAGGCGTTCGCCGCGAGCGGCCGTCCCGTCGCCGCCATCTGCCACGGTCCGTGGGCACTGGTCGAGGCCGACGTGCTGCGCGGCAAGACGCTCACGTCGTACCCCTCCCTGCGCACCGACATCACCAATGCCGGCGCCACGGCGTGGGTGGACGAACCGGTCGTCGTGGACGTGGCGGGCGGCTACCCGCTCATCACCTCCCGCACCCCGAAGGACCTGGACGCCTTCGTGGCGGCGATCCGCGAACGGCTGGCCCAGGTCTGAGTAGCGGAGGAGGGGCGCGGGGTCTCAGCGTCGCCCGAGTGCGCTGCCGTCGAGGTTCCTCAGCAGGTCCGCCGTGTCCGCGTAGACCTCCGCGGCCCCCGCGTCCTCCAGCTCGGCCCGGCACACTCCGCCGCTCAGTACGGCGATGGGCAGCACGCCCGCGCGGCGAGCCGCCCGCATGTCCCAGACCGAGTCGCCGACGAAGACGCTGCCTTCGGCCTGGGCTCCCACCAGGTCCAGGGCATGCCGGACCGGATCGGGTGCCGGCTTTCCCGCGTCCACGTCGTCGGCGCTCGCGGTCTCGGTGATCGCCTCGTCGGCGTCGATCGCCGCTCGGAGGGCGTTGAGTTCCGGCCCGCTGGCCGAGGTGGCCAGCACGACGGGCAGGCCGTCCGCGTGCAGGCGTCGCAGCAGGTCGCGGGCGCCGTCGAAGGGGGCGAGGCGTTCGTGCCAGGTGCCGTACAGGGCCTTGTGGCCGGCGCTGATGGCGGAGTCCTCGTCCCGGTCCCGGTCCTTGCCCAGCAGATGCTCCAGCAGGTCGCCCGAGCCGAGCCCGATGGCGCCGTGCACCGCGGTCATGGAGACCCGGTGACCTGCCTGGCGCAACGCCTCCCACCAGCACACCGTGTGCAGGTGATTGGTGTCCACGAGGGTGCCGTCCACATCGAAGACGGCAGCGTACGTACTCACGGTGGTGCCTCCTTGCGACGCCGAGCCACGAACGACCACTCGAAGCGCATTGTGACGCACCGTGTCCGTGAGGTACGGGATGGCGCCGCCGAATAGGAGTGCCCAGATGTCGACACCTGAACCGTCGGCGTACTCCGTGTCCGTGGTGTGTGCGCCGAAGCGCATCACGTGGCCGACCGTGGGTACGCGGAGTGTCCGCCACTACAGGAAGTGACGTCACGTGGCGGGATGTCGCACGGTATGAGCCCCTGGAAGAGGACCTTTGCCGCTCGACGAAAGGAACGGTCATGCCCGCAGGAGCGAACCGCAAGAGGGAACGGCAGTACGAACACGTCAAGGAGAGCGCGAAGCAGCGCGGGGAGTCCACGAAGCGGGCCGAAGAGATCGCCGCGCGCACCGTGAACAAGGAGCGGGCCCGCAGCGGCGAGTCCCGTACGGCCGGCCGCACCTCCACCAAGGACTCCAAGTCGGCGTCCGAGCGGGGCGGCGAACGTTCCCACCAGGGAGCGCAGGGCCGCACCAAGGACCAGCTGTACGCCGAGGCGCAGCGCAAGAACATCAAGGGCCGTTCCTCGATGAACAAGTCGGAACTGGCCAAGGCCGTGGGCCGCTGAACAGCCCCTGCACGTAACGCACTTCGGGAGGCACGTCGGCATGCGTGCTCTGACATGGCAAGGAAAGCGCGACGTACGTATCGAGGAGGTCCCCGACCCCCGCATCGAGAAGCCCGACGACATCGTCGTCCGTGTGACGTCGACCGGCATCTGCGGATCGGACCTGCACCTCTACGAGGTCTTCGGCCCCTACCTCGACCCGGGAGACATCCTGGGACACGAGACGATGGGTGTGGTCGCGGAAACCGGCCCCGAGGTGACGGGAGTGTCCGTCGGGGACCGGGTGGTGATTCCGTTCAACGTCTCCTGCAACACCTGCTGGATGTGCCGTCGAGGGCTGCAGTCCCAGTGCGAGACGACGCAGGTGAAGTCCATGGGCAGCGGAGCCGCTCTGTTCGGCTACACGAAGCTGTACGGGCAGGTTCCCGGCGGCCAGGCCGAGTACCTGCGGGTTCCCTTCGGCAACACGCTGCCCGTCAAGGTGCCGGACGGTCCTCCGGACGACCGGTTCGTCTATCTGTCCGACGTCCTGCCCACCGCCTGGCAGGCAGTGGAGTACGCCGACATTCCGCCCGGCGGCAGTGTCACCGTCCTGGGCCTCGGCCCCATCGGGGACATGGCGACCCGGATCGCCCGGCTGCGCGGCGCGGAACAGGTCATCGGGGTCGACCTCGTCGACACCCGGCTCGAACGCGCTCGCCGCAACGGCGTCACCACCCTCGACCTGCGCGAACACGACAAGGACCTGGGAGACGCCGTACGTGATCTCACCCAGGGCCGTGGCTCGGACGCGGTCATCGACGCGGTCGGCCTGGAGGCACACGGCGCACCGGTGGCCCAGGCTGCGCAGTGGGCCACGGGACTCCTGCCCGACAAGCTGGCCCGCCCCCTGATGGAGAACGTCGGCATCGACCGCCTCGGCGCCCTTCTCCCGGCGATCGACGCCGTGCGCCGCGGCGGCACGCTGTCCATCAGCGGCGTCTACGGCGGCGCCGCCAGCCCGCTGCCCCTGCTCACGATGTTCGACAAGCAGCTGCAGGTGCGTATGGGGCAGGCGAACGTGTGGCGCTGGATCGACGACATCCGCCCGCACCTGACCGACGACGACCCCCTGGGTGTCGACGGCTTCGCCACGCACCACCTCCCTCTGAACGAGGCCCCTGCGGCGTACGCGACGTTCCAGGCCAAGGAGGACGGCATGGTGAAGACGCTGCTGAAGCCGTGAGCACGCGACGCGGCGCCGAGGTGTCTGTCATGTCATCAACGCGCTCATCTCCAGAAGGTCAACCCTAGAAGGGCAACGCAATGACCGACCGCGCTCGCTACCCTGCCCGGCTCAAGGGGCCGGGGGCCCTGGTCACCGGCGGCTCCCGGGGGCTCGGGCTGTTCATCGCACGGCAACTGGCCGAGCGTGGCTGCGTCGTGACCATCGCCGCCCGGGACGAGGCCGAACTGGAGCGTGCGGCAGGCCAGTTGCGCGAGGAGACCGGCGCGACCGTGCATGTGGCGGTGTGCGACGTACGCGACCGGGCCGCCGTGCGCGAGATGATGCGCGCCACCCACGAACGCGACGGCCTGGACATCGTGATCGCCAATGCGGGGGTCATCCAGGTCGCGCCCGTCGAGGCGGTCGGTGCCGAGGAGTTCACCGACGCGATGGAGACGATGTTTTACGGCGCGCTGCACACGTCGTTGGAAGCGCTGCCCCATCTACGCGGGACCCGTGGACGTCTCGGTCTGATCGGTTCGGTCGGCGGCCTGCTCGGCGTACCGCACCTGCTGCCGTATTCGTGCGCCAAGGCCGCGGTGGGCGCTCTTGCCGAGGGCCTGCACGCGGAGGCGGCGGCCTCGGGCGTGAGCGTCACCGCCGTACACCCCGGACTCATGCGAACCGGCTCCCACCGGCAGGCGGAGTTCGGCGGCGACATGAGTGCCGAGTTCGGCTGGTTCAGCGCCGCGGCGGGTGCTCCGCTGCTGTCCATGGACGCGGACCGGGCGGCCCGCCGGATCGTGGACGCGGTGATCCAACGACGCGCCCGCCTGGTGCTCACCGCACCGGCCAAGGCGGCACAACTCGCGCACGGCGTGGCTCCCGCCCTGACGACCCGTCTGACGGGCCTCACCGCACGGCTGTTGCCGTCGGCGTCGGGGCGAGGCCCGTTGCGCCAGGGACATGAGGCCGGGGAGCCGCGCCACCGGATCGCCCGCAAGATCCGCGCCTGGGGCAGCGCCCGGAACGACCGCGCCGTCCCCGACGCCAACCAGCAGGAGCCGGGGCCCCGCACGAGTTCGTGACCCACTGCTGCCTGCGCCCGGGCCCGCGACTCCAGCGAGATCCGTCAGAAGGTCTCTAGCGGTCCACCACCGACAGCACGACATCGACGAGCTGCTCGGCGGCATCGGGGCGGCCTTGCGCGCGAGCGCGTGCGGCCATCTCGCTGCGCTGCGTCTCATCGGCCAGCAGCGGGGACACCGCCTCCTGCAACCGCTGCGGGGTCACGTCGCCCACCAGCGCGACCGCAGCACCGGCGTCCTCCAAGTGCCGTGCGTTGTGGGCCTGTTCGTTCCCGGCTGAGGTGGCGAGCGGTACGAGGACCGCGGCCTTGCCGAGTGCGGTGAGTTCGGCGATCGTTCCGGCCCCGCTGCGGGAGAGGACGACGTCGGCCAGGGCGAGTACATCGGGCAGCTCGGAGCCCACGTACGCGGTCAGGTGGTGGCGTGCGGCCAGCTGCGCGGGCAGTCCGGTGGCCGCTTCGCGCAGGCCCTCGACATGATCGGGGCCGCACTGGTGGATGACGTTGGCCCGCTCCAACAGCCAGGGCAGCACGGACCTCACCAGCTCGTTGATCTGCTGAGAGCCCTGCGCCCCGCCGGTGACGTAGACGGTGGGCAGGCGGCGGTCGAAGCCGGTCAGGCTCAGCACGTCGATGGCCTTGTCCGGCTGTCCGGACAGGACTTCGGGGCGTACCGGGTTGCCGGTCACCACGGCCCGGTTGCGGACGGCTTCCGGCAGCAGCGGCAGCGTGGACTCCGAGGACACGGCAACCCTGCTCGCGGCGCCGGCCAGCGTCTTGTTGGCCAGGCCGAGACGGACCGTCTGCTCGTGGACGACCAGCGGGACGCGGCACAACCGGGTCGCCGCGACACCCACGGGCACGGCCACGTATCCGCCGGTCGCCAGCACCACGTCCGGCCGGAAGGCGTTGATCGCCTTGCGGGCCTGCAGTACGCCGAGCGGAACCCGGCCCATGTCGGCGACGTTCGCCGGGGATGCCATCTTGATCGGGTTCTTCGACCGGCGGATCTTGCCCACGGCGACCGACGTGAACGCGATGCCCTCACCGGCCGCCACTCGTGCCTCCAAGCTGTCCTCCTTGCCCACCCAGAGGACTTCCAGGCCGCGGCCCGCGGCAGCCAGGCGAGCCTGAAGGGTGCGCACAGCGGTCAGGGCCGGGTACGTGTGCCCGCCGGTTCCACCGCCCGTCACGATCAAGCGGAGTGGGGGGTGAACGCTGCTCACAGGGGTGGCTCCAGTCACTGTCGAACCTTGCTCGGAATCGTGCCGGATCCGCACCCGGCCAGGGCCGAGCCTCCCACAGCCGCATCACCTCCCGACGACCGGCCGCCCGATAGGTGTGCATGTTCGGAGAATGTGACCGTCGATGCGCCGGCGCCACGTAGGCGGCCGGACAACGCCCGCCGGGGGGTTGCCATTTGAGGCATCGCCACGGACGCCGCCTGACACCTTGCTGCCGCGGTCAGCCGGACTGAAGCTCGCCGATGAGCCGTGTGGCTTCCTTCCGCGCCGGCTCCAAACGCGGGTCGGCCTCATGGGCGTACGGCCCCGCGACCTTCGCGCAGAAGAACAGTGCCATCAGGCGGCCGGATCTGCTCTCCAGGTCCGGCCGTCGCTCACGCCGGACGCGCTCCGCGAGGGCGGGGACCGCGAGCGCGTTGCCCCACAGCGTGGCCGCGTCCAGCCCGCGCGGTGCCATTCCCCAGTCCTCCCAGTCGATGACGCAGAAGTCCGGTCCGGTGACGTTGGCCCATGTCAGGTCGGCGTGTGCCGTAGCCCATTCCTGGGCCGTGGTGTCGGTGACTTCCGGGAAGGCCTGCCGGATCGTCGCGTCGACGAGGTCTTGAGTGATCGACTGGGTGTCCGGCGTCGCGATACGCGGAGTGACCTGAGCGGCGAGCGCGTCCAACGACGCATTCAGCCCGGCCCACCACGCGTCGGGCAACCCTGGGTCCTCGATCACCAGCGCCGCCTGCCCGACCGGTGGCGCGGTGACCAGCTCGGTCTCATCGGCCCGCCACATGACCGGCTCATCCTCGTCGCGCCAGGTCACTCCCGTGTACCAGAGCGGCATCGTCACGTCCTGCAAGACCGAGGCGGCCTCTGGTCCGTTGCCTCCCTGGGCGGCGATCCTCCGGAGGGACCGTCGCTCCACCCGCACCCAGGTGCCGCGGTCCGTACGGCCTCCCACCGACCGCCGCTTCCGGATCACGGAGTCCCGGTCGAAACGAACCTTCAGCGACCGCTCCACCCGGTCGAGCACGTCATCCACCGGTTCAACTCGCAGGTCAACCGCACGCGCAGCAGGCACCGACAGCGTCATGCGGGGACCGTAGCAAGCACCCTGCCTGCCGACGAGCTGGGCGATTCGGCGAGCAGCAGAGGGAGCGGGCCGGTACGGGGGTGTTGTTCCGTGCCGGCCCGCTCCGGTCGGGCCCGGCCCTCACCTCACAGCATCAGCAGCGTGCGGTGCGCCGCTCGGCCCGTGGCTCTGAGGGGGAGCACCGCGAGGCGCATCAGGACCAGGGCGTTGTCGTCGCCCGCGACGCGGTTGGTGGAGAGTTCGCCGCACGAGAGGCACTCGTGGACGATCAGCCACTCACCGTCCGGGCGGCAGGACACCGTCAGGGCGTCCATCCGGCCCCGGCAGTCCGACGCGCGGTCGCCGGGGATCCGGGCGTCCACGTGCAGGCTGGTCAGGCAGTTCGGGCAATGGTTGCGGTGGCCGCTGCCCGGGGCGTCCAGGGAGACCTCCAGACGGCAGCCCGCGCAGCGGAAGTCGCGGGTGCGGTGGCCGTCGCGCTGGTCGTGGAGGACGTCCTTGTCGCGCTGGCGGCGCCGCCGGTCGGCGGGGCCTTCGGACGACGTTCGGTTACGGCGTGGCATGCCGGTCCTCCCCGCTCACAGTGTTCCGAACGTTTCGAGGGGGAAGGGTGGTTGGGCCAGGGGCCGTACCGCCATCCGCATCAGCACCAGCTGGTTGTCGTCGGGGCTCACCGGGTTCGAGGTGAGCTCGTCGCACCGCACGCAGCGATGGACGATCATCCAGTCGCCGGTCCGCAGGACGGCGATGGCGATCGGTGACATCCGGCCGTGGCACTCGGTGCGGCCGCCCTGAACGTGGTCCAGGACGTGGCGCGAGTGCAGACACGAAGGGCAGTGGTTACGGCTACGGCCGTCCGGATCGGCGGTGGTCACGGTGAGACCGCACCAGGCGCAGACGAACGTACTGATTTTGAGGGTTGGACTGGGGTTGGGGCTGTGGGTGTGCTCGGACACCTGTGCTCCTTGCTGGGGAGTTGGTCATCGACAGCAAGAGCAGGCCGAGCGGCCTCGACGGCTGGATCGGTCGGTTATCCGCGGTGTGTACGAGCGGCACGTGCAGTACGTGCAGTTCCTGTCATACGTGTACGCGGTACGTCGCGGTGAGGCGCGCTCGGCGCGGGCCGGGTCATCAAGACACCCTCTCGGTGGGCGCGGGGCCCGGTGGTACGGAAATAAGCAGCGCGGCAAGGGTAGGCAGGCCGGTGGCGCGTATGCGAGTGAATATTTCCGCAGCTACACCGACGACGGCCATGACCAGCTCCGGAAAGCCCTCGCCGAGGCTCCGCGGGCCCTGGACGCACTACGGATGCTCCTCGAGGCACCGATTGACGCGCCCATCGACGACTGATCTAGAAGTCCTCGAGGTTGGACACGGCCACCCTCACCGCCACGGCACGCTCGCTCGCGGCTCAACTCCTGCCGGACCACTCCGGCGCCTGAACCGCCGGGTGTGCCACTCCAGTTGACGTATGGCCCACGGATCCGCCTCAGTAAATTTCGAACAATCGAGGCGTCTCTCTCCTGTGGCCGTGATCTCGTAGTGTCGAGCGGCTGACGTCTGGCAACACGTGTGGCGACGCGTGCCCATGCGTGCGGGAGGAGCAGGGAGACCGGTGGTGGAAGCAGCACGGCTCGATGAGCGGAACAGCCAGGAATTAACCCATCCCGTAGATACTCGGCTGGTTCGGCACGGGGAGCAGTGGTACCGGCTTTTTCCGTCGCGGGGCGAGGTGATCTGCCCGGTCTCCGGTACCACCCTGCACCACCGGAAGGACTGCTCCCACCTCACCCCGTCCGACGAGCCGCGCTGGACCAAACGCCCGGATCCCGAAGGCGACTTGTGGCAGCGGCTGTTGGAGGCGGGGGCGGACGAGCGGGATCCGGCACGTGAAGAGTTCTCCCGGGCGAACGGCCTGCTGAACGCAGCAGGCCGACCGGTCACCGTGCCGTGCAGCAACTGCGCCCTGGTGCCCGTGGCCGTAGGTGATTCACGGGTACGTCGTACCCTGCCGCTCCACGAAGCGGTGGCCGCCGCGGACGGTGGACTGTGGGCAGCGAGCGTCGCCGCAGCGGAGGAGCAGGCGGCCGCGGTGCGGGAGGCGTTTCCCCTCACGGACTGGCCCGAGTTGCCGCTGGAACGCTATGCCCTCGGTCATGCGCAGTCCCGTGGCTCGTTCTGCCATCTCGCGGAGTTCCAGACCCCGGACCTCGGCAGTATCGCCGGAGGCAATGCGGGCAAGCACATCATCTATATGCGCAACACCGGCGAGTGGCACTTCGACCCGCGCTACGCAGAAGTGGACGAGGCATGGGCCGCTGTCCGCGCCGGCTTCCAGGAGGCTTTTACGGCGGCGAGTGAAGGAAGACTGGCCGACATCGACGAGCTCGAAGCGCTGCGCTCCGGTCCCGCGCTCGTGGCGAAGGCCGTCCACGTCTACCACCCGGACCTCATTCTGCCCATCCACAGCCGCGACCACGTGCGGCACTTCATCGCCCTGCTCAGCGGCGAATCGCCGCCCCGCCTCGAGCCGTTCGCGGCCCATGCGCGGCTGAAGGAGCTGGTCGACAACGAACCGCTCCTCAGCGGCTGGGCACCGTCGGAGATCGCCTCCTTCCTGTACTGGTGGGCCGACCCGCGTCCGTCCCACGCCATCGTCAAGGTGGCCCCGGGCGAGGCCGGGCGCTACTGGCCGGACTGCGTGGACGGCGGCTACATCTGCCTCGGCTGGGACGACATCGGAGACGCCACGCGTTTCGCCGACGAGAAGGAACTGCGCGGCGCCTTCCAGGCCGCCTATGCCGACGAATACCGCGGCCACCAGGGCACCGTCACGAAGAAGGCGCGAGAAGTCTGGAAGTTCAGCCGTCTTCAGCCCGGCGACCGGGTGGTGGCGAACCGCGGAACCAGGGAAGTCCTCGGCGTCGGGACCGTCACCAGCGCCGGCTACCAGTGGCGGCCGGAGCGTCCGGAGTACCGGCACACCGTCGCTGTGGACTGGGACCAGTCCTACGCGCAGGAACTCCCGGAGCCGGAGAAACGCTGGGGCATGGTCACCGTCGCCGACGTCCCCCACCGCTTGTGGAGGTCCATCCGGCAGGGCAAGGCCACGGGCCAGGGACAGGGCCAGGGGCGACACCAGGCACCCGAATCGGCCACACCCATCGATGTCGAATCCACCCCCACCGACCCGGTCCTCCTCGACGTGGCCGATGCCCTGGCCCGCAAGGGACAAGCCGTGCTCTTCGGACCGCCCGGTACCGGCAAGACGTACACCGCCCTGCGCTTCGCGTACTGGTGGCTGACCGAGCGACTCGGTCACCTCGAGTCGGCACCGCACGCCGAGTACGGCAGTGACGAATTCCGCGCCGCGATCAACACACTCTCGGACCCGGCGGGCCGCGCGGCCGCTCACCTCACGCAGCTCACCTTCCACCCGTCCTACGGCTACGAGGACTTCATCGAGGGATTCAGGCCACGGCCCGGTGGCTCCGGACTCGACCTGGTCATGACGGCCGGCGCGTTCAAGAATGTCTGTCTCGCGGCGGTCGACGACCCCGACAACCCGTACCTGCTGCTCATCGACGAGATCAACCGCGGCGATCTCCCCAAGATCCTCGGCGAGTTGATCACCTTGCTCGAACGGGACAAGCGAGGCCTGAAGGTCCGGCTCCCGCAGAGCGGCGAACCCTTCACGGTCCCTCCGAACGTGGCCGTCCTCGGCACCATGAACACCGCCGACCGCAGCATCCGGCTCCTGGACTCCGCCCTGCGCCGCCGCTTCGCCTTCCTGGAACTCATGCCGGACGCGACGGTCCTGGAGGGCTACCACGTCGGTGAACTCCACCTCGCCGACCTGCTGACCGGGCTCAACTCCCGTATCCGCACCCAGGTCGGCCGCGAACAGCAGATCGGCCACGCCTTCTTCCTCGACCGCGGAGTACCTCTGGCCACCGAGGCACACCTGGCCACCGTGATCCGTAACGACCTCATGCCGCTGCTCCAGGAGTTCGCCTACGACGACTACGGCGTCCTGGCCGGATTCCTGGGAACGGCGATCGTCGACGTGGACAACCACACCCTGCACGACCTCGACGACGACGAACTGGTCGCCGCGCTCTACGCGGAACTCCAGGTGGGTACAGGCGACCCCGTATGACCACGGGTCCAGGGCGTCGTGTCATCGTGCTCAGCGAGTACGAGTCCCGCGTGGTCGAAGGCGCACAACTCACCGCGCGGGACCGAGATTTGACGGAAAGCCCCGCACTCAACCGTCTGATCACGCTGCGCTCCCTCGACCGGGACCGGCTGGAGATCCGAGCCGACTGCCACGTGGGTGTGGTGGAACTCGACGCCATGGAGATCCGTGTCGTGCCAAAGCTCGTGGGCGGAAACCTGAATGTGCTCCGGATGATGGAGTACACCTCGGCCACGACGGCTGCGCACCAGCTCGACATCCCCCGCACCCTCGAAACCGGAGACCCTCATCTGCGGGACCTGATCTGCCATCTCCTCAATCGCACCACCGCAGCCCTGCTTCGCCACGGCCCCCGTCGGGACTACCTGACCCGTACGGACGCCCTGCCCGTTCTCCGCGGCCGTCTGCTCCCCACCCGGCAACTCCTGCGTCGGCATGGACGTCTCGACCGCCTGGAGTGCCGCTACGACGAGCGCTCCACCGACATCCCGGACAACCAGCTGTGCGCCGAGGCGCTCTCCCTCGCCGCCCGCACGGCCTCCGACGTGTCGATCCGGTCCCAATCACGGCGCCTGGCAGCGGACTTCGCCGCACTCTGCGATCCGGCCCGCTATCCGCACGGCCACGATCACGACTACGGCCGCCACAACGAGCACTACCGGCCGGCGCACCGATGGGCCCGACTCCTCCTGGCCGGTGCGGGCATCCACGTCCTCTTCGCCACCGGCGCCGCCGACTCCCGTGTCTTCCTACTCGACATGAACACCCTCTTCGAGGACTTCGTCACCCGCCTGGTGTCCCGCGCCCTCGCCCCGCACCACGTCACGGTCCACGCCCAGTCCCGACACCAAGGGATCCTGGTCCACGAAGACACTGGCGCAACACACACCGAACTCCGCCCCGACCTGCTCCTCACGCAAGGACACGGCCCGACGGCCCGCCGCCACCCGATAGACATCAAATACAAGCTCTACGCCCAGCGAAAGCTCTCCGCGGCGGACCTGTACCAGTCCTTCGCCTACGCCCACACGCTCGCGGGCACGCACACCGACGCGTCCGCGACCGCCACGTGCACCCTCCTCTACCCGTCGGCGGGCCCTGCGGCGCCCCGAAGTGTGGCCGTCCGCCCCGTCACCGGTTCCCGCTCGGCGCGAATCACCGCGTACCCGCTGGACGTTGCCACCATCCTCGACGCCTTGACGGCAGGCGACGCCCCCAGCGCCTACAACGGACTCGCTCCAGCCCTGCTCCAGCCCTTGGACGGGACTACAGGCTGATATCAGTCGACGTGCGTCGCGGGCAGGCACTCGGTGAGGAGGTCGACGACGTCGCGCCAGGCTCGTTGCGCGTGCTGTGGGTGGTAGCCGACGCCGGGGACCGTGGGGTGGTCGACCGGTGGGTGGTGGAAGGCGTGCAGAGCGCCGCCGTAGACCGTGAGGCGCCAGTCGACGCCCGCGTCCTGCATCTCAGCGGTGAACGCGTCCCGTTGCGCGGGCGTCATGATCGGGTCTTCCGAGCCGACCCCGGCCCACACCGGGCAGCGAATGCGCGCCGCCTCGCCCGGTCGGCCCGTGGTCAGTGCGTTGAGGGTCCCGATCGCGCGCACGTTGACGCCGTCGCGCCCGAGTTCCAGCGCAATGGCGCCCCCGGTGCCGTAGCCGACGGCGGCTATCCGGTCGGGGTCGGTTCGCGGTTCGGCGCGCAACACGTCGAGCGCCGCATGACCGATACCTCGCATCCGGTCGGGATCGGCGAGCAGTGGCATGCAACGGGCCAGCATCTCCTCGGGGGTGCTCAAGTAGCGTCCGCCGCCGTGGAGGTCGAAGGCCAGGGCGATGTATCCCAGCTCGGCGAGGGCATCGGCCCGGTGGCGCTCGACGTCGCTGAGCCCTGTGCCCTCTGGCCCGAGCAGCACCGCGGGCCGGCGGCCGGCGCCGGCCGGGAGTGCGAGGTGCCCGATCATCGTCAGGCCGTCGGCCGGGTACTTGACCGTACGCGTCGCAATTGTCGTCATGGGGCTGGACGGTAGTGATCGTCGAGCCCGGTCCGGCCGCTGTTCTGCCGCCGGCAGAGCGGCGGTCGGTCCCGAGACGCGGCGCGGGTGCGTGCCTCTCGCTGTCCAGTGGGTTGTCATGACCCGCTCTCCTTTTGACGGTGTATGCAGGGGAGTTGGCCAGGCCGGGGTCACACGACGGCGTGGGTGTCGGCGGGGTTCTTGGTGGCGATGCCGTGCTGTTCGTCCTCGGGGCGTCCCTGCTTGGGCAGCAGGAAGGTGATCGCGAGGAAGGCCACGAGCAGGCATGCCTGGACGATCAGCGCGCGGTGGAAGCCGCTCGTGAAGTCACCGGTCTTGGCCTGGGCGAAGAAGACCGACCCGAAGATCGCGACGCCGATGGATCCGCCGACCGCCTGCACGGCCGACAACACACCGGAGGCGGAGCCGATCTCGTCGTCGTCGACGGCGGCGAGGATGAAGCTGAACAGGGCGGCGATCACCATGCCCGCTCCGATGCCCGCCACCGTGATGCCGGGGGCGATGTCCCAGATCGAGAACGAGGCGGAGTTGAGGCCGTCCAGTTCGAACCAGAGCAGAGCCGCTCCGGCCAGCTGGATCAGCGGGCCGATCTGCAGCACCTTGCGGCCGATCTTGTCGGCGAGGAACGCACCGCTGACGGCACCGCCGATCGCGGTGCCGATGGCGAGCGGCAGGTTGCCGAGCCCCGCGTCTCCGGCGGTGAAGTGCTGACCGATCTGGAGGAACAGGGTGAGTACGAGCTGCGTGCCGATCAGGCCGCCGAAGAACAGGGCGATGCCGCCGAGCCCGACGGTGAAGGCGGGCTTGCGCAGCAGGGCGGGGGTGACCAGCGGTTCCCGGCCCGCCGAGGCCGTGCGGCGCTGTCGTACGGCGAACAGGGCGAAGCCGATCGCGGAGGCGGCCATGCACAGCCACGTCCACAGCGGCCAGCCGTTCTCCTGCCCCTGGTTGAGGGGCAGGACCAACAGGGCGCAGGAGAGCACGACCAGGGCGGCGCCGGTCATGTCGACCCGCACCGTGCGGTCACCCGGCTTCTTGCATACGAACTTCGCGGCGATGATCAGTGCCGCGAGGCCGATGGGCAGGTTGACCAGGAACACCGAACGCCAGCCCAGGCCGAAGAAGTCACCCTCGATGAGGAAGCCGCCGAGGACCGGGCCGATGATGCCGCCCAGACCGAGGACGGGGCCGAAGATCGCGAAGACCCTGGTGAGTTCGGGCCCGGAGAAGTTCTCGCGCAGCAGGCCGAGGCCCTGGGGCAGGAGCATCGCCCCGGCGGTGCCCTGCAGCAGCCGGAAGACGATCAGTGACGCGATGTTCGGTGCGATGGCGCACAGGAGCGAGGCGGCGGTGAAGGCGGTCAGGCCGATCAGGAACATGCGGCGGCGCCCGTAGCGGTCGCCGAGCCGGCCGCCGAGCACGAGCCCGGCCCCGAGGGTCAGGGCGTAACCGCCGATGACCCACTGCAGGCCGACGGAACTGGCGCCGAGGGATTCCTCCAGCGCCGGTCCGGCGACGTTGACGATCGACGCGTCAAGGAGATCCATGATCTCCGCGATGATCATCACGACCAGGATCAGCCACCGCCATCGGTGGGGTTCGGTGGTCTCGCCGGTGGTCTCGTCGGTGGTGGGGGACGGGGCGCGCATCCTGGATACCTCCATGGTGAAACAATTCCACGATGAAGGTAAAGTGGTGTCGGTGGGTTGTCAAAGCGGTCGCCCGCATCGTCTCCCTGTGCAGCGGCGCGCACATCCAGGAACGGACGGACGAGTTCTTCGGCCCGCTCGCCGGGTGCCTTGATGCCGTGATGGCGCAGCACCACCCATCGCCCGGAGGGCCGACCCTGCCGGAGATCGCTGCCTGCCGGAATCATGGTGGGCGGTCTCCTCATCGGCCGGTAGCGGCGGCTGAGAGGGTGGGTGGGCTCCCGGACAAGCCGGTGAAACCGCTGCGCGTGTGGCTCAACCCGAATCACGGCCGCCCGGCGCTGGACGTGCTTCCTTTCGACCTGGTGTGGGCGACGACGTGGGAGGAGGAAGCCAACGCCTTCGCCGCGCTGACGGCATGGGCAGCCGGCCTGGACTGACTCCAGGACCCATCGATAGCGCCCGTAATGAGGGCCCGAACGATCATCACGGTGACTACGGGACAGCTTTTACAACTCGTCCCTCATTCGTCCTGGGACAGGATGATCGCGCTGTACGGGCCGAGCCCGAGCGTCCCTGAGCAGGGCATGTCGTCGAGTCCCGGTCCTTCGGCCGAGAGGTCGAAGGCGGCGTGGTTGCCGAAGGCGGGGTCGTAGCCGGACCAGTCGCTGTTGAAGCGGACCCGCCAAGTGCCTCGGCGGGGGAGGCCGATGGTGTAGTCCGGGTAGGCGCGGTTGGCGAAGTTGGCGAGAACTATCGTGCTGTCGCGGGGGCCGCCGTGGGCGTAGCGGTGGAAGGCGATGACCTTGTCGGTGTTGTTGAGGTGGTGGACCTGGACGCCTTGGCCGCGCAGCCCGGCCGTGCGGTCGGTGTGGTTGCGGCGAAGCGTGATGAGGTCGCGGTGCAGTTGCACGATGCCGGTGTGGTGGTCGCGGCGGGACCAGTCGAGGGGGACCCGGTCGTCGAACGTGCCGTCCTCGAGGAATTCCTGGCCCTGGAAGAGCATGGGGATGCCGGGGGAGGTGAGTACGAGGGCGGCGCCGAGCGTGGAACGCTTCTTGGCGTACCAGCTGTCGGCGTTGCCGGGCCAGATCGCCTCGGGGACGCGGAGGTTGCCGTTGAGACGGCCGACCTCGTCGTGGGACTCCGTGTAGACGACCCGGTGGAAGGCATCGTCGCCGTAGCGGTGCTCGATGGCGCGGCGGACGGCGTGCATGTCGCGTGAGGCGTCGTCGGCGGCGATGACCGCGGCCCGTACGGGGTGGACGAAACCGGCGTCCCATTGGGAGTCGAAGCCGGCCCCGGCGGGCGTGCGTTCGGTGATCCGGGCGTCCTGGTACATGTCCTCGGCGACGCTGAGCTTCCACGGCTGGCGATGGTTGATGTCGTCGTTGATCCAGCGCATCAGGCCCCAGCCGTCCGCGAGTTCGGCGCCACCGTCGGAGTTGCGGATGTACGAGGTGGCATCCCAGCGCAGGCCGTCCAGGCGGTATTCCTCGAGCCAGTGCAACGCGTTGTCGCGCAGGTACTGGCGGACCTCGGGCCGGCCGAAGTCGGGGCGAGTGGCTCCCCAGGGTGTGGCTGCGCGGCCGTCGTTGTAGAAGTAGATGCCGCCGCCGGCGCCCTCGTGCCAGCCGTCGAAACGCCACAGGTCGAGGTCGCTCGGGCCGAGATGGTTGTAGACGATGTCGAGCAGTACGGCGATACCTCGTTCATGCGCTGCCTTCACCAGGGCTTTGAGGTCTCGTGGACCGCCCAGATCGGTTTCGACCGCGAAGGGGGCGGACGGGTTGTAGCCCCAGGAGAAGCCGCCCGGGAACTCCGCAGCGGGCATGAGCTCGATCGCGTTGACGCCCAGGTCCGCCAGATGCGGGAGCCGCGCGATGGCGTCGGCGAACGTGCCCGGCCCACCCTCCGGCAGGTCGTTGAAGGTGCCGATGTGCATTTCGTAGATGACGAACTCGTCCCAGCCCGGAGTGCGGTACGGGGCGTGGCCCCACTCGAAGTCCGGTGCAGTGACAAGGGAGTTGCCGTTCGACCCGGTCATGGCGCGGGCGTATGGATCGGTGCGCCACAGCTGGGTGCCGTCCATTGTCGTGATCACGTACTTGTACTCGTCGCCCGGTTTCGCCCCGGGCACGTCCGCCGACCAGTACCCGTCGCTCTCGCGGTGCAGTGAGGCCCCGGTGACCGGCCAGCCGTTGAACGAGCCGGTGACGGAGACGGCTCGGGCGTGGGGTGCCCATACCCGGAAGGCCACGCCGTCCGCGTACGGCATGGACCCCATCCCGGGGCGCAGGGAGGGAGTTGGCGTGTGCGTATCGCTCATCACTGCGTCCGTTCCGAGAGAGGAAGTCCCGTCAGAAGCCGGAGAAGATACGGCGGAACAGATCCATGGCCTCGTCTGCCCAGCCGATGAGACGCAGGGTCGATGTCAGGTTCCCCGGCGGCTGGTTGATCAGGGTGTCGTTACGGATGAGGCGTTCGAAGTCGATCAGTACCGGGTCCTGGCGCGGGGTGCGTCCGTCGGGCCGGAAGAACTGGACGCCTGCCAGCCGCATCACACTGATCACTTCCTGGGCGATGATGCCGTACCCGACCGTCGTCGGATGGACACCGTCGAGCGAGAACAGGCCGCCATCGGTGCGCCGTCCGTCCTGGCCGGCGAGGAAGTGCGAGTTCGGCGGTGGGGTCATCGCCCGCAGCGCGGGCGGCAACTCGTACGGCTGCCACCAGTGCGGACGCGCCGACAGGTCCTCCGCGTACCGGCGGGTCGCGAGGCGGTCCAGCAGGCCGCAGGTCTCCAGCAGGTACCAGTCCTTCCCCTGACGCCGGGCCTCTCGGACCTCCTCGGTGATCGCGTCGTTGTACTCGTCGATCGCGCTGTCGACCTGCTGCGCCTCCGAGCCGGTGATGCCCGGGTCCCGGCCGGGATCGAAGTCCCGGTCACTGATCCATGGGCGGGTGTAGTACGGGTAGTACGCCGAGCCGGGCGTGGTCTTCCCCGCCACACCACGTGCGATCGGAGCGATGGTGACGTGCGGGACCGTGCACCAGATGACATGCCGTGCCTTGATTCCGGAGACCGCGGAGGCGACTTCACGCAGCTCCGCCTTGAAGTGTTCCGGCCGCCAGACGGTGAAGCGGCCCTTCTGATCCAGGTCGTCGAATCCGGGGTCCTCGCTCCAGACCACCTTGAGTTCGGTCACGGCCTGCAGGGCGTTGTTCGCCCCCAGGAAGACGACCAGCGTCTCGATGCCGTGCTCGGCGCCGGTGCCGTCGGTGTCGTTGCCGAGCGCGGCAGCCGCGCCCAGTTGAGTGAGGGACCCGGCCACCGGCGGCTGGGTCGGCAACGCTCGCAGGGCGGCGCGCTCGCCGGCGTTCTGGACGATCTGCTTGATCGGATCGTCCTTGGGCACGTCGATCCGTTTACGGCACTCGTCCGCCGACTTCGAGAGGGCGTCGCGCAGATCCCACCCGAACACGGCGAGGTTGTGCATGATGGCCGTGGTCGAGGGCACCGCCTGGCCGGGGCCCCGCTCCCAGTAGTCCTCCACCCGGTCCATGAGACCCCGGGCCCGGAACGCCGCGAGCGGCACTTCCCACCAGTCCACGTCTTGCCCGTAGCGGGCTTCCAGGTCACGCAGGAGCAGCTCGATGTTGAAGGGCAGCCCGCCGACACCCTCGTACAACGGGTACCTGAACTGTGCGACGGACCCCAACTCGTAGGCGACGATTGCCGGATACGACAGGCCGGTGTTGAAGATCGCTCCACTCTGGAAGCCCTGTGTCAGCGAGTCCCCCATCGCCACCAGGCGGTGCCTCGGCTCTCCCTGCCAGTCGTGATCGACCTCGACCCCCACCCTGGGGTCGGTCTCGGGCTCGCGCGGCCCCTGTCGGCGTACGGAATCGGCCATGATTCCCCCTGGCCCATCACGGTGCACCGGCTGTGCCCTCGCAGGGCTCATTCCTGCGTAGCGCAGCCCGGCTCGGAGCGGCACATCCCGTACGGGAGATACGCACAAGTTGGTGTCCTCCGCGTGCTCACCGCGTGCCACGTCCCGGGCATCGCGGCAGCGGTGACGTCGCGGTGACGGTCCGGTGACAGCCCCCCACCTAGGGTCGGCGGGTTGGTGACCGCGAGCATTCCGTTCAGAGGCGGCACCACAAAGTGTCCGGGGGAGAGAGCGTGGCCGAGGCCGAAGTCATCGTCCAACTGCGTACGTCGACGGGTCCCGCCCAGGCGGGCACCGCTGACGTCCTGGACATCCGGAGCCTTCTGGAGCGGCGCTTCGGAGTCGAGGCGGAGATGTTGCACCCGGGAGCGGACGCCCCGGATCTCATCGGATGGCAACGGATCGCCGTCCCCGCCGGCGTGGACGCCGAGGCCGTCGCCGCGGCCCTGCGCGGCCACCCGGCAGTCGAGGCCGCCTATGTGAAACCACCGGCGGACCTTCCGTAACGTGGTGAAGGAGTCAGCTGTGCCACAGCGATCAGGTGCGGGGAACAGCCGGGGAACCGACCGCCCGGCTCCAGAATTCGGACCACTCTTCGGACGCCCTGAGCTGGTGTGTGTCACACGCGCCGACGCCGGGGTACGCATCACACCGACCGGCGCGACCGCCACGGCGGACATCTCCGTGAGCAGTCTCGACGCCGTGGCGGCCCAGGCCGACGTCACCATCAGTCCCCTGTTCGGCGCGGACCGGGAACGGCTGCGCGCTCAGGCGGGGGCTCCCGCGGAGCACATCGGCGCCGACGACGCCACGGCGGAGATCCTCGACCGGATGGGGCTCTTCTTCCATGTGGACGCGCCGGCCGACCAGTTGGACGCGCTGGCCGAGCAGCTCCGCGCGTCGGACGCCGTGGAGGGCGCCTACGTCAAGCCGGGCGCCGTTCTCGCCGTCTCCCAGGCCGCCTCCAAGAAGAAGGAGAGCGGGGAGGCCGAACTCCCGCCGCTCAACGACATGCAGCCGACGGGCGCCGACGCGCCGCCCGTGACCCCGGACTTCACCGCCCGTCAGGGCTATCTCGACGCGGCTCCGGGCGGCGTCGACGCCCGCTACGCCTGGACCCGGCCGGGCGGCCGCGGCGCCGGCGTCAGGGTGATCGACTGCGAGTGGGGCTGGCGCTTCACCCATGAGGACCTGCGGCTGAACCAGGGCGGCATCGTCTCCGGCACCGGGAGCACGGACACCGATCACGGCACCGCGGTCCTCGGCGAGATCGGTGGCGACGTCAACACGATCGGGATCACCGGGATAGCGCCGGACGCCGTCACCAGCGCGTCCGCGTTCTCCATCCCCACGGCCACGGCGATCCGGAACGCCGCCGACCGACTCGGCCCCGGCGACATCATCCTGCTGGAGATCCACCGTCCCGGACCGCACGCGACCGGCGTCGGCCAGGTCGGGTTCATCGCCGTCGAATGGTGGCCGGACGACTATCTGGCCATCCGCTACGCCGTCAACCGGGGCATCACCGTCGTCGAGGCCGCGGGCAACGGGGCGGAAAACCTTGACCACGTCGACTACGACACCCCGAGGGCGGGCTTCCCGGCCTGGTGGCGCAATCCCTTCCGGCGCACCGCCCTCGACGCCGGCGCCGTGATCGTCGGCGCCGGGGCGCCGCCGCCCGGCACCCACGGCGCCCAGCACGGCCCGGACCGGTCCCGCCTCGACTTCTCCAACTACGGCGCCTGCGTGGACGCTCAGGGCTGGGGACGCGAGGTGACCACCGCCGGGTACGGCGATCTCCAGGCGGGCGCCAACGCGGACTTCTGGTACACGGACCGGTTCAGCGGCACGTCGAGCGCCTCACCGATCGTCGTGGGCGCGCTGGCGAGCACCCAGGGCGTCCTGCGTGCCAACGGCCGTGTCCCGCTGTCGCCTTCGCGGTCCCGGCAGTTGCTGCGCTCCACCGGCTCGCCGCAGCAGGACGCGCCGGGACGACCGGCGACCCAGCGCATCGGCAGGCGCCCCGACCTGCGGCAGCTCATCCCGGCGGCACTCCAGACGAGCAGCTGGGTCGGCGTCCAGTTCCGGGGCACCCTCGCCGGGAACCGCACCGGCCGCTGGTTCACCTTCAACTGGCCCGCGCACTGGCATGTGGTGTGGACGGTCGTCCCGACCAGCCCACGCACCGGCGCCCCGCAGATCGGCTGGAAGGTCCGGGTCGAGCGTGCCAACGACACCTACGCGACGTATTGGATCGACGTGACCAACCTCGTGGCCGACCCGGTCGACTTCGAGGCCCGGTTCGCGGTTCTCGGATGGTGAGAGGAAAACGACGATGCGAGTAGGCACACAGTTCACCGGAACCCTCAACCCCGGGCAGACCGGACGCTGGTTCACCTTCGGCTGGCCGCAGGACTGGCACGTCGTCTGGTACTTCATGCCGACGACACCGCAGACGGGCAGGCCCCAGATCGAGTGGGAGACCGAAGTCGAGCGGGCTTCGGCGACGGCGGTCACGTACTGGCTGACGGTGAAGAACATCGGCAGTACCCAGATGAACTTCGAAGGCCGGTACGCGGTTCTCAACTAGGCGAGGAGAACGGCCATGAAGGTGCACATCACGATCGCCGAGGACGCGGGCGCGGCACCGTCGCCAGGAGCCGCACCGGAGCGGCAGCTCTCCGAGCCGCGCGAGATCGCCGCCTCGGGCGCCGTCGACGCCGGGCCCGCCCCCGCGGCGGGAGCCGAACAGGCCATGACGAACGGCCACTTCACCAGCCCGGTATCGGAATCGATGCGTCCGGCCGGGCCCGTCACGGACGGCGGTGAGGTTCCGGGCTGGCTCGCCGAACTCGTCCGGCTCGCCGACAACGGACAGGTGGCCCGACCCGGTGAGGACCCGCAGGAGACCCGTCAATCCGCCGAGAACCTGTCCATGGACGCCGGGCGCGCGACACCGGCCCCGGGCTGAACGGCGGTCACCGACTCCACGGGACGATGATGACGCGCAGGGCCGTCGCGGAGCGCGCGACGGCCCTGTCCACTGCTCCCTGGCGGGCCGCGGTGACGCCGCAAAGACGCCCGCCCGCCAGGCTTGACGGATGGAGCGAACTCGCGGACACCAGGAAGGCGTGACCGTCCTGCGCGCCTGGGTGGAACGGGGTGATCCAACGACAGGCTTGCGGGTCAGGATCATCCGGGTCGCGGACGGCGAACGGTCGCTGACCACCGTAGAGACGACCATCGACGCCGTGTGTGCGGCCGTCCGTGTCTGGCTCCTGGAGCTGCTGGCCGACGAGGCGGCGGACACCGCAGGAGGGGGCGCCGCGGAGCAGGAGTGACAGTCGGCGACAGCGTGCACGGGCGCACGGATGAGGTCGCTCTCGCGACGGACGGGTGGCCGCGGCGCCCGTAGACTGACGGCCTGGTCCATGCCCACCGGTCACCGGTGAACTCCCGAAGCAGGTGGGGAGAGGCGGATGGAGACGAGTTTTCCGGCCGGGCTCGCCCTCGGCCTGTTGAGCGGCTTCCGGCTGACGACCGGAGCCGGCAGAACCAGCGTGGTCCCCGGCGCACAGCGCCTCATCGCTCTGCTGGCCCTCCAGGAACGACCGCTGTCCCGGGCCTGCGTCGCCGACGCCCTGTGGCCCAGCGGGCGCCCGGACCGCGCGGGGGCGAACCTCCGCTCCTGCCTGTGGCGGGTCAACCGGCGCTGTGGTCCGCTGATCGAGACCTCGGCACAGCACCTGTCCCTCGCCGACGACGTGGCCGTCGACGTCCGCGCCGTGAGTCGCCAGGCACACCGTCTGCTCGAGGATCCCGACCCCTGCGAGGACTGCCTCACCGCGGCGACCCTGGCCGATCTGTCACTGGACGTCCTGCCCGACTGGTACGACGAGTGGGTACTCGTCGAGCGCGAGCAGTTCCACCAACTGCGCCTGCACGCCCTGGAGGCCATGAGCGGGCGGCTGGTCGCCGTCGGCCGCTACGGCGCCGCGGTGGACGCCGGGTTGGCGGCCGTGCGCGCCGAGCCACTCCGGGAGAGCTCGCACCGGGCGGTCATCCGGGCGCACCTGGCGGCAGGCAACGACTGGGAGGCGGCCCGGCAGTACGTACGGTGCTGCCGGGCCCTACAGCGGGAGTTGGGGATCGAGCCGTCGCCCGCGCTGCGACGCCTCGTGCCGTTCCGGGACTCGACCCTCGTGTTGCTGCGCTGAGGGCCGAGCGGGGCCTGGTGACCGAAGTCGTACCGACCCACCTGTGGGGCCGCATCGTCGGCCCGCCGTGGAGTACACGGGATCACTCCCGTCACAGCTCTTACCGAAAATCCGTTACTGCGTCATGATCCACCGGAGCGCAGCGAAGAGAAATCCGAGCGATGTGCCTGTAGGAGTGATTGATGACGTCTCGTCGCCAGATCCTCGGTGTCCTGGGAGCCGCCCCCGCGATCGCCGCCCTCGGCGGCACCGGTGCGTACGCCGCCACTGCCGCGTCGGCGGGGGAGTCGGCCGGTAGCGGCGCCCGTGTCCGCCCCGCCTCGATCATCCCGGTCACCGGGGAGGACACCGCGGAGCAGATCGTCGCCAAGGCCGCGAACGTCGTACCCAGGAAAGGGCAGTTGGCGTGGCAGCGGCGGGAGATCACGGCGTTCACGCACTTCGGGATGAACACGTTCACCGATCGTGAGTGGGGGTCGGGCGCCGAGGACGCGGCGACGTTCGCGCCGACCGCTGTCGATGCCGACCAGTGGATCCGCACGTACCGGGCGATGGGCGCCGAGCTTGCGATGATCACCGCCAAGCATCACGACGGGTTCACGCTGTTCCCCAGTCGGTACACGCCTCATTCCATCCTCAAGAGTCCCGGGCAGCCGAATGTCGTGCGCACGTACGTGGACGCGGCACGCGCCCACGGCATGCGCGTAGGGATCTATCTCTCGCCCTCGGACGGCGGCGAGCTGCCGCATGCCTGGCACGCCGAGTGGATCGAGTCGCTGCGGAAGAAGCAGGCCGAGGGCGGGAAGCTGACCTCGGTGGAGCAGACCGCGCTCGACGACGGTGACCGTGCGCCCGGCGGACTCGGCCGGTTCGGCAACGGCAGTGCGGTCAAGGAGCACACCATCCCCACGCTCGTGGAGGGCGACGACCGGGCGGACGCCGTGCGGTCGGGGAAGCTGCCCACGTTCACCGTGCAGGTCAATGACTACGACGCGTACTACCTGAACCTGGTCTACGAACTGTTCACGGAATACGGGCCGTTGGACGAGTTCTGGCTGGACGGTGCCAACCCGTGGGCCGACGCCGGGATCACCCAGGAGTACCGCTTCGAGGAGTGGTTCCGGGTGATCAAGGCGTTGTCGCCGGACACCGTCGTCTTCGGCGGTCCGGCGGGTGTGCGGTGGGTCGGCAACGAGGACGGGGTCGCCCGCGAGACCGAGTGGAGCGTCGTGCCGACGACCGCCGACCCGTGGACGTACCACGGCGAATGGCTGCTGCCGCACGGCGCGAGCGTCGCCGACATCGGTTCCCGGGCCCGACTCACCGAGTCCGGCGTGACCCATCTGTCCTGGTTCCCCGCGGAGGCCGATGTCTCCAATCGGCCGGGCTGGTTCCACCACGCGGACGAGAAGTCGAAGACCGCTGCCGAGCTCTTCGACCTGTACGAGAAGAGCGTCGGGCGCAACGCGACCCTGCTGCTCAACGTGCCGCCCTCGAAGGCGGGGACGATCGATGCCGCGGATGTCGCCGAGCTGACGGCGTTCGGGCAGCGGGTACGGAAGGTGTACGGCCGGCCGGTGGCCGAGAACGCCGACGGGACGACCACCTTCGACCGGGTCGCGGTCCGCGAGGACATCGAGCACGGGCAACGGGTGGAGAAATTCGCCGTGGAGGCCGAGGTCGGCGGGGCCTGGCGGCAGATCGCCACCGGTACCACCATCGGCCATCTGCGGATCCTGCCGCTCGACGCCCCCGTCACCGCGAGCCGCGTCCGCATCAAGGTCCTCGCGTCCCGCGCGGAGCCCCACTTGGGCCGGACGACGCTCCACCGGGCGACCGACTGACCCACGCAGTGGGGCGTCTTCCTGCACCCTGCCGCGGCAGGGCTCGGCGGGCGCCCGTTCATGATGCTCGACACCGAGTCCACCTCGCGGCGGGTATGGACGTGCCGGTTTGGCGTGTTCGATCATGGTCATGATCTTGTGTAGAACCGCGAGCGGTTCAGCGCTGGCGACGGAACTCGGAAGCCAGTGGGTGAGTTCCGGGACATGTGTAGTGGAGCAACGGGGAGAGGTTATGGCGAAGGCAGTTCGGGCGTGGTTGGGGGAGAAGTGGATCACCTGTCAGGTGTGCGACGGTGATCTCTTTCGCGAACGGGGTGTGAAACTCAACAGCACCGGCGGCGAGTTCCTCGGACTGGCGTGGGCGGACGAGACCGCGACGGGGCTGATCTGCTGGCACTGCGGGTTCGTCCACCTCTTTGTCAACCGAGACATCCAGTTGCATCGCGTCAAGGCGTGACCGGCTGATCCTCGGGGCCTACCCCGACGAATGCCCGGAGGGCTCTCGCACCACTGTGGTCGTGCGGCTGTCGGCGGGGGCGCCGTGGGTGTCGGTGGGGCGCAGCTCCGGCAGGGGGAGGCCGGTTCCGTCCACGAGGGTCGAGCGGGGTTCGTCCGAGGTGAAGGCGTGCCGCTCGCCCCACTGGCGCATGGCCACGATGACGGTGAAGAGGTCCCGTCCCGTGTCCGTGAGGGCGTAGTGCTGGCGGCGCCCTGAAGGGGCCGTCTCCCGGTCGAGGATGCCGCGTTCGACCAGGCGCCGAAGGCGGTCGGTGAGGATGTTGCGCGCGATTCCCGTGCGGTGCTGGAAGTCGGTGAACGCCCGCGCGCCGTCCATCGCGTCGCGAATGATCAGCAGACTCCAACGGTCCCCCACCAGGTCGAGCGTGCGCGCGACCGGACAGGTGGGGTCCGTCCAGTCCGGCACCGTCTCATCGGTGCGGGCCGTGGTCCGTGTCATCACTCCTCCTGAAGAGTTGCGGATCAAAACCATTCTGCCGTACCGTCGAATCGGTTGCGATCTGCTACTGATTTGTGGGCGGGGGTGGGGACGGTGACAGGGACGATGGCTCTGACGGTCGGGCGGAGGCTGCTGCTGGCGACGGTCTGTGCGGTGGCGGTGGCGACGGTCTATGTGGCGCAGCCCGTACTGGCCCAGATCGGCCATGACTTGGGCGTGCCGGAAGCCGCCCTGGGGTGGATCGTGACGGCGGGGCAGGTCGGCTATCTGGCCGGCCTCGCCCTCCTCGTACCGCTGGGAGACATGCTCGACCGACGCAAGCTCATCGCCGGCCACCTTCTCCTCGCCGCGGTCGGCATGCTGCTGGCCGCGGTCGCTGACCAGCTCTGGTTCCTGCTCGCCGGGCTGGCCGTCGCGGGGTTGTTCGCGGTTGTCGTGCAGACCACCGTCGCGTTCGCCGCGGACCTGTCGCCCGCGGCCGAACGCGGGCGCACGCTCGGCATCGTCACCTCCGGTGTCATCACCGGGATTCTCGGCGCTCGCGTACTCGCGGGTGGTCTCGCCGGGGTCTGGGGGTGGCGAAGTGTCTACGTGGCGCTGGCCCTGGTCCTCGTCGTGCTCGCGCTCCTCGTGCTGAGGCTGCTGCCGGCCGATCCCCGTTCCGCTCACGCGACGTACGGCGGTGTACTGCTGTCGCTCGTACGCCTCTTCCGTGAGCGGCTGTTCCTCTCGCGCGGCCTGCTCGCGTTCTTCCTGTTCGCCTCCTTCGGCACGCTGTGGAGCGGCTTGGCGCTGCCGCTCGCAGCGGCGCCGTGGCATTTGAGCCCGGCCCAGATCGGCCTCTTCGGAATCGCGGGACTGGCCGGTGCCCTTGGCGCCGCTCGCGCGGGGAAATGGGCCGACGCGGGGCACGCCAATCCCGTCACGGGAGGGGCGCTCGCGCTGCTCGCCGTGTCGTGGTGGGCATCCGGGCAGGCGTCCTGGTCGCTCTGGCTGGTCGTCGCCGGCGTGATCGTCCTCGACTTCGCGGTCCAGGCGGTGCACGTCAGCAATCAGCACCTGCTCACCGCCGCGTACGCGCACCGGACGAGCAGTGTCATCGGCGGCTACATGCTCTTCTACTCCCTCGGCTCCGCGCTCGGAGCGACCGCCACCACGGCGGTGTACTCCGCCGCGGGGTGGGCGGGTTCCGCGATTCTGGGAGCGGCTCTTGCCGTGTGCGGGTTGCTTGTCTGGGCCGTCAACCGGGCCGTCGGTCAGCGCGCGACCGCTCGGCTGCGGCAAGACGTGGACGTGATTGCGTGATGGCGATCGGCCCGACTTGGCGCACGTGGAAGCATCCGACGACGGTGCTGCAGGAGTGAGTGCGTACCTGGCAGGGAGGGGTTCGTGTGGGGCAGTTGCTCGCCGCTGGGAGTGTCGAGGTTCTCGTCGAGAACGGCACGCTCGGCCTGGTCGAACGGTCGCGAGAGAGCGACATCCACTACCCGGATGCGCCGGCAGGGAGCTGGCTGCGCCCTGCCGAAGGGATGGTCCACGCGCACTGTCCCTCGAACGTGATCGACGCCCGGGTGCGCGTGGAACTGTGGACGGGAGCCCCGACTGGCAGCGGAGCCCCGACTGGCAGCGGAGCCCCGACTGGCAACGGAGCCCCGACCGGCAGCGGAGCGTGGTCGTACAGCGAGGAAGTCGAAGTGTTCTTTCCCGCAGGGGAGTTGTGCGTCTACACGCTGGGCGAGACGTTCCCCACGGACATCGGGACGGTCGCCCCAGGGTGGTACCGGGTGCGGATGTCGTGGGCGTTGAACCCGGAGACGGGACCGTTCTACGCCGCGTTCAAGGGACAGGGCGGCGCCCTGGCGTACGCCGCGGGCGGTCATGAGGCCGGCCTGGAAGGCGTGGATCAGTACTGTCTGGCGCAGGTCTGGAAACTTTTTCGGTGACCGCGGCAACCTGCCGTGGGTTCGCGCGTCGTGTGGGGGTGAAGGGTGCCGTCCGGCATCCTCGCCCCGACCGTGGAGTACGACCGTGAACCACTTTGTTCCTGTGCGCAGTGCCGTCGTGGCCACCGGCCTGTTGGCCGCTCTGGCCGCGATTCCCGTCGCCCACGCCACACCGGTGCCGCAGTCGGCCAGTCCCTCCGCCGCCACCAGCGCGACGCCGAGCCCGGCGCCCTCCGCGCCCGCCACCAGTGTCCCGACGCCGGCCACGAGCGTCCCGCCCTCGGTCGAGCCCGCCGCCCCCAACGGCAAGGGAGACGCGGCCTCTTCAGCGACGCCGAGCGCCGCCCCCACCGAGCCGGGCACGCCCGCGCCCGCCAAGCCCGGCACCCCCGCCCCCGCCGAGGACGAGCTCGCACATACTGGGTCCTCGAACACGACCAACGCCGTCCTGGGCGCCGGGGCCGTCGCACTCGTCGCCGGTGGCGCGGGGACCCTCTTCGCCGTACGCCGCCGCGCCCACCGCTGACCCAGCACACCCGAGGAACCCTGTGCACACCGCCGCAGCCCACGAACTCACCTTGCCAGCACGGCCGTTCACCCTCCCGTACGGCCGAGTCCGCCCACGTTGGCGGGGTGTGCTGCGTGGGCTGCTGCGACGCGACCGGTCCGCTCTCGAAGGCGCACCCGGTATCGACGTGGCACCCGGCCCGGCCACCGATGCGCCGGGCCGCCCCACACCCCCGTACGCGCACCCGCACGGCGGCACACCCCCGACCCTCGACCGGCCGCCCACGATCGGCGAGCTGTACCACGCGCACCGGCTGCGCATGGTGCGGCTCGCGGTGCTGCTCGTGGACGACCTGGGCACCGCCGAGGACGTCGTGCAGGACGCGTTCACCGCCCTCTACCGCCGCCACGGCGAACACATCACGCAGGTGGACAACGCCCTCGGCTACCTGCGCACCGCGGTCGTCAACACCGCACGATCCGTGCTGCGCCGCCGCCGCACGGCCCGGGCGTGGACCCCGCCACCGGCCGGCGAGGCCCCGTCCGCGGAGGACTCCGTCGTCCTCGACGAGGCACACCGCGAAGTGCTCGCCGCCCTGTCCCGCCTCACACCGCGCCGCCGCGAAGTCCTCGTGCTGCGCTACTGGGCCGACCTCAGCGAGGCCGAGATAGCCACCACCCTCGGCATCAGCAAAGGCGCAGTGAAGTCGAACGCCAGCCGCGCCCTGGACGCACTGGAAAAGATCCTGGAGGGCCGGATATGACTCCCCGCACACCACCTGTCCGTCCGGCCGACGACGCCGAACGCCCGGTGGAGCAACGGCTGCGCGAGGCGCTCGCCGTGCGCGCCGACGGCGTCACCGTACGGGCGCTGCGTCCGGCCCGGCCACCCGGACCGCAGTTGCGCCGACTGCCTCGGCTCCGCGACCTCGGCCGGCGCTACGCCCTCCCGGTCGCCGGGCTCGCCACTGCCGCGGCCGTTGCCATCGGCTACGTCACCCTGGCCCCGGACTCGGACCCGCACCGCACCCCCGTACCGCCCGCCGCACCCTCGTCCCCGACCGCCCCCGACCACCGCTCGACGCCCAGCCCTTCGCAGCCGGCGCCGTCCAGAACGGCGGTCCCCACCCCGGCCACGCCGTCGACCTCGGCCCCGTCCGCCTCGGCCCCGCCCACTGCGTCCCCGTCCTCCCCGTACCCGTCCTCCGAGGCCCCGTCCGCGACGGACGGCGAACGTCCCACGGCGGGGGCGAGCTCACCCGGGTGAGCCGGGGCGACGCGGCCGCCACGACGTCAGCCCGTCCGTCGGGGTCGATGCCTGCCAGGCGCGGAACTCGTCGTAGGTGCGGATTCCGTGGTCAAGCGCCGCCTGGTAGATCCACACACCCTGCGTCGCCTCGCCGCGTGCCGCCGCTTCCTCCTTGATGGCCAGGATGGTGTCGCGCGTCGAGGCGTCCAACGCGGTGCGTACCGGGGTGACGAGGTCCGCGGCGCGCGGGCCGGGGTGGTCGTCGGGCAGCCACCACATGTCGATCTGCCAGATCTCGCCGGGCGTGAACTCGTAGTCCAGGCGCCAGTACAGCCCCTGGTCCGGGAGGTCGAGGGCGTTGGCGAAGCGCAGATTGCGTACGCCCGGCAGCTCCGCGCAGGGCACGAGCGCGGCGAACCCGTCGGCGACCGACGGTGCGGGGGAGTAGATCTCCATGTCGATGTCGGGTTCCACCACGAGGTCGAGAGCGACGGATCCGACGAGTACGGGCGACCCCAGCGGCCGCCACCGCTCGAACAGGCCGAGCCGGTCCAGGACGGTGTCAGCGGTCGCGCGTCGTCGACTGGCGCGCTCCAGGCGCGTGTTGGGGATCTGCATCCCCGGAGCGTAGTCCGCGCGACCGCCGCGTCAGCGACCGTCATGCGTGACGAGGGTGTGCTGTACGTCGTGGTGGCGAGGTCGCGGGTGAGCGCAGCGCGTCACGCAGGAGCTCGATGGCCGGAGGTATCTCGGTGTCGCTGATGTTGCCGTAGCCGAGGACGAGCGCGGGTTCCGTCGGCCGAGGCGCGCGGTAGTCGTCCAGGTCCGCCAGGCGCAGGCCCGCGGCGGCCGCCGCCCGGACCGTGCCGCGGGGATCGGCGCCGTCCGGAAGGTGGAGCAGGATGTGCAGCCCGGCGGCGGTACCGGCGACCCGGCCCTCCGGCACCTCGACACCGAGTGTGCGGACCAGCAGGTCGCGGCGCGTGCGGAACCGCCGCCGCGCCGCGCGCAGATGGGCGTCGTACCACCCGCGGTCGATGAAGGTGGCGAGCGCGAGTTGGTCGAGCACCGGTGGCGCGGCGGCGACGGGGTTCGCGGCCCGGAGCACCGGGGCCATCTTGGCGGGGGAGACCAGCCAGCCCAGGCCCAGGGCCGGCGACAGCGTCTTGCTGACCGAGCCGAGGAGGAAGACCCGGCCCGGAGCCATGCCCTGCATGACGGCGACCGGGTGACGGTCGTAGCGGAACTCGGCGTCGTAGTCGTCCTCGATGACGAAGCCGTCGACCTCGCGGGCCCAGTGCACCAGACTCGCCCGGCGTTCCGGCGACAGCACCGTGCCGGTGGGGAATTGGTGTGCCGCGCCGACGATGACGGCCCGGGCCGGTGTGCGCGCGAGGTCGTCGACGTCGAGTCCGTCGTGGTCCACGGGCACCGGGTGCACGCGGAGGCCTGCGCTGGTCACGGCGTCGTGCAGCCGCCCCCAGCCCGGGTGTTCCACGGCCACGTCGCCGATCCCCTCGGCGCGCAGCGCCCGGCACGTACGCAGCAGACCGTCGGTGACACCCGCGCACACGGTCACGGACCCGGCGTGCGCGTCCGCGCCGCGCGAGCGTCGCAGGTACTGCGCGACGGTGGTGCGCAGCACGGTGTGTCCGGCGGGGTCGGGCAGGCCGAGGTCGTAGTGGACGGCCGAGCCGATGACGGCCCGGACGGCTTCCGCCCAGCGGCGGCGGGGAAACGCCCGCAGGTCGGGCAGGCCGGGCGCGAGGTCGTACCGGACGGGCGGCGGGGCAGGTGAGCGTCGGACGTGCGGACGCGGCGGTGTCGGTCCGGATGCCTCCGGCGACCACGAGACGCGCGTGGCGGAACCCACCCGGGCGGACAGGTACCCCTCCGCGATGAGCTGTCCGTAAGCCTCCGTCACCACCCAACGGGAGAAGCCGAGTTCCTCGGCGAGCGCCCGGCTCGGTGGCACGGCGGCGCCCTCCGTCAGTCGGCCGTCCCGGATCGCTGTGCGCAGCGCGTGCGCCAGACGGTCGTGCAGGCGGCGCCGCCGCCCGGCCTCCGGGGAACCGACATCCAGCAGCGTCGCCCACGCGTAATTGGTCCGGGAATCAGCCACGACATTGGAGCGTACCGCCGAACCGAACGCGCCTAGCGTGAAGCGCATGACGGAGAATCTGGCCCTTGGGGCCATGCTGTTCGGCACGGCTCAGGACGAGCGCCGATCGTTCGAGATACTGGACCGCTTCGTGGACGCCGGAGGCGTGTGGATCGACACCGCCAACTGCTACGCGTTCTGGGCCGATCCGAGCGGCTTCGGCGGAAAGAGCGAGGAGATGATCGGGCGCTGGCTGGCACGTCGCCCGGGCGTCCGTGACCGCGTCAGGATCAGCACCAAGGTGGGCTGCGAACCGACCGAGGCCGGACGTTTCCCGGAGACCGCGGAGGGCCTGTCGGCCGGTGCCATCAAGCGGGGGATCGAGGACAGTCTCCGGCGCCTGGGAACGGACCATGTCGAGCTGTACTGGGCCCACATGCCCGATCCGGCCACACCGCTGGAGGAGACGGTGGCCGCCTTCGGCGACCTCGTGTCCGCGGGCACGGTCGGGCGCCTCGGTTGCTCCAACTACCCTGTGTGGCAGGTCGATCGGGCGCGGCGGATCGCGCGGGACCACGGCGGCGCCGGCTTCACCGCGGTGCAGCAACAGCGTTCGTACCTTCAGCCGCGGCCCGGGACGCGGCCCAATGTGTCGCACCGGTTCGGTGCGGTCAGCGACGAGGTGCTCCACTACCTGGAGCACCACCCCGACATGGCGCTATGGGCGTACACACCGCTGCTGAGCGGCGGCTACACCCGCCCCGACAAGCCACTGCCCCAGGAGTACGACCACCCCGGCACCGTCCGCCGTCTCGCGGTGCTCGACGAGATCGCCGCCGAGATCGGGACGAACCGTAACCGGGTGGTGCTGGCGTGGCTGACCGGAGGGAATCCGGCCGCCACGCCGATCGTCGGCGTCAGCTCGGTCGAGCAGCTGGACGAGGCATTCGCGGGCGTGGCACTGGAGTTGACGGCCCATCAGCGCGAACGGCTGGACTCTGCGGTGTGACCCCGCATGAGTCGCCGGCCCACGCCTCATGGCTGAGCTTCCCGCCCACGCCATGTCCTGCGGGACACGTCAGTGCCGACTGCTGAACTCCCAGGCCCGCGTCTCCACCTCCGCCGACCCCCGGACCACCGTCACCTCGTAGCGCCCCGTGGGAGCGGGATACACCTTCTCCGTGAGCATCGCCCGCTCGTCGACGAACGCCTCGATCAGCGGGCCGTCCACCAGGACCCGCAGGTGGGACCGTGTGCCGCCGGGTACGGTCGCGATCGCCTCGGACGTCCGGGGCAGCGGGTGCGACGCCGTCGCGGGAGTGCCGGTGCGGTCCAGGACGAGCGTCCCGCGGGTCGGGTTCACCCGGAGGGACACCGCCGCGCCGAGGCTCAGGACGATCTCGCTGTCGGGCCGGTCGACCCGTACGTCGAGTTCGATCTCGTACGCCGCGGGAAGCTCCGCGCCGACGGGCAGCGGCGTTCCGCGCAGCGCGGTCAACTCGCGGGCGGGGGCGTGCCGCAGGGTGCCGTCCGGGTGTACGCCGATCTCGCGCGGGTGCGTGAGGCAGCCCGCCCAGCCCGCGGCCACGGACTCCTCCTCGGTGCGTGACTCCCAGCTCCAGCCCCACAGCAGGGTGCGGTCGTCCTCGACCAGGGTGGTGGGGGCGTAGAAGTCCCTGCCGTGGTCGAGCATTCCGCCGGTCGCGGGCACGAAGCGCAGGCCGTCGCCCGCCGCCCGCAGGTCGCCGACGAGATACGACGTCGAGTACGTGATGTCGTCGATCCACAGCGAGAGGAGCAGCACCCAGCGGCCGTCGCCCGTCGGCAGCAGTGCCGGGCACTCCCATGCCGTGGCGGGGCCGGCGATCCGGCCCGCCACCGGGTCGGCGGCGTCGACGAGCGAACCGGCGTAGGTCCACTCGGTGAGCGAGTCCACGCGGTAGAGCAGCACGTCCCCGGCCCCGCTCGCCCGGTGTCCCGCGCCGATCAGGGCCCAGCGTTGCCCTTGGTACGAGAAGAGGTACGGGTCGCGGAAGGCGACGAGGTCGAGGCCGGGCGGCGGTCCCGCGACGACCGGCTCGGGCTCGGCCTTCAGCTCGGTGATGAGGTCGTCCGTGGCGCGGGCCAGCATCACCGAGCCGATGCCGTCGTCGCGGTCCATGCCCGTGTAGACGGCGGTGGGCACCCCGTCGTCGACGACCGCGCAGCCGGACCAGGCACCGCGTGCGTCCCGGCCGCCGGGGGTGGGTGCGAGCGCGATGCCGTGGTCGGTCCAGGTGACCAGGTCGGGGCTCGACGCATGGCCCCAGTGGATGTCGCCCCAGATCGGGGCGCCGGGGTTGTGCTGGAAGAAGAGGTGGTAGCGGCCGGCGTGGAAGAGCGGCCCGTTGGGGTCGTTGCACCACTGCCCGGCGGCAGGACGTACATGGTGACTCGGGATGTTCCGGTCGTCTGCCTCAGTCATGGTGATGTCACTTTCTTGAAATCGGCCTCTTGCCAACCGGAACCTAACACGTGATAGTTGACCCGCCCTAGCACGTGTAAGGAAAGGACCGGAACAGTCTGTTCCGGCATCATGAGTCGGCGCTGCGCGGGACACCGCAGTGCCCAGCGCGAGGGAGCGCCCATGACCACCCAGAGCCCGGCGACCGAGAGCCGAGCCGCTCAGAGCCCCGCCGCGACCGCCCCGGGGCGAAGCAGGCGCGGCCTGAACTTCACCCTGATCAGCGCGGCACTTTTCATGTTCTTCGTGACCTGGTCGCTGTCCTGGTCACTGTTCTCCATCTGGCTCACCCAGGACATCGGCCTGAGCGCTGGCCGCAGCTCCCTGGTGGTCAGCGCCAACGCCATCGGCTGCCTGGTGACCATGCCGGTCTACGGCTTCATCCAGGACCGCCTCGGCCTGCGCAAGAACCTCCTGTACTGGATCGGCGGGCTGATGCTGCTCGTCGGCCCGATGTACATCTATGTCTACGGACCGCTCCTGAAGACCCATTTCGCGATCGGCCTGCTCGTCGGCTCCGCCTATCTGGCCATGGCGTTCGCGGTCGCCGTCGCCACGCTGGAGAGCTACGCCGAGCGGCTGGGACGCTTCCACGGCTTCGAGTTCGGCCGGGCCAGGATGTTCGGATCGCTCGGCTGGGCCGCGGCGACCTTCTTCGCGGGGCGCCTCTTCAACATCGACCCCGACCTGAATTTCTGGGCCGCCTCCGCCTCCGCCGCCGTCTTCCTCGTGCTCCTGGTGGCGATCCGCGTGACGAACGGCCGCCGGGCCGCCGCCGTCGACCATGCCGCCTCGTCCGTCTCGGTCGCCGACGTGAAGTCGCTCCTCGCGTACCCGGCGTTCTGGGGGCTGCTGCTCTTCGTGGTCGCGGTGACGGCGACGTACAACACGTACGACGCGATGTTCCCCTCGTACTTCGCCTCGCTCTTCTCCACCACCGCCGACGGCAACCGCATGTACAGCGACCTCAACTCCGTCCAGGTCTTCCTGGAGGCAGGCGGCATGGCGCTCGCGCCGTTCCTGGTCAACCGGCTCGGGCCGAAGCGGTCGCTGCTCGTCTCCGGCTGCATCATGGCGACCCGGATCTGCCTGTCCGGCCTGGTCACCGACCCGGTCGCGATCTCCGCGGTGAAGCTCCTGCACGCGGTCGAGCTGCCGATCATGCTGATCGCGATCTTCAAGTACATCAACCGGCACTTCGAGCCCCGGCTCTCGTCCTCGATCTACCTCGTCGGCTTCCAGCTGGCGACGCAGATCGGCGCGGCCGTCATCTCCCCGCTCGCGGGCATCGGCTACGACAGCATCGGCTACGCCCACACGTACCTGATCATGTCGGGCTTCGTCGCCGCGTTCACCCTGATCTCGGTCCGCACGCTGCGGACCGACGGGAAGGGGTTGCCGGAGGCCGTGGCGCCGATGGCCACCACGGAGCCGGCTCCCGAACCGGCCAAGGTCTGAGCCCGGCCCCCTCTGCCCAAGCAGCTTCAACACGAGCAGTTTCAGCACCAGCAGTTTCGCGAAAGGAACACCCCTGTGATCGTCGTCGCCGGTGAGGCATTGATCGACCTGGTGCCGCAGGCCCATGGTGACGTGACCGCGTCCCTGCTGCCCGCGCGCGGTGGTGGCCCGTACAACACGGCCATCGCGCTCGGGCGGCTCGGGGCGGGGGTCTCCTTCTGCTCGCGGATTTCGACGGACGCGTTCGGCGCCTCGCTCGTCGAGCGGCTGCGCGCCGAGCGGGTGGGCACCGGACTCATCCAGCGCGGCCCCGAGCCGACCACGCTCGCCCTCGCCTCGATCGACGCGGGCGGCTCGGCCGCGTTCAGCTTCTACGTCGAGGGCAGCGCGGACCGGCTCTTCGAGCTGCCGGGTGAACTGGCCGCCGACACACGGGCGTTGTCGCTCGGGACGTGCTCGCTCATCCTCGAACCGGGGGCGAGCGCGTACGAGGAGCTGATGCGGCGTGAGGCGGGGCGCGGGATCTTCATCGCGCTCGACCCGAACATCAGGGCGGGCCTCATCCCGGACGCGGACGCCTACCGGGCCCGTTTCAAGAGCTGGCTGCCGTACGTCTCGCTGCTGAAGCTGAGCGAGGAGGACGCGGACTGGCTGGGGCCCGATGTCGAGGGGTGGCTCGCGGCGGGTCCGGCCGCCGTCGTGATCACCCGTGGCGGCGACGGCCTGACGGTCTTCACCCGGGACGGCCGGGAGTTCTCCGTGCCCGGCGAGCGTGTCGACGTCGTGGACACGATCGGCGCGGGCGACACCGTGAACGCCGCGCTGCTGTACGCGCTGTCCGAGCGGGACCTCCTTTCGGCGCGGGCCCTCGCCTCGGCCCCGGGCCACACCTGGCGGGAGGTGCTCGCCTTCGCCGCCCGCGCGGCGGCGATCACCTGCTCACGGGCGGGGGCCGAGCCGCCGAGCGCGAGAGAGATGCTGACTGGCACCGGAGCGCACTGCTGAGTCTCAGCGGGCCGCCGGCGGGCAAACCGAGTCCCGGGTGACCACAGGGCACGTCAGGCGGCGCGCGGTCTCCCGGTCCACTGGCTCGTCCGCTTCGGAGGCGTCGAGCAGCATGCGGACCGCGGTCGCGCCCATCTCGTGGTGCGGGAGCGCGATGGTCGTCAGGGCGGGGACCAGGTGGCCGGCCATCTGGTCCTGGTCGTCGTAGCCGACCACCGACAGTTCGGTGGGTACGTCGATGCCCAGGCGGGCCGCGGCGAGCAGCGCGCCCGTGGCCATCCGGTCGTTCGCGCAGACCAGGCCCGTCGGCCGGGCGGGACGGTCGAGCACCCGCAGCGCCGCCGCGTACCCCTCGTCGATCTGCCAGCCCGCGCGGAGCACCCACTCCTCGCGGGCGGTGATCCCGGCGGCCCGCAGCCCGTCGCGGAAGCCGCGCGCCCGGTCCGACGCGGCGATGTCACCGGTCGCGCCGCCGAGCAGCGCGATGTCGCGGTGTCCCGCCTCGATGAGCACGTTCACCGCGGAACGGCCGCCCCTGCGCTCGTCCGGCACCACCGAGGCGTACGAACCGGGCTTGCGCGGAAGGCAGTTGGCGAGCACCGCCCGGGACGGGTCGATGCCGTCGGGTACGGCGGTGCGGCGCATGGACATCGCCGCGTACACGATCCCGTCCACCCGGCGGGCCCGCAGCTCGGCGACCGCCTCGGCCTCGGCGGCCCGGTCGAGGCGGGACTCCAGGAGCAGTACCTGGTGCCCGCGCTCACGGGCCGCCTCCATCGCGCCCAGCACCAGACGGCCGGCGAACGGGCTCGTCGCGATCTCGTCGCTGAGCAGTCCGATCACCGCGCTGCGCTGCCTGCGCAGCGAGCGCGCCACCTCGTCGGGGCGGTAACCGAGCTGATCGGCGGCCTTCCTGATCCGCGCCTGGGTCTTGGCGGAGAGATTGCCTTCGGCGCGGCCGCTGAAGACGAACGACACGGCGGCGCGTGACACCCCGGCGAGCTCGGCGACATCGAGGGCGGTGGGGCGGCTCACGTCGTGTCTTCTCCTGGTGGGTGGATCGGTGGGTGGCTGCGGGCAACGATCGGCACCGCCAGTATCGCTGGAGCATGTGGCCGTGTCGGGACGCAGGGGGCGCGGCTAGGGTGACCTGGATCAAGGCAGGTCACGCGTGCGGCATCGAAGGGGGCGGGGAACATCGAGAACGCCGACAGCCTGGGCAGGCCCGAGCGGCCGACGTCGAAGGACGTCGCGCGTCTCGCCGGTGTCTCGCACACCGCCGTCTCCTTCGTCTTCAACGGCCGGGCCGAAGGCAATCTCTCGCCCGCCACCCAGGCGCGCATCCGCAAGGCCGCCGAGCAACTCGGCTACCGGCCCAACGCCGTCGCCCGCGGTCTGCGCCGCCGTCGGACGGCCGTGATCGGCCTGGTCACCGACCACATCGCCTCGTCGCCGTTCGCCGGGGCGCTGCTGCGCGGCGCGATGGAGACCGCCTGGAACCGTGAACACCTGGTGCTCACCGTCGACTCCACCGGCGACCCCGCCAAGGAGGATGCGGCCGTCGCCGAACTCCTGGACCGGCGGGTGGACGGCATCATCTACGCCGCCATGTCCCTGCGCTCCGCCCGTGTCCCCGCGGGCCTGAAGCGCACCTTCGCGGTGCTCGCCAACTGCCTTCCCGGCGACGGCTCGCTGGCCGCGGTGATCCCCGCCGAGCGGTCCGGCGGCCGGGCGGCGGCCAAGCTCCTCCTCGACGCGGGGCATCGCAGAGTCGCCCTGGTCGGCGGGCTCGACGACATCGCCTCGGCGGAGCGCCTGCGTGGTTTCCGGGACGCGCTGCGGACGGTGGGGGAGCGCGCGGGCGAGGACCGGATCGTGCGCGGCGGAGGCGAGATCTCCGCCGGCTACGCGGGAGCGATGCGCCTGCTGGACGGTGTGCCCGCCGAGCGGCGCCCCACGGGCATCGTCTGCTACAACGACCGGGTCGCGGCGGGCGTCCTGCACGCCGCGGCCCGGCTCGGCATCGACGTCCCCGGTGACCTCTCGCTGGTCGGCTACGACGATCAGGAGCACATGGCGGAGTTCCTGGACCCGCCGCTGACCACCGTCGCGTTGCCGCACCGTGCCATGGGGGAGGTGGCGACGGGGCTGCTTCTTGACGCCATCGAGAACGCCACGCCACCTGCCGTGGAGGTCCGGCGACTGGAGTGTCCCGTGGTGGTGCGTGACTCGGTGGGGCCGCCTCGTTCGTGAGGGTGCGGGGTGCGGCCCGTGTGCGGGGCGCGCTCTGCCGAGGTCGGCTCACTCGTGCCCCGGCGGTGACACTTCCCAGCCGGTGACCCGCGCGCCTTCTCCGGTGACCGTCAGCTCGGCGACGTCGTCCGGGCGCCTGTAGATACGTTCTGTCGCCACCGCGCGGTCCGCCACGAAGAGCTCGAGCAAGGAGCCGTCGACCAGGATGCGGACGGCAAGCCCGTTGGTTGGGGCGGGAGTTGACTTCAGCGTGATCGGTGCCGCGCCGCCGGGCCGTTCGCGGGGCCATCCGGCGCGGTCCAGCGTCGCCGTGCCCGCCGCCGGGGCGAGCGACAGCGTCAGCTCCGCGCCCGACGCGGCCCGCAGAAGGGTGACCGTGGTGGGTGCGACGGCGGTGACCTCGATGTCGTACGCGAGGGGGAGTGGCGCCCGGCTGGCCTGCTCCGTCACGAACGGCGTCTGCGCGCGCAGGAGTTGGAGCTCCGGTGCCGGGCTGACGCGTACCGTGCCGTCGGGGTGCGTTCTGACGACCCGCGGCGCCGTCAGAACGCCGGACCAGCCGGCATCGTCGACCTCCCGCTGCCCCCGCGCCTCCCAGGACCAGCCCCACAGCAGATTCCGGCCCGCTGCGGAGTCGTGCAGCACGGCCGGTGCGTAGCAGTCCCTGCCCAGATCGAGCGGACCGCCGACGTGAGGCGTGAAACCGGTCAAGTCGCCGTTGCTCGACGTGATGAGACGGCCTGTCAGGTATCCGGTCGACACCGGAGAGCCGTCCCACAGCGACACCGCCAGCGTCCAGTCGCCGCCGTCCCCCTCGAACAGCTGAGGGCACTCCCAGCCCACCGCGCCGGTGCCGAACGCCTTCTGCGCCACCGGATCGTGCCCGTCCACCAGCACTCCGGCGAAGCGCCAGGACGTGAGGTCGTCGCAGTCGTACAGGAGGACCGATGGTGTGCCGTCGGCGTGACCCGCGCCGACCAGGGCCCAGCGGCGCCCGCCGTGCCGGAAGACGAACGGGTCGCGGAACATCGTCACGTCGAGGCCCGGTGGCGGTCCGGAGACGACCGGCTCGGGCAGCGTGTGCCAGGTCGTCAACTCCGGGGATTCGGGGGACGCCTGGGCCAGGCAGATGGTGCCGATCCCGGTGTGTGCGTGGTCGATGCCGGTGTAGACGGCGGTGGGGACGCCCGCGTCGGCCACCACACAGCCCGACCAGCAGCCGCCCTCGTCCGGGCCGCCCGGTGTCGGGGTGAGCGCGATGGGGTGATGCTCCCAGTGTGCGAGGTCGGCGCTGGAGACGTGGCCCCAGTGCATGTTCGTGTGCACGGGAGCGTCGGGGTTGTGCTGGTAGAAGAGGTGGTATCGGCCTCGCCAACGGAAAGGACCGTTGGGGTCGTTGATCCAGTTGGCGGGTGGTCTGACCCGGAAGCGCGGGGCGTGGACGTCGTCGGTCTTGAGGCGGGGCGTGCTCAACGGTTCACTCCAGCGGATGTGATGCCCTCGCGCAGCGGGCGCTGGCCGACGGCGAAGACGGCGATGGCGGGGATCATGGAGAGCGCGACGCCCGCGAGGACCACGGACACGGATCCGGTGCCGAGGTTGCCCTGGAGCGAGACCAGGCCGAGCGGCAGCGTGAAGTTCTCGGTCGACGTCTCCAGGATCAGCGGGCGGAAGAACTCGTTCCAGTGGTAGTTGAAGGCGAGGACCCCCACGATGGCGAGGCCCGGCGCGGCCAGTGGCGCGTACACCGAGCGGAAGATCCGCCAGGGCCCCGCGCCGTCGATCATCGCCGCCTCGCCGAGATCCTTGGGCATGCCGAGGAAGTACTGCCGCATCAGGAACGTCCCGAACGCGGTGGGCCAGGCGGGGATGATCAGTCCGAGCAGTGTGTCGGTCAGGCCCATCGACTTCAGGACCAGGAACACCGGGACGATCGTCACCTGCAAGGGCACCATCATCGTCGCGAGGACGAGCCCGAACAGCGGCTTCTTGAACCGGAATTCGAGGCGCGCGAACGCGTAGCCGGCGAGCCCCGCGGTGATCATCTGGCCCACCGCGATCAGCGCGGTCACCAGGGTCGAGTTGAGCGCGTACAGCCATACGTCGATCTCCGCGAAGACCTGACGGTACGCCTCGGTCGTCGGCGCCGACGGAATGAGCTGCGGCGGCAGGTCGAAGGACTCGGCGGGGGTCCGCAGCGAGGTGGACACGGTCCAGATCACCGGGCCGAGGGTGAGCAGCGCGACCACGGTCAGACCGGTGATCCGCGCCCAGGAGGACAGTCCGTACTTCATACGGTTCACAGGGATCACCGGGCTCACTGGTAGTGGACGAATCGCCGGCTGAGCCGGAACTGGAGTGCCGTGACCGCGAGGATCAAGGCGAAGAGCAGCACGCCGACCGCCGAGGCCTCGCCGAACCGCAGCTGCTCGAAGGCGCTCTGGTAGATGACCATCACGACGGTGCGGGTGGAGTCGCCGGGCCCGCCGTCGGTCAGGACGTACGGCTGCTCGAAGACCTGAAGGGCGTTGATGATGCCCACCACCGAAGCGACGAGGAGGGTGGGCGAGAGCAGCGGCAGGGTGACGGCGAGGTGCTTGCGGATGCCGGTGGCCCCGTCCAGCGACGCGGCCTCGTGGATCTCCTTGGGGATGTTGTTGAGTCCCCCGATGAACAGGAGGAAGGAGAAGCCGAACTGCTGCCAGACGTAGACCAGGACGACCGCCGCCATCGCGGAGTTCTCGGAGGTCAGCCAGGGGATCGGGTCGATGCCGACATGGCCCAGCAGCCAGTTGATCACCCCGAACTCCTGGTTGAAGAGGTACTTCATGACCACCGAGATGGATGCCGCGGACAGCACGAGCGGGAAGAAGAACGCCGAGCGGAACGTCGAACGCAGCCAGCCGGGCAGCCGGTTGTTGAGCGTCAGCGCGAGGACGAGCGCGAGCAGCATCTGCAGGGCGACCGCGAAGAACATGAAGAGGAGGGTGTTGGCGAAGGAGACGCGAACCGTGTCGTCCGTGAAGGCCTCGCGGTAGTTGTCGGTCCCGGCGAACGTCGGCGGGTCGATGACGTTCCAGTGGAAGAAGCTCAGGACGACGGACCCGACGATCGGCACGACGGTGAAGACGAGGACGCCGATGACGGTCGGCGCGAGGAAGAGCGCGGCCAGGAGGCGTGTTCCACGCTCCCGGGCGGTGGGCCGGGGCTCCGGCTTCCCGACGGCGGCCCTGACCTCTGCCCTGTGCTGGGTGGTTGTCATGCGTCACGCTCCATGGCCTTCTCCAGATCGCCCTGCAGCCGCCGCAGTGCGGGACGCACCCCGCGCGGATCGGCGAGCGCGGTGCCGGTGTGCTTGAGGAGGAGCTGCTCGACCTCGGCGACCTGGGGAGGTGCCGGGATCGGCCCTGTGGTGGGGAACTTGTCGAGGGTGTCGTAGAAGACCTGCCAGTTCGTCGGCCCCGTCTTCGCGTAGCGGGCCGCCTGGACCATCGAACGACGGGCCGGGGTCGTCTGGTTGGCCACGAAGAGCTCGGCGAGGACGTCCTTGCGCACGGAGTACTTGATGAACTCCCAGGCCGCGTCCTGCTTCTTCGACGTGCGCAGGAGCGCGAAGCCGGCGGCGCCGAACTGGTGGCGCTGGGTGCGCCAGCGGGGGAAGTACTGCACGTCGTACTCCGTGCGCCGCATGCCCGCGTCGTGCAGTCCGCCCGCCCAGAAGCCGCCCGCCGGGGTGACACCGACGCGGCCGGTGGAGAAGACACCGACCAGGTTGTCGCCGTTGCCGCCCTCCGGGCGTGAGCAGAGCCGGTCCTGGATGAGCGAGGCCAGATGGTCGTAGACCTCCTCCACGCGTTCATGGGTGGCCTGCGGGGTGCGCCAGCGGAAACCGCCGCCGCGGCCCCGGCGTTGGGCCGCCGGATAGAAGCCTTCCCAGAGCCAGTCGCCGCCGGGCGCCTTGGACTCGGCGAGGATGTTCGTGTCGTTGGCGAACAGCCAGGGGACGACTCCGCCCCACAGCCGGTTCGTCCAGAAGTACGGCGTGAAGTGCGAGCCGCCGGTGCGCTTCATGTCCCGCAGCAGCGCCGTGAAGTCGTCGCGGGTCCAGTCGGGCGGCGGCAGCTCGGCGCCCGCCTTCTTCAGGACCTCGCTGTTGAGATACATGTCGGCCGCGTTGAACTCGAAGGGGAGCTGATAAAGGCTCCCCTCGTACATCATCGACTCGACGAGGGACGGGTGGACGTCCGCGAAGTACTCGCGCAACTCGTCCGCGTCGCGCCGCACCAGGCCGTCGAGCGGGACGCCGAGCCGCTGGGCGAAGAGCTGCACGCCCTCGGTGGCGACATAGACGAGGTCGGGTTCGGTGCCCGCGGCGATCTGGGTGAGGATCTTGGCGAAGAAGTCCGACCAGTCGGTGGCCTGGATCGGCAGCAGGCGCAGCTTGATGTCTGGGTGCAGCTTCCGGAAGCCCTCGCGCAGGGCGCGCTGCGCCGCCGGGTCGAAGGTGGAGCCGAGCGTGGCGACGACCAGCGAGTCGCCGTCCCGGCCGGGGATGTCGGCGCCGGTGAGCCGGTCCCAGCTGGCGGCCGTGCCGGCGAGCGCGGCGGCGCCGGCTCCGTAGCTGCCGTAGCGCAGCAGGGTGCGACGGGGGAAGGTGCGGTCGGGAGGGTGGGGCGAGTCGGTCATCGGAGGGCCTAACTCGTGTTAGTTGTTTTCCGTGAACCAGATGATGAGAACCCTGTTACGCCGGTGTCAACCCCTGTGCCGAGCTTGACCTTTAACGAGTTAGGTCTACAGTCCTGACCCAGCGTGGACCGGCGCCGCACGGCGTGGTCCCGCCATGAGCCGCCAGTGTCACGAAAGGGACGATTGACGATGCGAGACATGACCAGAAGGACGCTGATCCGGGCCGGAGCCGTGGGCGCGGCGCTGGCCGCGATACCCGCGGGATCGGCGGCCGCCCTGAGTGCCAAGTCCGGTAAGCGGAGCGCGAGTTACCGGGCCGAGTACCACTTCACGGTCCCCGACCAGTGGAAGAACGACCCGCAGAAGCCGATCTGGATCGACGGCGAGTACCACTACTACTACCTCTACAACGCCGACTATCTGGCCGGTGGCACGACCACCGGCACGGCCTGGCGCCTGGCCACCAGCACCGACCTGGTCTCCTTCAAGGACCGGGGCATCGCGATCCCCAAGGACACCACCTCCAACGGCGACGTCTGGTCCGGCTCCGCGGTGGTGGACACGGACAACACCGCGGGCTTCGGCGCCGGCGCGGTCGTCGTCCTTGCCACCATGCAGCCGGACGGGACCACCACCAACGGCCAGGCCCAGTACCTGTGGTACTCCACCGACAAGGGCCGCACCTTCAAGAACCACGGCACCGATCCCGCCGTCCCCAACCCGGGCGTGCAGGACTTCCGCGACCCCAAGGTGATCCGGGACGAGGAGCGCGACCGCTGGGTGATGGTGCTCGCCGAGGGCGCCAAGGTCGGCTTCTACCACTCCGCGAACCTCAAGGACTGGAAGCACGTCGGCGACTTCGTGAAGGAGGGCATCGGCGTCCTGGAGTGCCCCGACCTGTTCCGCATCACCACGGCCGCAGGCACCGCGAAGTGGGTGCTCGGGGTCAGCGCCAACGGCAAGGCGTCCGGCCTGCCCAACACCTACGCGTACTGGACGGGCGCGTTCGACGGCACCACGTTCACGCCCGACGCGCCGGACCCGCAGTGGCTGGACCACGGCTTCGACTGGTACGGCGCCGTCACCTTCGAGAAGCACGCCGCGAACGGCGCCGTCGACCCGGCCGTCCGCTACGCCATCGGCTGGCTCAACAACTGGGACTACCCCAACACCACCCCGACCATCGACGCCGACGGCTTCAACGGCACGGACTCGATCGTCCGCGAGATCACCCTGCAACGCGCCGCGTCCGGCACCCACTACCTGGCGTCCCGCCCCGTGCGGGCCCTGGACCAGCATGTCTCACGGACCGTCGACCTCGGCGACGTGACCGTCGACGGCCAACTGGTCCTCGACTACACGGGTACGGCGTACGAACTGTCCACCGAGATCACGTGGGACCAGATGACCGGCGCGGGCGTCCAGTTGCGCAGGTCCGCCGACGGCAGCCGGCACATCGACGCGGGCGTGTACGGGGACTACGCCTTCGTGAACCGCCGGGGCGCCGCCAACCCCGACACCTCCGGCAAGTGGCAGGAGAGCAAGAGCCCCTTCGACGCATCGGCCCGCAAGGTCACGCTGCGCGTCCTGGTCGACCGCACCTCGGTCGAGGTGTTCTTCGACGACGGCCGGCACACCCACTCGATGGAGGCGTTCCCCTACCTCGCGGACACCCGGCTCGCGCTGTTCACGATCGACGGCAAGGCGGTCTTCAGGAACACCGTGATCCGGGAGTTCACCGTCTGAGCGGTCGCGGGGACGAGGCGGTCCGCCGCGGGAAGCGGGTTGGGCGGCCCTTGCGGAACGGCTCGGGGGCGGCCCAACTCCGGCTGGCGCAGTCGTACGTGAAGTGCGGTTCGCCTCCACGGAGTTCAGACCTTGCGCCACCGGGCGTTCGCCCAGGAGAACGCGCCGAAGGCCATGAGGCCGAGCGCGATCAATGCCAGCAGCCAGGGTCCGGCGGGAGTGTCGGTGAAGGCGCGCAGGGTGTCGTCCACGCCCTTGGCCTTGCCGGGCTCGTGCCGGACGGCCGCGGTGATGGCGAAGGCACCGGCGACACAGAAGACCGCGCCGCGTGCCGTGCCACCGAGGACCCCGGCCGCCTCGACCGCCTGCCGGGGCCGCCTCGACATCTGGGACATCTTCAGATGCTTGCGGAACTTGCGCAGCAGGGCCCTGACGGCGAGCGACAGGCCGATCACGACCAGCGCGGCACCGGCGACCCCCACGATCCACCGGCCGCCGGGCCACTCAAGGGCCTTGGCCGTGACATCCTGCGAGTTCTTGTCCGAGCTGCCACTGCCGCTGCCCTCGTTCCCGGCCGCGTAGCTGAGCACGGAATACGAGACGAATCCGTAGAACACGCAACGGGCCGCGGACATCGCCCGCTTGCTCGCCTTACGGCCGTCAGGTCCAGCCTGACCGAACGCCGCCTCGGACAGCCGCCACAGCGCCATCCCCGCCAGGGCGATGCCGAGGATCCACAACAGGGCGGTACCGAAGGGCTTTTGGGAGATCTCGGTGACCGCGCCGCCCCGGTCCGCCTGATCGCCTCCGCCGTCGGAGAAGGCGATCCGCAGGGCCAGGACGCCGATCAGGACGTAGAGGACTCCCCGAGCGACGAAGCCCGCACGGGCTCCTGCCGCGACCGCGTTGCTGTTCGCCGCGCGGCGCGCTTGCCCGCGGCCGCGTGGTGGTGCCCATCGAGTGGCCATGTCCCACCGAATGCCCCCGGATCGGGAGGCGATGCATCGACGCATCCGGCCGAGCGGCGGTCGGGCCGGACCGATGCGCCGCCGACAGCAACGCCGTCGCGGCAGGATCGGCACCCGATTCACGACAACTGGCCTCGGCTCGTGGTTTGTTGACGCATGGACGGCGGATGGCGGGGCACTCGGAGCGGGCACGAGGGAATCCAGCAGCGGCCGAACGCGCGGTCGGCTGGGATTGCCACCCCGGCCCGGAACACACGGACGGGCAGGGACCGGGTGCGGCGGATCCTGTGGGACGAGGATCCCGTACGCACCGAAGAGCCCTTGAGATCGGAGCCCGAAAATGATTGTCCTCGGAGCCATCCTGCTCATCATCGGCCTGCTGGTCGGTATTTCGCTGCTCACGATCGTCGGCAGTGTGCTCGTAGTGGTCGGCGCGGTTCTGTGGATCGCCGGTTCGACGGGGCGCGCGGTCGGCGGGCGCAAGCACTACTTCTGAGCTGAACCCTGTCTGAGCTGCACCCTGCGTGATTGTCGGTACGCCGGGCGCGCCCTGCGCCAAACCGGGGCCGGTGGAGAACGTCTCCGCCGGCCCCGGTGTCATGTCCGGGCCGTTGCATGCCAACGGAATGCGTCGTATCCGAGCCCTGGTTGTGCGGGCGACACGAGCAGTACCCTCGTCTCACGCGTTCGTTGCCTGTCGGCTCCCTGTCCCCGATGTCGACGCCAGTCCATCCGGGCCCGCTGGAGCCGCGCCATATCGAATCAGCGCGGATCCAGCATCCCCGCCCATCCGCGCGACTACGAGCGGGGGACTCCCGCTCCCCGCTGTCGCAGAGGGCACCCGCGCGAGGAGGCGGTGGGGGAGCCGTCCGTCCTCGCGCTCGACGGCCGCCACCGATCGCCATGATCGGGGGCGGCCGTTCCAACTTGACGGGTGTCCGCTCCAGTTGAGGACATGCCGGGGGTCGGTCGGGTCTGCGCTGTTCGGTTGACGGGGTGGTGGGTCGGCGAGCGTACGGATCGTCGGTCAAGGCAGGGCCGGTTCCGTGTCGGTCTCGGCCGTCTCGCTCCCGGTCGGCGCAAGACCGGCGAGCACGCTGGTGGCACCGAAGACGATCGTCGTGTCCACGGCGATCAGCGCCACACCATGGGGTATGGGTAAATTGTCCGAGGCGATCTGTGAGTGCAGGTCCGGCGATGGTGACGCAGACGCAGGGAAGGACGGCCCGTTCGTGATGGAGGAGTCGGCGCTCGACGAGGTGGCGGCGCGGCGCGAGGCGCTGGTGGAATCCCTGAGGGTCTACGGCGGCCACTACGCGGAACTCAGCCGCAGCTTCGCCGCCCACCTCGGCCTGTACTCCACGGACGCGGCCGCACTCTTGGAGATCATCGCGGCCGAGGAGCGCGGCGCCCCGATCTCCCCGGCCCGCCTCAGTAAACGCATCCTGCTCTCGTCCGGGGCGACGACCTCCCTCCTCAACCGCCTCGAGGATGCAGGACACATCGTCCGCAGCCGCGAGCACAGCGACCGCCGCGTGGTCACCCTGCGCAGCAGTCGGCACATCCAGGAGCGCGCCGACGAATTCTTCCGTCCCCTGGCGGCACCCATGGACACCATCATCGGCCGCTACCCGCCCGAACTCCTCGATCAGTTCGGGGAGTTGCTGGGGGAGATGTGCGCCGCGATGGACGCCCACCTCACGCAGGTGAACCAGGACGCGTAATGACGGTGCTGGCACGCGCAGCTGTGGATGCACCATCAAGTATCTGAGCGACGACCGCATCCTGTTTGTCTTCGACATTCCGGTGGCACCGAAGGTCTGGCGGGATCTGGGGGAGCGGGCGGTCGATCTGGGGGTGCCCCTGCCGGAGATCGTTCGCTAGGTGGTCGGTGTCACGTCAGCAGCCTCCGTGGGTGCCTTGGTCGCGGCGAGGCGGGCCCGGCGGGTGCGGGGGCCGAAGAGTGCCAGGACGACGGCGCCGACCATCCACGTACCGGCGATGAAGTAGAAGACCGTGCGGTAGCCGTGGTTGGTGTACAGGGCCGCGACGATCAGCGGGCCCGCGGCGTTCGACAGGCGGCCGAGGCCGTAGGAGACGCTCGTGCCCAGGGAGCGGCCGCGGGTGTCGAAGAGTTCGGGGGAGTAGGCGTACGCCAGGGCGGTGTAGCCGCGCTCGAAGAAGTTCACCAGGAAGCCGAACACGACGATGAAGACCGGGCTGAACGTGAGCCCGTACAGCAGGCCGCAGATCGCGATGACCGTGCCGAACACCGTCAGCGACCACTTGCGCTCGAAGCGGTCCGTGACCAGTGATGCCAGGTACGAGCCGAGCGGTGCGCCGACCGTGGTGAGTGCCACGTAGAAGACGGACTTCTCGACGCTGAGTCCCTCCTTGGCCAGCAGGGTCGGCGCCCAGCTCGAGTAGCCGAAGAAGCCGATGGTCTGCGTCACCCACAGGACCGTGAGGAGGAGCGTCGGAAGCAGGTACTTCTTTTGCAGCAGCAGCTTCAACGGGGCCTTCTGGGCCGGGACTTCGTCGACCGGCGGCGCGGGCTCGGGGAGTGGTCCCTTCTCCGCGGCGACGTGCGCCTCGATCTCCCGGAGCACCGCGTCGGCCGCGGCGTGGTCGCCCCTGCTCTCGTGCCAGCGCGGCGACTCCTTGAGGTGCCGGGTGAACAGGACGAGCAGGATGCCCAGCGAACCCCACAGATAGACCAGCCGCCACGACCAGTCGCTGAGCGGGACGACGAGGCTGGCGATGAGGTTGGTGACCGGGGTGCCGCAGATACCGATGACGACGGCGTACGCCTGGTACTTGCCGCGGACCGCGGCCGGATACATCTCGCTGACGTAGACGACGGCCACGACGGTCATCGCGGACAGGCCCGCCGAGGTCAGCACGCGGAAGACACCGAGGGACACCAGGTCCCAGGAGAACACCGAGGCGAACGAGAAGACGGCGAAGAAGAACGTCGTCTGGAGCAGTGCCCGTTTGCGTCCCCAGCGGTCGGCGATGGCGCCGCCGACGATCGAACCGATGAACATGCCGACGAAGGACAGCGAGGTCACGTACGCGACCTGGTCGACCGTGATGCCCCACAGGTCGACGAGTTTCGGTGCCGTGGTGGCGAAGCTGTTGATGTCCGCGAACTCGAAGAAGTACGCGAAGGCGACGGCGAGCAGGGTGAGCTTGTGGAAGCGGGATATGGGGAGCCGGTTGAGCCTGTTCAGCGCGTTGGAGTGGCTGGGCCGGTGGGTCTGGGTGGGTGGGGACATGTGACGCCTTTGTCAGGTGGGTTTGGGGGAGGGGGGATTCGAGGTCAGACGTCCTCGCCGGGCCAGTACAGGCGCATCGGGTTGGCGACGAGGAGCTTGTGCCGCTGCTCGTCCGTGACGGCGATGTGCCGTACGTGGTCGACCAGGAGGCCGTCGTCGGGCATGTGGTCGGTGAGGTTGGGGTGGGGCCAGTCGGTGCCCCACAGCACCCGGTCGGGGAACTCCTCGACGACGCGGCGGCCGAAGGGGACGACGTCGGTGTAGGCGCGCTGTTCGCCGTCGAGTGCGGCGGGCCCGGTGACGCTGAGGCGCTCGGGGCATGTCACCTTCACCCAGACGTCGTTGTGCTCCACGAAGCGCAGGAAGCGGGTGAACTCGGGGCCGTCCACGGGCCGGCTCACGTCCGGTCGCCCCATGTGGTCGATGACCAGCGGAGCGGGCAACGAGGCGAAGAAATCCTCCAGTTCGGGCAGGTCGGCGCTCTCGAAGTACAGGACGATGTGCCAGCCGAGCGGCGCGATCTTCCGCGCGATGGTGTGCAGCGCGTCCTTGGGGGAGGCGTCTACCAGGCGTCGTACGAAGTTGAAGCGGACCCCGCGCACGCCCGCCGCGTCCAGCTCCCGCAGCTCGGCCTCGGTGATGTCCGGGCGGACGGTGGCGATGCCCCGCGCCCTGCCGCCCGCGGAACGGACGGCGTCGACCATGGCGGAGTTGTCCGCGCCGTGGCAGGTGGCCTGCACGATCACATTGCGGGCGAGGCCCAAGTGGTCGCGGAGAGCGAACAGTTGGTCCTTGCCGCCGTCGCAGGGTGTGTACTTGCGCTGCGGCGCGAAGGGGAACTCGGCCTGCGGGCCGAAAACGTGACAGTGGGTGTCGACGGCTCCGGCCGGCAGCCGCAACGTCGGCTCGGACGGTCCTTCGTACCAGTCGAGCCATCCGGGGGTCTTGGGGGCAAGGGTGTGCACTGCTCTGCTCTCCATACGCGGTGGTGTGTCGGGTCCGGGGGTGTGCTGGGGTGCGTGCCGCTCAGCGGCCCTGGCGCTTCAGCAGTGCGTCGAGCCGGGGATACACGGCGCGGGCGTTGTGCTCCTGGACGGCCGCGAGGTCGTCCGTGGGCAGCCCGGCCGCCTCGGTGTACCGACGTGTGTCGTCGAAGTGGTGACCGGTGCACGGGTCGATGTCGCGGACGGCGCCGATCATCTCGGAGGCGAAGAGGATGTTCCTGGACGGAATGACGTCGAAGAGGAGGTCCGAGCCCGGCTGGTGGTAGACGCAGGTGTCGAAGAAGACGTTGCCGAGGACGTGCTCCTCCAGCGGCGGCTTGCCGAGCGCCATCGCAAGGCCGCGGAACCGGCCCCAGTGGTACGGGACGGCGCCGCCGCCGTGCGGGATGACCAGGCGCAAGGTCGGGAAGTCGGCGAACAGGTCCCCCTGCACGAGCTGCATGAACGCTGTCGTGTCGGCGTTGAGGTAGTGCGCGCCCGTGGTGTGGAAGGCCGGGTTGACGCTCGTACTGACATGGACCATCGCCGGGATGTCGTACTCGACCATCTTCTCGTAGACGGGGTACCAGGAGCGGTCGGTGAGCGGCGGCGCAGTCCAGTGTCCGCCCGACGGGTCGGGGTTGAGGTTGAGGGCGACCGCGCCCAACTCCTCGACGCAGCGGGTGAGTTCGGGGATGCAGGTGGCCGGGTCGACGCCGGGGGACTGGGGGAGCATCGCGGCGGGGGCGAAGCGCTCGGGGTAGAGCTGTGCGACGCGGTGGCACAGGTCGTTGCAGATCGACGCCCAGGCCGCCGAAGTGTCGAAGTCGCCGATGTGGTGTGCCATGAACGAGGCGCGCGGCGAGAAGACGGTCAGGTCGATGCCACGTTCGTCCATGAGGCGCAGCTGGTTCGGTTCGATGCTCTCGCGCAGCTCGTCGTCGCTGATCCGCAGCTCGGCCCGCGCGGGGGAGTGCGTGCCGTCGGTGAGTGAGGCGATCTGCCGCTTGCGCCAGGATTCGAGCGCCGACGGTGCGGTCGTGTAGTGGCCGTGGCAGTCGATGATCATGTGCTGTGTCCTTAGGGGCCGACTCTGTCGTCTTCGACGGCAGCAGCCTGACCCCGGACCGTGCGGCCCCGCGACGGCCCCGCACACGGACCTAACCGTCCCTTAACATTCCGGCCCGGCCGATGGCCCCGTCGACCCGCTCCGGCACACCGGCCACGGAGTGTGCTCAGGGACGTGGTCTACATTCGGACGTGGGCGGTATCCGCACAGACACCGCTGATGGGAGGCGGGAAACAGTGCAGATACTGCTTGCGGAGGACGACGACGGAGTGGCCGCGGCGCTCCTCGAGGTCCTGTACGACCACGGCCATGTCACCCGGCGGGTCACGCACGGCCGAGATGTCATGACGTACCACCGCAGCTCTGACCTGCTCCTCCTCGATCTGGGCCTGCCCGACGTCGACGGCCTCGACGTACTGCGTTCTCTGCGTGCGGTGAGTGACATGTCGGTGGTGGTGCTGACCGCGCGCGGCGACGAGCGTTCGGTGGTGCGTGGGCTGCGGCTCGGCGCCGACGACTACCTGGTCAAGCCCGTGCGCCTCGCCGAACTGCTCGCCCGCATTGAGGCCGTCACCCGGCGCAGCGCCGCGAAGAGCGCCCCGGAGGTGAGCCGGATCCAAGCCGGTGACGTCGAGGTCGATCTCGACGCGCGGCGGGTCCGGGCAGGAGGGGCGGACGTCGAGCTGACCACCAAGGAGTTCGACATCCTCGCCGTACTCGCCGCGCGTGCCGGAACGGCCGTGAGCCGCGAGCAGGTCCTCGACGAGGTGTGGGGAGACGCCCACCATGGTGTGTCCCGCTCGCTCGACGTACACCTCACCCAGCTGCGGGCCAAGTTGTCCCGCCCCGAGCTGCTCACGACGATCCGCGGCTTCGGCTACCGCTTCGGTGACGACGCCACGTCCGGCCCCACGGACTTCGGTGACAACGCCGCCTCCGGCCCCACGGACTGAGGGAGCGGGCACGTGCGCAACCGGGTCCAGGCGGCACTCCTCGCGTTCGTGGTGCTCGCTGTGGCCGCGTTCGCCGTTCCGCTGCTGGTGTCCACCGCATCCGACCGCACGCAGCAGCTGGTGCTCGCCCGTAGCTCCGACCTCGACCGCTTCGCCTCGCTGATGGACCAGGCGGCGACCACCGGGGACACCGCCGCGGTCGTCGCCGAGGCACGGCGTTACACCCGGCTTTACGGGGAGGCACTCGTGGTCACCGACGCGCGCCACAAGCCCGTGGTGGAGACCGGCGGGATGCGGGCCGCCGACCCGGCCGTGTCACGCCTCATCGACGCGGCCCTGCGCAACCAGACCGCGCACCCCACGGCCTCGCTGACGCCCTGGTCGGGAGGGCACAGGATGTTCGCCGAGCCCGCGGGCACCGGCACCCAGGTGTCCGGCGCCGTCGTCCTGCGGGCCTCCGTACGGGCCGCGGCCGGTGACATCGCCCGGCGGTGGGCGGCCGTCCTCGCGGCGGCGGCCGTGGTCGCCCTTGCCTGCACGGCCCTCGCCCGCGCGGTGACCCGCTGGGTGGTCAGACCGCTGCGCCGCCTCGACCGCGCCGTCGGCCAGCTCGCAGCTGGGCTTCCTCCGGAACACACGCACGCCTCCGGGCCGCCCGAACTGCGCCAACTGGCCACCGGGTTCAACCGGATGGCGAGCACCGTCACCTCCGCCCTGGAGCAACAGCGCCGGCTCGTCGCCGACACCTCCCACCAGATGCGCAACCCTATGGCCGCGCTCAGGCTCCGCGTGGACGCGCTGCACACCCACCTGCCCGCCGCGGCGGACCGCACGTACACCGGAGTCACCACCGAACTCGACCGCCTGGAGACCCTGCTCGACGACATGCTGGCGCTCGCCACGGCGGAACACCGGGCCGGTGAACTGACCGTGAGCGACGGGCCGTACGCCCCCTGCGACGCGGCGGCGGTCGCGGCCGAGCAGCACCGGCGGTGGGAACCGGTCGCCCGCCGCCGCGGAGCACACCTCACCACGCATCCCGCCGCCCCCGTCCTCGTCGCCTGCACGGAACACGAGCTCGCCCAGATCACCGACATCCTCATCGACAACGCCATCAAGTACGCGGGCGAGGACGCCGAGATCACGCTGCGCTGCACGGTGGAGGGAGCACACGCGGTCCTCACGGTGACGGACAACGGACCCGGCCTGGACGTCGATGAACTCACCCGCGCCACGGAACGGTTCTGGCGTTCGGGCAAGCAGTCCGGCACGACGGGCTCGGGACTCGGCCTCGCCATCGCGGAACAACTCCTCGCGGGCCGCGGCGGACGCCTGGAACTCGGCTCGGCGCGGCCTCGCGGGCTGCGCGCACGAGCGGTCGTGCCACGCGCAGCCGAAGAGGCCGCTGAGGCCGGCCGAGAGGTGTCCCCATGAAGAATCGGCGTACGGTCCTGACGAACAGGCGTACGGTCCTTCGCGCCACGCTCGGCACCGCGGGCGCCGTCGCCCTCGGCGGCGCGCTCGCCGGCGACGTCTCCGGAATCGGCCACGGTCCCAGCGGAGTGCTGCACCTGGCGACCGGGGAACCGACCGCGTTCTACGAGGCCTTCGGACACCTCCTGGCCGATGAACTCACGGCGGCACACCCCGGCTTGCAATGCCGCGTCCGCACCACCGCGGGCAGCGTCGACAACATCGAGCGGCTGCGCGACGGCCGGGCCGATCTCGCCCTCGTCCTCACCGCCACCGCACGGGACGCCGCGGGCACCGACGTGTTCCCGCATCCCGTGCCGCTGCGCGCGATCGGCCGGGTCTACGAGACGTACCTCCAGTTCGCCGTACGCGCCGACGCGGGCGTGCGGACCGTGGCCGACCTGCGCGGACACGTCGTCTCGCTGGGCGCCCCGGGCTCGGGCGCGGCCGTGTTCGGGGAACGGCTGCTGCGCGCCGCGGGCCTGTCGGCCGGAACGGACGTTCGCGTACGCCATCTGCCGCTGAACGACGCGGCGAGCGCCATGGCCGCCGGTTCCGTGGACGGGCTGCTCGTGGCAGGTGGCGTGCCCCTGCCCGCGCTCAAGGACCTCGACGAGCGGCCCGGCCTGGGCTTCCTGCCGCTGGCCGAACTGCTGCCCCGGCTCGGCGGCCGGGACGCACGGGCGGCCTCGGGCCTTGAACAGGTGGCGCTGCCGCAGGACGCGTACCGGGCGGCGGGCGGGGTCGCCACCATCGGTGTGTCCAACCTCCTGGTGTGCCGCCCCGACCTCGACCGGGACGTGGCAGACGCGCTCACTCGCCTGCTGGTCCGGCGCGCCACGTCCCTCGTGCCCGGCAACGCCGTGGGCACCCAGTTCCTCGACGTCCGCAGCCTGATCGGCACCGGAGGCATCGCTCTGCACCCAGGGGCGCTCGCGGCGTACCGGTCGCTGCACGGTTGAGCGTGGGAGCCGCGCCCGGGGCCCGTTTCCTGTGGAGCACGTGGCTCGACGCGGTGCTCAGCGCCTCCGGCTGGTGGCCTTGCCGAGCCGGAGAAGCCAGGCGCCTGCCGCTGCCAGCACCAGGGCTGCGACACCGAGGAGGCCGATTTCGCGGGCGCCGGTGCCTGCCAGTTCCTCGCCGTGTGACGGGACAGGGGTGGACGAGCCCGACGGGGTCGGGTTGCCAGTGATGCTGGGAGTTGGCGAGTCGGTGGGCGCAGGTGTCGGCATGGCCGAGTCGGTGGGGGTGGGCGTGGGGGAGTCGGTGGGTGCCGGTGTGGACGAGTCCGTGGGCGTGGGCGAGTCGGTCGGTGTCGGCGTGTCCGGGTCGGGAGGTGTGGGGTCCTTTGTCTCCGGGGTGACCGACGTCGTGACGCAGGAGTGGTTGTCCGCGGTCTGGGTCTCGCGGCTGCCGGTGTACACGTCGGCGCAGTTCTCGATGGCTGTCCCACCGGGCACGTCATCGTGTGCGTGGACCGTCACGTCGAAGGTGTGTGTCTCGCCTGGCTTCAGGGTGTGCAGGGGGCAGGTGATCGTGGTGCCGCTGGCGGGGCATTCGGCGGGCAGGTCCTCGATGTCGAGGTCGAGGGAGTCCGTGTTGTCCTCGACGGTGACCTCTTCGGCGTCGGAGGGGCCCTCGTTGGTGACCGTGAAGGTGTAGGTGTACGTGCCGTCCGGGTTCACACTGGCCGGCCCGGACTTCTTCAGCACGACGTTGCTGAGGGTCTGGGCGATCGTGATGGTGCGGGCCTGAGCGCTCTGCGCGTCGCTGCTGGTGGCGGTGGCCTCGTTGACGATGTTCGTGCCGTCCGTGGTGTCCGCCAGGACCCGCACCGGGATCCGGTAGGTCGCCGAGGCGCCGGGCGCCAGGTCGGTACCGCTGCCGCCGCAGGTCACGGCCGATCCGGCGACGGTGCAGCCCTCGGGGGCCGACCCCTCCAGGGCGAGGTGGGCGTCCAGGGTGTCCGAGACCGTCACGTCATGCGCCGTCTGGTCACCGGTGTTGGTCACCACCAGGGTGTAGACGGCGGTGTCACCCACCGTCAGAGGATCGGGGGAGACCGTCTTCTCCAACTGCAACGGGCCCGCCGCGCGCAACTCCGGCACCCGCTGCGCCGAGGAGCCTGCGGACGGGTGGGACGGCTGGGGAGCGGGCGGCTCGGAGGCGGAGGCCGCCTGCGGCAGCACGGCCGCTCCCGCCAGCGTCATCGCGGACAGCGTCCTGGCCGCTCGACCGGCCCTCGGCCGCGGGCGTGCTTCTACTCGACTATGAGATCGCACTGTATTGGGCATTCGAGAAAGTTAAGCTAATTGAGTATTACATTGTCTGATTTAAGTGTATGCGCGTTTGAGCCCACTCTGGCGGAGTACGGCTCCCGTGAATGGGGCGATGTTTCACAAAGGGGCTGAGCGTGGGTTCTGCTGTGTCGGCCGACTGGGCCAACTCCGGCTCTGACACGGCCCGTTGGGGGCAAGTGTTCTCCTGCGGCGGCGGAGTCGCCTGGCGTACCAACTGGACGATGGGCCTCAGCCGGATGGCGTAGCCGCGGGTGATGGTGGCACGGGGGTCGAGGGGGATTTGGGGAAGCTGGTGGCAGACCCATTGCCCTTGGCCGCCGCGGCAGTTACGGTCCAGTCGTATATGACATATGAGATTCCATTTGGGGGCGCGACCTTGCCTGCTTTCAGTCCGGCCACCCTGCCGTCGCGGACCGCGCACGTACTCGAGGCCATCAAGGCGGCGATCCTGAATGGGGAGTTCAAGCCGGGCACCGCGCTGGTGGAGAACGTGCTGGCGGGGGAGTTCGGTGTGTCGAAGACGCCCGTGCGGGAGGCGTTGAAGGCGCTGGAGGGCTCGGGGCTCGTCGTGATCCGGCCGTTCGCCGGCACCACGGTGCGTGAGTTGAGCGAGCAGGACGCGATGGCCGTCTATGACATGCGGCTGCTGCTGGAGCCGGAGGCGGTGCGGCGCAGTGTCGTCGCGGGCAGTGACTTCTCCGACGCGGCACAGGCGTTGGAGCGCGCGGCGCTGGCCGAGGACGCCTCGACCCGTTCCACCGCCAACAGGGACTTCCACCGCGGTCTCTACGCCGGGTGCGGCAACCCGCTGCTGCTTCGCACGCTCGACGGGCTCCGCGATCAGACGGCGCTGGTCTCCGCGTCCTCCTGGGCCCGGTCACCGTCGTGGCAGGAGGAGTCCCGCGAGCACGCGGCCGTACTCGAGTGTGTCCGGTCGGGGAAGGCCGACGAGGCCGCCACGCTCGTCCGGCGTCACATCGAGGGCTTCGTGGCCCGGCACCTTCAGGAGGAGACGCTCACTCACTGAAACAACTGAAACAACTGAAACAGCTGAACAACGGAACAACTGAAGACGAGATGCGGCCCGTTCACCGCCAAGATCCCGGGCCGCACCTCAGAGATCCACGCTCCGCGAGGAGCGTCGCCGTTACCCACTAGGAGCAACGATGCCCCAGTCTAACGTGCGCACGTCCGCCCCAGCAGGGCCAGGTCCCGTTCGCGAGCGCAGCCGTATGCGCTGGACGATCGTCGGATTCTCGGCCCTCGGGCTGACCATCGCCTATCTCGACCGCGCCGCCATCAGCGTCGCGATGCCGTTCATGTCCAAAGAGTTCCACATCAGCTCGGCGGTGCAGGGGGTCCTGCTCTCCGCCTTCTTCTGGACGTACGCGCTCTTCCAGCTCCCGTCCGGCTGGCTGCTCGACCGCTTCGGGCCCCGGGTGATCTACCCGATCGCGGTCGGCTGGTGGTCGATCTGGACCGCCCTGACCGCCTTCGCCCAGGGGGTCGGCTCGGTCATCGTGTTCCGGCTCGGCCTGGGCATCGGTGAGGCCCCGGTGCAGCCGGCGAACGTCAAGGTGGTCTCCCAGTGGTTCCCGCGCCGGGAGCGCGCCTTCGCGTCGAGCCTGTTCGACATGGGTCAGCAGATCGGAACGGCGCTCTCGGTCCCGATCGTGACCGCATTGATCACGTTCAGCGGCTGGCGCATGGCCTTCGTGGTGATCGGTGTCGCCGGCCTGCTCTGGATCGTCGGCTGGCGGATGGTCTACCGCGAGCCCGAGAAGCACCCGCGCGTCTCCGCCTCGGAGCTGGCGCACATCCAGTCCGACCAGGGCGAGATGGTGGCCGCGCAGAACGCGGACGACGCCCCCGAGGCGTCGTGGCGTGTGCTGTTGCGCAACAACCAGGTGTGGGCGCTGATGACGGGATACGTCTTCCGCTCCCTCGCCGGCGCGTTCTTCCTCACCTGGTACCCGAGCTACCTCCTCGACGACCGAGGCTTCTCCGAGGCCGAGTTCGGGATGGTCGGCGCCATCCCGCCGCTCATCGCCATCGGCTCCACGGTCCTCGGCGGCATCGTCTCCGACCGCATGCTGGCGTCCGGGATGTCCACGAACCTGGCACGCAAGATACCGATCGTCTCCGGGCTCGCACTCAGCGCCTGCATCGGGTTCTCCCCCTTCATCGAGAGCAACGTCGTCGTCATGACCGTGCTGACCGTCAGCAACGCGGCACACTCCTTCGCCGGGGCCGCGATCCTGAGCCTGCCGGCGGAGGTCGCGTCCTCGCCGGCGACCGTCGGCTCGGTCGCCGGGTTCCAGAACTTCGGTTCCCAGCTCGGCAATCTCACCAGCCCGATCGTGATCGGACTCTTCCTGACCTTCGGCAACGGCTCCTACCTCGGCCCACTGCTCGGCGCCGCCGCCTGCTGCCTGATCAGCGCGGCCATCTATCTGTTCTGGGTACGGATCAAGCCCGTCACACCCGTGAGCGCCCTTGTGTCAGCCACCGATTCCGGCTCCGGCCCCGACACCGACTCCGACTCCGCATCCAAGGGGGCCACTTCGTGAGCTCGACCCTGAACACCACTGATCTCATCGAGCGGTTGAGCACCGTCCTCGCCATTCCGGTGGTGCCCTACGGCGAGGACGGCGGGATCGACCACGACCGCGCCGGCGCACTCGCCGCCCGCCTCGTCGCAGGCGGCATCTCGGTCCTGACGCCGAACGGGAACACCGGCGAGTTCTACGCCCTCACTCCGGCCGAACGACGGGCGGTCCTGACCACCGTCACCGCGGCGTGCCCGGCCTCCACGACCCTCGTCGCCGGAGTCGGATTCGACGTGCACACCGCGATCGCGGACGCCCGCTTCGCCCGTGACACCGGCGCGCACGCCATCATGATCCACCAGCCGGTGCTGCCCTACATGTCACCGGAGGGCTGGGTCGAGTACAACGCGGCGATCGCCGACTCAGTACCGGAGTTGGGCGTCCTGCCCTACCTCAGCAACCCGGCGATCTCCGGCGCACACATCGCGGCCCTCGCCGAGCGTGCCCCCAACGTCGTCGGCCTCAAGTACTCGGTGCCCGACCCGGTGGTGTTCGCCGCCCATCGCGAGCAGGCCGGGGACGGTCTGCTCTGGATCGCAGGCCTGGCGGAGTCCTACGCGTCCGCCTACTGGCAGGCCGGTGCACGTGCGTTCACCTCGGGCCTGGCCAATGTCGCACCGGCCGTCCCCCTTCAGCTGCTCGCGTCCCTGCAAGCGGGGCGTTACGAGGAGGCGGCGGCCCTCTGGCGGCGGATCCGCCCCTTCGAGGAGATGCGGGCCCGCAATCACTCGGCCGACAACGTGTCCGTGGTGAAGGAAGCCATGCACCAACTCGGCCTGTGCAGGCGCGAGGTGCGCCCGCCGAGCCACGTACTGTCCCGTGCCCGGGCGGCCGAGGTGACCGAGTCCGTCCGGCCCTGGCGGGAGCTCGTGCCCGCCCTCGACGAGGAGTTCAAGGAGTTCGTGGCATGAAGATCGAGTCCCTGGAGACCTTCCGCCAGCGGGTCGGCGACCGCCCCCGCGTCCTGGTGAAGATCACCACCGACAGTGGTGTGTCCGGCTGGTCCGAGGTGTACAACCACGGCCCCGACCTCGCCTACCTCCCGCTGCTCGACCACCTCTTCGACCAGATCAAGGGCATGGACCCGCTGCGGCCCACCGCGGTCAACCAGTTCCTGCACCAGTCCGCCCGCTTCCCGCAGGGGGCCCTGGGCACCGCCGCCATCGCCGCGATCGACCACGCCCTGTGGGACATCGCCGGCAAGGCGCTCGGCGTGCCCGTGTACCAGCTGCTCGGCGGCGCGGTCCGCGACCGGGTGCGGGTCTACGCCGGGCTGTACAACGCCCCGGACGTCGCCGAACTACGCGACAGGACCGCCGACTTGCACGAGCGATTCGGATTCACGGCCTTCAAGCTGAGTCCCTACCGCCGCAATCCGCACAACACCCGCTACGGCCTCGTCGTCCACGAACTCGGCGACTACTTCGGCGACGTACGACAACACCACCCCGAGGACTGGGAGTTCGCCTTCGACGCCCACGCCTGCCTCTGGGAGCCGCACCAGGCAGTCGAGTTGGGCGCGGCGCTCGCCCCCAACCAGCCGCTGTTCCTCGAGGAGCCGATCCGCCCCGAGTACATTCCCGCGTGGGGCCGGATCCGCTCGGACCTGCGCGTGCCGCTGGCCACCGGCGAATCGCTCTACACCACACAGGAATTCCTCGCGCTGCTCACGGCGGGCGGCGCCGACATCGTGCAGCCCGACATCTGCGTGGTCGGCGGGATGACGCAGATGGTGAAGATCGCCGCGATCGCCGAGGCGCACTACGTGCCCGTGTCACCGCACAATCCGATGGGCCCGTTGGCCACTGCGGCGAACGTGCACTTCGCGGCGGCCACCACGAACTTCGGCATCCTCGAATACGGGATGGGCTACCAGGTCGACGACGTCTCCTGGTGCCCCGACCCGTACCTCCCGGTCGACGGCCATCTGGAGCTGCGCCCCGACCGGCCCGGCTGGGGCATCGAGATCGACGAGGACGCTCTGGTGGCCGACGACTGGGTCTCCTGGAACCGCAGGGTGCCCGTCCGTCCCGACGGGGCCACCGCCTGGATGTAGCCGAGCTCATCGGCGAAATAGATCAATTGCGCGACTTTGGGGTGGGTTCGTCGTTGAGACACGTGACCATGATCAACGTGTTCGAGGAGGCGACGGATGAGTAACAAGGCCAAGAAGAAGGGGCGCAAGCATCGCACGGTCAACCGCAGCCCGCGGCCGGTGACTCGACGGACGGCCGTCGAGGAGCCGGCGGTGGGCCGGGTGCCGCAGCAGACGAGCGGCCCGGATCTGGACCGCGTACTGAACAGGCTCGGTTACAGGCGCCTGCGCGTCCCGGCACCGGCAACACCTGACACCAGCCCGGGGGCGGGCGCTCAGGCACATCCAGAGCCGAGCCCTGAGGCAAGCCCAGAGCCGAGCCCTGAGGTAACCGCCGAGACGAGCTCTTCGCCAGGCCCCGGGGCAAGCCCGGCCCTGGCGAAGAACACCCTGCTGACGTTGGAGCGGCTGCAAGAGGCATCACACGGACTCACGCTTGAGCAACTGTGTGAAGCGGTCGGCTGGACACCCCGCACGGTGACACGCCACCTCAAGAAGCTCACCGACAGCGGCCTCGCCGAACAGGCCGAGAACGGGTGCTGGCTCGCGAGCGCGACGACCGCCACTCCCGTTCGCTAGTACGCGACGTGGAGACCGCCGGGCGGCGCACGCGGCCCGGCGGCCCAACATGCCTGCGACGGTGGCACGTTGTGCGGCCCACCGAACATCGTGCGCAAAGTCTTGACGCTCGTTTCGGCCGTGTGAACGATGGCCTGACTACGTAGTCAGGCCGGCCACCGTTCACACGGCCGAGGACGATCGGGAGGGCGCATGCCGACCACCATGACCGACGTCGCCCGCGCCGCCGGCGTCTCCCAGAAGACGGTGTCCCGCGTCGTCAACGGTGAGCCGTACGTGAGCGCCGAGATCCGCGAGCGCGTGCACCGGGCCATCCGGGACCTCGACTTCCGCCCCAACAACACGGCCCGCGCGCTGCTCAAGGGAAGGCACCGCCGGATCGGCGTGGTCTCGCTCGGCAGCGCGCACTACGGGCCCACGACTCTCCTCATGGCTCTGGAGCGGGCCATGCAGCGGGCCGGTTACGCGTTCGCGCTGGCCGGCACCCGTGACGGCCGGGACAGGAGTCTCGCCGCGGCCGTCGCCTCGTTGCTGGACCAGGGCGTCGACGGCGTCGTGCTGTCGGAACCGGTCGACGACGGGTCGCCGCTCCGGTTCCGCTGCGACGTGCCGATGGTGAGCCTGGGCGAACCCGTGGAGCTGTCCGGCGCCGCCGGCGCCGTGGTCAGCGCCGATGGTGTCGCCGACGCCCGGTGCGCCACCGAACACCTCCTCGCCCTCGGCCACCGCACCGTGTGGCACATCCCGGGCCCGGACAACTGGTTCAGCGCCCGTGACCGCGAACGGGGTTGGCGTGCCGCGCTCTCGGCGGCCGGAGCCGAGGTGCCGCCGCTCGCCCCCGCGGGGGACTGGACCCCTGCCTCCGGCTACCGCGCGGCCCGGCAGCTGGCCCGCGACCCCGACGTCACCGCCGTCTTCGTGGCCAACGACGAGATGGCGCTCGGCGCCCTGCGTGCCTTCACCGAGGCCGGGCGCCGGGTCCCCGAGGACGTCGGTGTCGTCGGCTTCGACGACATCCCGGCGGCCGCCTACCTCACCCCGCCGCTCACCACCGTCCGCCAGGACTTCGCGACCGTCGCCACCCGCGCCGTCGACGTCCTGACCGCCATGATCGAGGACACCCCTCGACCGTCCGAACCCCCTTACCTGGCAAGTCAATTGGTCCTGCGGGAATCCACCGCGCCGAGACCCCGGACGACGTAGACACCCACCCACCTCCGACCACTGACCCGACAGACCGGCACACCCCCGGTCCGCCCCGCCATGTCCGCACGCAGCCCCGCCCGGCCCCCGACACGCACCCACATAGGCATCGCTCCCGCCCCCACCCGCACCACGTGAGGAGTCACGCGTGTTCACCCCGAGCCGCAACCGCCACCTCCACCACCCACCCACACCCCGACCACCCTCCCGCCGCGCCCTGCTCCGAGGCGCCGTCGGCCTCGGTGTCACCGCCGCGCTCGCCGCCTGCGGGCAGGGTGCCACCACGCCCCGTACGTCCGGCGACGTCACCCTCGCCCTGTGGACCCACGACCAGAACTACGAGAAGTTCTTCACCCGTTCCATACCGGCCGCCGACCGGCTCACCGACTTCGCGTACCACCTGAGCACCACGCGCGCGGGCGCCCCCGACCTGGTCACCAAGCTGCTCGCCCAGGCCGTCGCCGAGCGTGGTGTGCCGGACGTGGTCGGCTTCGAGATGAGCGCCTTTCCGCGGATGCTGCGCGGTGACATCGCCGAGCGGCTGCTGCGCGACTTCGGCGAGGACGTGGCGAAGGTGTCGGGCCTGAAGGAGGACCTGCTGCCCGCGCGCACCGCCCCGTTCAGCAAGGACGGCAAGCTCTACGGCCTGGACTCCGACACCCCGCTGGTCGTGCACTACTACCGCAGGGACCTCTTCGAGAAGTACGGGATCCCGGTCGCGGCCGACACCTGGGAGGAGTTCGCCAAGATCGGGGAACGCGCACACCGCAAGCACGACGTCGCGCTCAACGCGGTCGTCACAGGCCCCGACGTCAACCAGGTCGTGCAGTCCTTCCAAATGCTGTTCAACCAGCGCGGCGGCGGCCTCTTCGACGAGGACCAGAACCTCACCCTGGACTCGACCGAGGCGGTCGAGGCCCTGGAGTTCGTCTGCCGCGGCCTGCGCGCCGGCTTCATCACCCCTGTCTCCGACTACTTCGGCGGCCCGATGCAGGCGGCGCTCAAGCAAGGCAAGGTGATCGGCGTCCTCATGGCGACCTGGTTCAAGATCTACGGCCTGATGCCCAACGTGCCCGAACAGAAAGGGAGATGGGGTATGACGGCCCCGCCACGGTTCGCCGCGGCCGGCCACGCCACCTCCACCAGCGGCGGCACCGGATTCGGCGTGCTGCGCAACAAGCCCAACTCCCAGGCCGCCGCGGAGTTCCTGTACAGCGCCTACCTCACCCACGAGGCCCAGGTCCGCCGCTTCCACGACCTCGGCTATCTGCCCACCCGTGCCTCCGTCTACAAGGACAAGGCCCTGCTGCGCACCACCGACGCGTACCTCGGCGGGCAGCGCCCGTTCGACGTCTACACCGCACTCCTCGACGACGCACCCCGTGTGTATGTCAGCCCCGACCAGTCGATCCTCAACGACGTGCTCGCCGGCTGTCTGCTCAGCGCCTACCGCGGCGACCTCACACCGCGCGCCGCCATCCGCAAGGCCGCCGCCGACTTCCGCGACCAGGCGGGGAGGTAGCCATGACCTCGATATCCCTGCGCGCCCGCCCCGTCCGTGTCACCGAGACCGCCGCCACCGATGGCCGGAAGCGCCGCGCGCCCCTCCACCCGTACCTCTTCATCGCCCCGTTCTACGTCCTGTACGTGCTGTTCATGCTGGTCCCCATCGCGGTGGCGCTGTGGCTCAGCCTGTGCGAGTGGGTCGGGCTCGGCACCCCGCACTGGGTCGGTCTGCGCAACTACCAGCACCTGCTGACCGACGCGAGCTTCCACCGGGCGCTCGGCAACACCGGCATCTACGTCCTGGTCAGCCTGCTGGTCATCGTGCCCGCCGCGCTCTTCGTCGCCCAGGCCATCAACGCCCGCGGGGTACGCGCCCGCGACCTGTGGCGGACCGCGTACTTCGTGCCGATCGTGGTGTCACCGATCGTCGTCGCCCTGATCTTCGGGCTCATCTTCGACCAGCAATTCGGGCTGCTCAATTCGCTCCTGCGGGCGCTGTTCGGCACCGGCTCGGTGGACTGGCTGGGCGATCCGACGCTGTCCAAGGTCGCCATCTCCCTTGTCATGGTGTGGCGTTGGACCGGCTACCTCACCATCTTCTTCCTCGCCGGACTGCAGAACGTGCCGCGCGAGCTGTACGAGGCCGCGGCCATCGACGGCGCCGGGCGGGTGCGCACCTTCGTCACCGTCACCCTGCCCGCGCTGAAGCCGGTGACCGCGTTCGTCGCGGTGACCTCGTTCATCGGTGCCGCGCAGATCTTCGACGAGCCGTATCTGCTGACCGGCGGCGGTCCTGCCGAAGCGACCCTGTCCGTGGCGATGTTCATCTACCGGGCCGCGTTCGAGCGCCAGCAGTTCGGCTACGCGGCCGCCGCCGGTGTCGTGCTGTTCGTCGTCGTCTTCACCCTGAGCCGGATCTTCAACCGGCTGCTCGGCATCGGGAGGACCCAGTGAGCGCTCCAGCGAACGCCCGAGTGAACGTCACGGTGCTGCGCCGCCCTCTCCTCTACACCACCCTCGGTGTGCTGCTGCTCGCCTTCACCGCCCCGCTGCTCTGGGCGGTCAGCGGGTCCTTCAAGCGGCGCGGCGACATCTTCGGTTACCCGCCGAAACTCATTCCGTCCCCTGCCACGCTCGCCAACTTCCGTTCCCTGCTCACCGAGCAGCCCTTCGGCCGCTGGTTCCTGATGAGCGCCGTGGTCGCACTGCTGGCCACCGTGGTCTCGGTGTTCGTATGTGCCCTTGCCGGATACGGCTTCGCCAAGTTCCGCTTCGCCGGGAAACGGTTCCTGTTCGGCGTGATGTTCAGCTCGCTGTCGATCCCGTTCGCGGTGATCCTCGTGCCGCTGTTCGTGATCCTCGTGAAGACCGGGCTCGGCAGCCCGTGGTTCGCGCTGATCGTGCCGTGGGTGGCACCCGCGTTCGGGATCTTCATGATGCAGCAGTACATCGTGCAGAGCGTCCCGGACGAGATCCTGGAGGCCGCCCGCATCGACGGCGCGAGCGAGTTCGGGATCTTCCGGCGCGTGGTGCTGCCGCTGCTGAGGCCCTCGCTCGGCGCGCTCGGTGTCTGGCAGTTCCTGCAGAGCTACAACAGCTTCCTGTGGCCGCTGGTCCTGGTCTCCGACAGCTCCCAGTACACCCTCCCTCTCGGCCTGCAGACCCTCTTCCGCGCCGAGAACCGCCAGTACGACCTGGTCCTCGCGGGCTCCGTGCTCGCGGTGTTCCCCGCCGTCCTCGTCTTCGTCCTCCTGCGCAAACAGCTCCTGGAGGGCCTGTCCACGGGCGCGGTCAAGGGCTGATCGGCACCCGCCGACCCACCTCAACTCACGTATAGGAGAAGCATGTTCAACCTCCCCAACCGGGTCCTGTTCGGCGCCGCCTACTACCACGAGTACCAGCCCCACGACCGGCTCAAGGACGACCTCGACCAGATGGCCGAGGCACACTTCACCGTCATCCGGGTCGGCGAGTCGGTCTGGTCGACCTGGGAACCCGACAACGGACGCTTCGACCTCGACTGGCTCCAGCCCGTCCTGGACGGTGCGCACGAGCGCGGCATCTCCGTCGTCCTCGGCACCCCCACGTACGCCGTACCGCCGTGGCTCGCCCGCCTCTACCCGGAGATCGCGGGGGAGCGGAAGACGGGGCAGCGGATCGGCTGGGGCGCCCGCCAGGAAGTCGACTTCACCCACCCCGCGTTCCGCTTCCACGCCGAGCGCGTCATCCGCAAAATCACCGAACGGTACGCCTCCCACCCGGCCGTCATCGGCTTCCAGGTCGACAACGAACCCGGCAACGAACTCCTCCACAACCACGGTGTCTTCCAGCAGTTCACCGACCGGCTGCGCGCGCAGTACGGCGACGTGGAGACCCTGAACCGCGAATGGGGCCTGGTCTACTGGTCGCACCGGCTTGCCACCTGGGCGGACCTGTGGACCCCGGACAACAACGCGCAGCCCCAGTACGACCTGGCCTGGCGTCGCTTCCAGGCCGACCTCACCACCGAGTTCATCGGCTGGCAGGCGGACATCGTGCGCGAGTACGCGCGCGACGACCAGTTCGTCACGACGTGCATCTCCTACGAACGCCCCGGCATCGAGGACGATCGACTGACGCGCCGCCTCGACGTCACCGCGGGCAACCCCTACTACGCGATGCAGGACGGCCTCGCCCACCCCGAGGGCCCGCAGTCCCCGCAGGGCTGGACCACCTCCGGCACCTGGGCCCTGTACCGCAGCGCCGACCGTATGTACTCCTCGCGCCAGAAACCCTTCCTCGTCACGGAAACCAACGCCCAGGCCATCGGCGGCAGTTGGCACAACCGCCCGGCGTACGACGGGCAGTGGCGGCAGGCGGCATGGGCGCTGATCTCGCGCGGCGCCTCGATGATCGAGTACTGGCACTGGCACACGCTGCACTTCGGTACGGAGACGTACTGGGGCGGCATCCTGCCCCACAACGGCCGCCCCGGTCGCGTCTACCGCGAACTCGCCACGCTCGGGGCCGAGTTGGAGACGGCAGGCGATCTGGCGGCGGGCCTCACCCCCGACGCGGACGTCGCCTTCCTCTACGCGGGCCCCAGCAAGTGGGCACTCCAGGCGCAGCCCGCGCTCGCCCGGCCGGATGGAGGAGCGGACCCGAACTCGTACCAGACCATCTTCGACGCCTTCTACCGCGGCGCTTTCGACGCGGGACTCCAGGCAAGGGTGCTGCACCCCGGTCAACTGGCGGAGACAGGGACCGGGTTGCCGTCGGTGCTTGTCGCGCCCGCCTACTACGCGGCCGACGACGCCACCCTCGACTTCCTCACCGCGTACGCCGAGCAAGGCGGGCACCTCATCATCGGCCCGCGCACGGCGTACGCCGACGAGGAGGCCCGCGCCCGCACGGACGCCCAGCCCGCGCGCCTGGCGGAGGCCGCCGGAGTGACCTACGACGAATTCAGCAACCTGTCCGCACCCCTCACGGTCCACGGCACGGACGACTTCCCCCTGGAGGGTGGCGCGCAAGCGCTGCACTGGGCGGACGGCCTGACGCCGACGGACGCGCAGGCCCTGGCCTCGTACGAGCACCCGCACTTCGGGCGCTGGCCGGCGATCACCACGCGCGCGCACGGTTCTGGCCGCATCACGTACGTCGGCACGGTCCCGGACCCGGCGCTGGGGCGCGCCCTGTTCGGCTGGGCCGTACGCGAGCCCGCGACGGCCTGGCGCCCCGAGGCCCCCAGCGTCACGAACACGTCCGCGACCACCCACGACGGCCGCCGGGTCCGCTTCCTGCACAACTGGTCTTGGGAGCCGCAGTCGTTCAGCGTGCCGGAAGCGGTACGCGACGTGCTGACGGGTGACGTCCACGAGGGCGGGGATGCCATCGCGCTGGGAGCGTGGGATGTGCGGGTTCTGGAGGTGACGGGCACTGTGACACGGTGACGCCAGGGAGGGGGCAGGACGCCGGACCGTCCCCTCCGCCCCTGCGAGGAGGCTCCGCTCCTCGATGCATGGAGCGGAGCCCGGTGCAGGGGTGCAACTCGCGGACGTGCGTGCGGGGTTACGGGTAGGAGGTCACCGTCGACGGCACCGTGGTGTCGCCCGAGGTGGCGGCTCCGGTGTCGTTGATGACGTGTTCGTACTGGCCCTTGCCGCCCAGCGACACGACGAGCAGGTCGTGGAACTTCACGCCCGGTGTGTTCGGCGCGGTGAAGCCGCGGTCCTGGCGGATCGTCGGGTCGACGTTGAAGAAGCAGTACGAACCCAGGCCCCAACCCTCGTGATCCGTCACGGAGTTGTCGACCTTGTAGGCGGCGAAGCCCTTCGTTGTGCCGTCCTGGATCGCGGCCTGGTTGGGGGCGTCGTAGGCCTTCTCGTTCTGGAAGAAGATGGTGCGGCCGCGCTGCCCGAACCACTGCACGTCGTACTTGTTGAAGTGCTCCACGAACAGGCCCGTGGCCAGGACGTCGTCGCCGTTGACGACGAGTCCGTAGTCGGCGCGGTTGGTGTCCCAGCCGACCCCGTCGCCGTGGTCGGCGCGCCAGATCCAGGTGTGGTCGACGATGGTGTGCCGGGCGTTGACGACCAGGCTGGTGGTGGCCTTGCCCGCCCCTGCACCACCGATCCGTACGAACACGTCCTGCACGGTGATCGGGTCGCCGGAGTGGTCGGCGGACGCTCCCTTCGGCCCGATCTCCACCAGGGTGGAGGAGTTGACGGTCCCGGCGTCCACCAGGAACCCGGCAAGACGCACCCCGTCGACGTCGGCCACCTTCACGGCCGTCGCCCCGCCGTCGGGGATGAGCGTCGCGTAGCCGAGACCGAGGACGACGGTGCCCGCCCGGTTCACCTGGATCGGGGCGTCCAGGTGGTAAATGCCGGGCGTGAGAAGGAGGTTGAGGCCCTGGTCGAGGGCGGCGTTGAGGGTGCTCGCACTGGCGCCGGGCTGAGCGACGTAGAACTGGCTCAGTGGGAGTGAGGTGCCGCGCGGGGTGCCGTTGCCCCAGGTCGTGCCTCGGGCGTTCGTGCGCTTCTCCGGCAGGAACACCTTGTAGTCCGCGCCGTCCAGGTACAGGAAGGGCTTCTCGCGGGAGACCGGTGTGGTGTCGAGCGTGGTGTACGGCGGGTCGGGGAAGCTCTGCGCGGGCGCGCCCTCGACGCCGGAGAACACCATGTTCCAGACGGCGTTCTGCCATCCGCCGACCGAGGAGTCGCGGGTGTACCACTGCTGCTGCGAGTACGGGCCGACGGTGCCGTCGATGCGGGTGTCGGCTATGTAGCCTCCGCTGGCCCAACCGTAGCCGTCCGGCGAGAGGTTGAGGCCGCCGCGGACGTGCATCCGGCGAAACGGGGCGGCCTGGGCGACCGCCCACCGGTTCGTCCCGTTCACCGGCACGAGCGCCAGGTTCTCGGCGCTGCGCCAGAAGTTCTGCGTGGCGTTTCCGTTGAACCACCCCGCGTCCACCGTGACGTCGCCGTTGATGGTGGTGTCGTCGGGGGAGAGGCCGAGGCCCATGATCGAGGTGTAGAAGCCGAGTTGGGCGTTGAGCCCGTTGTAGGTGCCGGGCTTGAACAGCAGGGCGTAGCGGCCGGTGCCGAACTGGGCGGACTCCTGCTGCTTGAAGATCTCGTCGACCTTGGCCTGGATGCCGGGCGTGGACGGGTCGAACACGATGACGTTCGGCCCGAGGTCACCACCGGCGGCCAGCTTCTTGCCGGGCTTCGCCGGCTTGGCGGACTTCTTCGTGGTGGCGGCGGACGCCGCCGCGCTGCCGAGCGCGGGCAGTGCCGCGGCGGCGACGCCCGCGGCGAGCAGACCACGGCGCGATGGAGACGGAGGACGGGACGGCTGGGTCACAGCGGCTCTCCTGGTTCATGAAATGAACGATGGGGGGTTGTGGGAGCGCTCCCTGAGCGACGCATGCTTCAGGTTGGTGAATGAGGCGTCAAGGGTTGCGGCAGAAGTCCACGGAGAGCGGGGTGCGGTAAGTCCAACTAAGGCCATACAAGGGGTGGTTGAGCCTTCAGGAAGTGACGGAAGGAGGGTGGCCGGGGTGGGCGGTCGGGTAGCCGGCTGGGCTCGCTGGGAGGAATTTCGACATCGTTGTCAGATCTCTTGTCGCCCGCGCCTGATCTTTGTACGTTGCACCAGACATGACAGGAAGCGCTTTCAACGCCTGCCCTCGGGAGGGGACATGACGCCTGGAACCGCAGTGCCGTCACGCCGACGCAGACCTCTGCGGCCGGGGTTGTGGCCCACCGCGATGGCGGCCGGGGCCGCCCTGCTCGCCACCGCGTTCATCACCCCGCCCGGGGCCGCATCCGCGCCGGATGCCCGCCCCGCGGTCACCGGGTCCGGCCTCGGCGGAAGCCTGGTCGCGGGCTACGACTTCGAGCATCCGGACCCCGCGGACGCCGGGCGCGAACGCGACGTGGGGCCGTCCGGCACCACCTTGTCGCTCGTCAACGGCGGTGCGGCGATGCGCGTGCGCGACGACGTCGATCCGCGCCGCGGCCACGTCCTGCAGACCCGGCAGGTGCAGCCGGGCGCGGCCGGCAACGACGACTGGAAGTCCGGCGTGTACGACCCGGACGGCGCTGCCTCGATGCACGCCCTCAACGGGACCCGCCAGGCCACCGTGATGGGCTGGTTCCGCACCACCGGGCAGAATCCGAGCCCCAATTCGGGAACGGCCGACCCCTCCGACCTCTACAACGCCATCGGCCTCGCCGGCGTCCTGACCGGCGACTCCAACGGCCACGACGTCCGCGCCCTCCTTGAACTCATCGACGTCGACGGAGAGTTGCGACTGGTCGCCCTCGGCCGCCGCGTGGACGGTTCCGCGTCCCAGACCTTCGCCGCGGACGGCGACTGGCGGCAGCACCTGCCGGACGGCCAGTGGGTCCACCTGGCCGCGACCTTCGACTTCGACACCGGCGACATGGCGCTGTACCGCAACGGCCGTGCCCTGCCCGGCAGTTACGTACGCGACGACGACCCGTGGGCGCTCGCCGGAGACCCGGAACCCGATCTCGCCTCGCCGACCGATCCGCGCGGCATCAAGATCGGCGGGAGCTTTCCGCAGAACACCCGCGAGGCCAACCCGTGCAACTGCCGCATGGACGACCTGCTGTTCCTGGACCGCGCCGCCACGGCCGGCCAGGTGCGGGCCGAGTACCGCCGCACCGGCGGGCACCCCGGATCCTGAGCGCCCGTCCAGATCTCGTCTCCTGCACACACCGTACGAAGCGTACGAAGGGAGCCCCCTTGTCCCCGTCGGCCCCGCACGTCCGGCCCCGTAAAAGACCCCTCCTGATCCAGATCCTCACCGTCGCCCTGCTCGCCGCGACACTCGCCGTGGCACCGGCGGGCGCGGCCGAACCGACCGCCGACACCGGGGCGAGCGCCATCACGGACCCCATCCCCGGCAAACCCGTCACCTCCGGCCTCGGCCTCGAGGTCGAGGAGTTCGCCCGGCTCCCCAAGTCCGAGCCGCGCCCGGGCCCGGTCGAGGACGACCGTCTCATCCGCTACAACCGGATCAACTACCTGACCCCGTTCCCGGGCGGTTCCGGCCGGCTGGCCGTCGCGGACCAGAACGGCAGCATGTACTCCCTGAACAAGGACGGCTCCGGGCAGCACCTCTACCTGGACCTGTACAAGGAGTTCTCGTCCGCCTTCTACGCCAGCCGGGGCCTGGGCACCGGATTCGGCTACGTCACCTTCGACCCGGACTTCCGGCACAACGGCCGCTTCTACACGGTCCACACCGAGAAGCCCGAACTGACCGACGCCAAGCCGGACTTCAACCAGCCCAGCGGGAACGGGTTCCACGGCATCGTCACTGAGTGGACCGCCGACGACCCGAGCGCCCCCACGTTCTCCGGTACCCACCGCGAACTGCTCCGCATCGGCTTCAACGGCCAGGTCCACGGCGTCCAGCAGATCGACTTCAACCCGACCGCGAAGCCCGGCGACGCGGACTACGGGCTGCTCTACATCGCGGTCGGCGACGGCGGAAAGGGCAACAGCACCGGCGACCCGCAAAACCGCGCCCTCCCGCACGGCAAGCTCCTGCGCATCGACCCGCGCGGCCACGACAGCGCGAACGGCCAGTACGGCATCCCCTCCGCCAACCCGTTCGTGAACCAATCGGGCACCCTCGGCGAGATCTACGCGATCGGCATGCGCGACCCGCACCGCTTCAGCTGGGACACGCGCGGCAGCCACCGCATGTTCCTGTCCCACGTCGGCGAGCACGCCATCGAGTCCGTCTACGAGGTCAGGTCCGGCGACAACTACGGCTGGAGCGAACGCGAGGGCGCCTTCGTCTTCGACAAGAAGGCCACCGACCCCTGCGCCAAGATCCTCCCGCTCCCCGCCGACGACGCCAAGTACGGCTACACCTATCCGGTCGCCGCCTACGACCACGACCCGCCGGCCGACTGGGACTGCAAGTCCGACGTGGGCCGCGGCATCTCGGGCGGCTACGTCTACCGCGGCCACGATCTGCACGGCCTCCAGGGCACGTACATCTTCGGTGACATCGTCGACGGCCGTCTGCTCTACACGGACGAGAGCGACATGCGGCGCGCGAAGCCGGGCACCGAACAGCGGCTGGCACAGCTGCACAGCCTGATGGTCTACGACGCGAAGTCCGGCAAGCGCGTCTCCATGCAGGAGCTGACCGGAGACAAGCGCGTCGACCTGCGCTTCGGACAGGACGCCGACGGCGAGCTGTACATCCTCTCCAAGGCCAACGGCAAGATCTGGAAGGTGACGGGAACCCGCAGGTTCGCGAGCTGCGACACCGACGGGACCACCCTCACCGATGTGATGGGCGCGGAGAACTGGAAGCCCGTCACCCCGTCCAAGTGGCAGTTCAAGGACGGCGAGGCAGTGATGACCGAGCAGGGCGCCGAACGGCCCGGACCGCGCCGCCCCTACGAGTACGCGGTGCTGACCGCAGGCCCCACGTACCGCAATGTGCGGATCGACGCCCAGGTCCGCATCGATACGCCGACCGACATCGACAACCGGGACGTGGTCGTCGTCTTCGGACACGAGTCGGACACCCGGTTCGGCTACGCGCATCTGTCCCAGGACAACTCCATCTACCCGCACAACGGCGTCTTCACGGTGGACGACGCCGACCGCCTCCGGGTGGAGGACCAGTGGGACGGCACCACCGGCGCTCCTCCCGCGATCAGCGACGCGGCCTGGCACCAGGTCCGGGTGGTGCGATGCGGCGACACGGGGGAGACGGCCGTCTACATGGACGGTTCGCACTACCCCTTGATGACGGCCGTGAGCACGCGACCCGGTGACGGGCGCGTGGGCTTCGGTTCGTTCGACAACGCCGGTCGGATACGCGGTCTGAAGGTGTCCGGCACGTCGTAGCGACCATGTGTGGTGGCGGTCCGCGGCCGGTCGTGATTCCGGCCGCGGCACCGTCTTGCCGTGATCGTCTCGGAGGGGCTCACGCGCCCGTCGTCGCCATGAGCTGGTCCCGCATGCGGAGCATCCCCCGGCGGGCGTGGCTCTTGACGGTGCCCAGCGGCCATCCCGTGAGTTCGGCGATCTGAGTCTGCGTCAGGTCGTCGTAGAAGGTGAGCTCCAGGACGCGGCGCTGCGGCGCGGGCAGCTGAGCCAGTGCGTGGGTGACGACGACCTGGTCGAGTACGCGCTGGACGTCGCGCTCCTGCACCGGGTGGTGGACCGCGAGCAACTTCCCGGCGGCGTCGATCAGTTCGGTGCGCCGGGTGCGCGCGCTGAGCGCGTCGGCCACCTTGCGGCGGGTGATGCCGACGAGCCAGCCGGCGAGCTGACCGCGCCGGGGATCGAAGTTCCGTCGGCCGCGCCAGGCCGCGAGGAAGACCTGCTGGGTCACGTCCTCGGCCTCGCGGGCGTCACCGAGCGAGCGGTAGGCGAGGGTGTGCACCAGCGTCGCCCAGCGGCGGTAGGCGGCTTCGAGGCCTGCCTCGTTCCCGCGCAGCAGTTCGGCGGCGATCTCCTCGTCGGGCTGCTCGTCGTCGACCGGTGTCTCGTCGTCGACCGGTGTCTCGCCGTCCGGCTCCTCGTCCGAAGGGCCGCCCCGTGCCGACAGGATCCCCGCCCCCGGTGCTTCCGCCTTCGTCATGGTCAGTAGGACAGACATGGCCCGGTCCTTTCGCCGTCGGCTGCCGGCCCTCACTGTTCCGACGAAAGAGGGCGGGTTCGACTTGCAGCGAAGTTGCATCGATATGTGGGTCGGTCGCTGCTCGGTCCGCCGCTGGGCCGCTGGTCAGGCCGTCGGCCGGGCCTCACAACCTGCGACGGATCTCCTGCCACGTCGACGTCGGCGGCGCGGCGGGCCGGGCGGGCCCCGACCGGGCGGCCCGCGCCACCCGCACCATGAGGCCGAGGGTCAGGAGACAGGCGGGGCAGCCGAGGACGTGGTCCGTGTCCAAGGTGTCCAGGACCTGTTCGTCCAGCGCCACGAGGGCGAGGTCCTCGGTCGGTGGGTGCCGGTCCCCGGGTGGCGTGGACATGGCGTACCTCGCGCTTTCGTCGGGCGTGGGGGCGGGAGAGGGTGGGACGGGGCGCGGTACGGTCCGGCGGCTTGCAACTCTTCTTCCGCGCCGGTGGGCCGGTTGGATGCGCGCGTGCGCGGGCAAAACGACAACCCCAGGCGGTGCGGTGGTGCACTGCTCTTGCATCGATATGGTGCGTACATGGATCAGCAGGCGTACGACGAGTTGGCGGGTGCCCCGGACGGCGCGGCCGACGGCGCCGGTCTCACGTCCGGAACCGTGGCCCGGCGCCTCGGTGTGTCACCCACCACCCTGCGTTCCTGGGACCGGCGCTACGGACTGGGACCGGCCCGCAGGAGCGAGGGCCGCCACCGGCGGTGGTCCCCGGACGACGTCGCGATGCTGGAGGACATGTGCCGGCTGACCGCGCAGGGTGTGCCGCCCGGCGAGGCCGCGCGGCTCGTCAAGAGCGGCGCGGGCCCAGTGCAGTCACCCCCGCTCGACGGCGACGGCGATGTCACCGATCCGGCTGCCGCTGAGCACGCGGGCCTCGCCCTCGGTGTGGCGCGCCCCGAGTGCCGCGGACTCGCCCGCGCGGCCGCGCGCCTCGACGCCGACACCGTCGAGGACCGCCTCCACGGCTTCCTGCGCGACCACGGTGTCGTCGCCACCTGGGAAGAGCTCATGATGCCGACGCTGAACGCGGTCGGCCGCAAGTGGGAGTCCGGGGGTGACCGTTACGTCGAGGTCGAGCACTTCCTGTCCTGGCATGTGTCCACGGCGCTGCGCTGTGTCCCCTTCCTTGACCGTCGACCGATCCGCCGTACAGGCGCTCCCGTCCTGCTGGCCTGCACTCCCGGCGAACAGCACACGCTGCCCCTTGAGGCGATGCACGCCGCTCTCACCGTCGAGGGGCGCCCGGTACGGATGCTCGGAGCGGCCGTCCCCGCCGACGCTCTGGCCGAAGCGGTGCACCGAACCGGTCCCGCGGCGGTGATGCTCTGGTCCCAGACACGCTCCACGGCCGGCGCCTCGCTCGCCGAGCACCTCCTGCGCGTCAGCTGGGGCCTCAAGGGCGCGCGCCAGAAACCGTTGGTCCAGCTCGGCGGCCCCGGCTGGCGGGGCGCGGCGGTCACGGGCGCCGCGTACCCGCACAGCCTCAGCGACGCGGTGACCGCGCTGCGCGCACGCTGACGCGAGGGCCTGTCTTCAAACTCCCAGCCCCTCCCGGATGACACCGCATCCGTCGGCCCACCTTCCGCCGAACACAGGGAACAGGCCGACCGGCCACGCCGACGGACGGAAGAGGTGATCGCATGTCCGCCACTGGCAAGCCCCTGGGACCTCGCACGTCCGCGGCCAGGGACGGCGCCGAGGTGCTCGTGGTCGGGGCCGGCGTCGCCGGGCTCGCCTGCGCCCGGGACCTGCTGTCGGCCGGCGTCGACGCCCAGGTCCTGGAGGCCGCGGACGAGGTGGGCGGCCGGATGCGCGCGGACCGGGTCGACGGCTTCGTCGTGGACCGCGGCTTCCAGGTCTGCAACACCTCCTACCCGCAGGTCCGGCGCAGAGTGTCGCTGCGGGGCCTGCGCCTGCGGCCCTTCACCCCCGGTGTCCTGATCCACGCCCCCGGCGGCCGGCTCCGCTTCAGCGACCCCACCCGCCGCCCGCGTACGGTGCCCGACCTGCTGCCGGGCCGCCTCGCCGGCCCCCGCGACCTCGCCGCGCTCGGCGCGCTGTCCGCCCGCGACATGCTGGCGCCCGCCCGGCTGCTCAAGCGGTCCGCCGACACCACCACACGTACCGCGCTCGCGGCCGCCGGGATCTCGGAGGACCTCGTGGAGCGGTTCTTCCGCCCGTTCCTGTCGGGGGTGTTCCTGGAGGACGAGCTCGAGACATCCGCCCGGGTGTTCCACCTGGTGTGGCGGAGCATGCTGCGCGGCACACTGTGCCTGCCGGCCACGGGGGTCGGCGCGCTGCCGCGGGCCCTCGCGGGGGCCCTGCCGCCGTACGCCGTACGGCTGGAGACCCCCGTCGCCGAACTCACCGACGCAGGCGTGCTCACCACCGGTGGCGAGGAGATCCGCGCGCGGGCGATCGTGGTCGCCACCGGCCCGGGCGCAGTCCCGGGGCTGCTGCCGCAGGTCACCACGCCCGGCTCCCGCGTGGTGACGACGTACTACCACGTCGCCCCGCGCTCCCCGCTCGGCGAACCGACCCTGCTCGTCGACACCGAACGCCGCTTCCTCAACACGTGTGTGCTCAGCGACGTCGTGCCCGAGTACGCGCCGCCCGGCCACACGCTCGTCGCCACCTCGGTGCTCGGCCGGGACACGCAGGGCCGTGAACGGGCGGTGCGGGAGGCCGCCGGAGAGGCGTACGGCACCGGCTGTGACGGCTGGGACCTGCTGACCCACCGCACCGTGGAGGACGCGCTGCCCGCCATGACACCGCCGCAGCCGCTGACCCGGACCACGCGCGTGACGCCGGGCCGCTACGTGTGCGGCGACCACCGGGCCACCGGCTCGGTCCAGGGCGCGCTGGCCTCCGGCGCCCGGGCCGCCCGCGAGGTGCTGCAGGACCTGCGGCGCTGACCCGGCCGCGCCGCCGGGGCCCGCGTGACGTCCGGGCTCGGAGGGGGCGCGATCACGGAGGACCGTCGCCGCGCTCCCGTTCGCCGCGCAGCAGCTCCTCCAGGTCCGCCAGCCGGTCCAGGCCGCGAACGGGCTGTGCCATGCGCGGATTGTGTTCGAGCCGCGCCCGGTGGCGGTGCAGGAACGCCCAGTACCCGGCGGTGAACGGGCAGGCCCGCTCGCCCGTGCGCTCCCCGGGCCGGTAGGCGCACCCCGTGCACAGGTCGCTCATCCGGTGCACGTAGGCACCTCCGGACGTGTACGGCTTGGTCGTCATGCGGCCGCCGTCGGCGTACTGGGACATGCCGACGACATTGGGCACCATCACCCAGTCGTAGCCGTCCACGAAGCAGCGGTGGAACCAGTCCGTCACCGCCTCCGGGTCCCAGCCCCGCTGGAGCGCGTGACTGCCCAGCAGCATCAGCCGCGGGATGTGGTGGGTCCAGCCGGTGTCCCGTACCTGCGCGAGCGCCGTGGCCAGACAGCGTGCCCGTACGGCGTCGGCGTCCAGCTCCAGGAACCACTCGGGCAGCGGCTCGTGGTGGCGCAGCGCGTTGCGGTGGCGGTAGTCCTCGCCGAAGTACCAGTACAGCTGCCACACGTACTCGCGCCATCCGGCGACCTGCCGGACGAAGCCCTCCACGCTGTTGACGGGGGCGTCTCCCGCCCGCCAGGCGTCCTCGGCGCGCTCCACGCACTCCGCCGGGTCCAGCAGGCCGAGGTTGAGCGAGGACGACAGCAGGCTGTGGCTCATCACCGGGTCCCGGGCCAGCATCGCGTCCTCGTGCGGTCCGAACCCGGCCAGCCGGAACTCGACGAACCGGCGCAGCGCGGCCAGCGCCTCCCGCCGCGAGGCCGGGAAGCGGCGCGGCCCGTCCCTGCCCACGAACCGGACCGCGCCCTCGCGCTCCCAGCGGTCCAGGTCGCGGCGCACCTCCTCGTCGATCTCGTCCTCGCGCGGCTGGTAGGGCGCCGGGGCACCCAGCGTGCGCGCTCCCTTCGGCGGGGCCTCGCGGTTGTCGTGGTCGTGGTTCCAGCGTCCGCCGGCCGGCCGGTCGCCGTCCATCAGCAGTTCGTGCGAGCGTCGCACCCACCGGTAGAAGTCCTCCTGCCGCAGCTGGTGTCCGCCCAGCCCGTCCGCCCAGGCCCGGAAGTCCGCGTGCGGCACGAGGAAGCCGCGCGCGGGCAGCACCCGCACCGTGTCCAGCGACTTCACAAGGCGCAGCGCCGCGTACGAGGTCGGGTGACTCACCGTCACCTCGGCGCCGTCCGGCACCGCCTCGCGCAGCCCCTCCCGGTACGTCTCGGCCCGCACGTACCGCACCCGGTCGCCGAGCTCCGCGGCGCGGTGCCGCATCGCGGACAGCACCAGGTGCGCCTTGGCCCGGTGGAAACGGCGGCGCCGGAACACCGAACGGGACTCGATCATCACCACGGGCACATCGCCGAGACCGCTGAGGTGGTGCGGACCGAGCTGGTCACCGAAGAGCCAGTGGGGGACTGTCATGGCCGTGCCTCTCGTCGCTCGCGCTCCCGGACGGCTCGTGCCGGGATGCCACAGATGCTTCGCGTGACGGTGGCGAGCCGGATGCCCCAACGCGTCGAATGTCCCCTTTTGGGGCTCACTGCAACCGTTCGGCCTCCCCCCGGTGAAGTAGGGGCACCAGCGGACGGAGTATCGGCTTCGTCGTGGGAGGGGCGCGTTCGACACAGGAGAGGACACGTCATGAGGCTCAGTGAGGAACTCCCCGTCGACCACCGGCTGGCCCGGGTCTACCGCTACGGCGCCGGGCTGTGCGGGGTCATCCTGCTGGTCTTCGGCTGCCTCGGCTTCGCCGACCAGCTCAGCCCTTTCGACACAGACGGCACGCAGATCGCCGGCATGTCCACCAACGGCGTGCTCAGCCTGATCTCGGTCGTCGTGGGCCTCGTGCTCATCGGCGGCGCGGTGATCGGCGGCAACGTCGCGTCCACCCTCAACATGACGGTCGGCGCCCTGTTCGTCCTGAGCGGCTTTTTCCACCTCTTCGTCCTGGACCGCCCCGCCAACGTCCTGGACTTCGGCATGACGAACGTCGTCTTCAGCTTCGTGATGGGTCTGCTCGTGGCCTCCTTCGGGATGTACGGCCGGGTGTCGGCCAAGCTGCCGCACGACAACCCGTACTGGCGCCGCCGCCACCCCCGCGAGGCCGCCCGCGAGTCCCTGGCCCGCCGCAACGGCCCGCACCCCGCGGCCCTCACCCGGACCACGGCGCTGCCCCCGGCGTCAGCGGCGTCCGAGCAGCGCTGACGCACGGGTGAAACGCCTCATTGGCAGGCGCGCGGATGTATGCGGCCAAAACCGTCCCGCTGTGCCTGATCGTCGCCGTCGTTCAGTTTCTCGCCGCGCGGTCCGCCCGGGCAGGTGATACCTCACGCCGCCCCGCACCCATCCGCCACGCCGCGTCGTTTGCCCGGCATGAAGAAGATCATCAGCGTCGCCGGTCTCGCCCTCGCCATGACCGGACTCGCCGCACCTGCCCACGCCGTGAACGGCAGCAACCTCGGCTCCGGAGTCGGTGTCTCGGACGACTGGAACGCCGGCTCCGCAGCCGCCTGCCTCCAGGAAGTCGCCGTCGCCCCCGTGCTCGGCGACTCCGTGGGCGACCACTCGGGCCACTTCGAACACTGCACCGATGGCAGCCTGATCACCCACGGCAACTGAGCTGCCGCCCTCTTCCTTGCCAAGCCATGTTCACGCAGGCACAGGCTCCCCGGACCGCGCGTCCGACTCACCGTCGGGCGCCCGGCCGGTCCGTACGAACAGGTCCTTCTCGCGCAGCCGGGACGTCGCCCAGACGCTGCCCGCCGCCGACAGGACGAGGTAGCCGCAGGCCAGCCACGGGGTGCCGGATCCGAGTGCGAGGAACGCGGTGACCAGGAGCGGTGTGATGCCGGACGCGAAGATGCCCGACACCTGGTAGACCGCCGACATGCCCGTGTAGCGCACGTGCACCGGGAACAGCGCGGCGAACAGCGTGCCCTGCGCCCCGTAGAAGCAGGCGTGCACGATGCCCAGGGCGAGCACGAGCGCCACGGCGAAGCCCAGCACGCCGCCCGTCTGGAACAACAGGAAGGCGGGGAAGACCGACACCCCGAACGCGGCCATGCCCGTCATGTAGGTGCGCCGTGCGCCGAACCGGTCCACCAGCCGCCCCGACACCGGGACCAGTACCGCCATCACCAGCGACGCACCGGTCACCGTCAACAGCACTGAGGTGCGCGGCAGTTGCAGCGTCCCGGTCGCATACGTCAGCGCGAAGACGCCCCAGGTGTTGAAGGCCACGCCCTCGCCCCAGCGGGCCACCATGCCGAGGAGCAGGTGACGGCGCGTCAGTGGCTCGCGCACCACCTCCACCAGGGGGACGGCCCGGGGGCCCGTCGTCCGGCCGAGCACGGCGCGGAAGGCGGGCGTCTCGTCGATCTTCAGACGTACGGTCAGCCCGACCGCCACCAGGACGAGGCTGGCCAGGAACGCGACCCGCCACCCGTAGCCGAGGAACGCGTCGTCGCTCAGTACGTTGCTCAGGAGCGCGAACACCCCCGTGCCGAGGGCGAGTCCGAGCGCCAGACCGATCTGCGGGTAGCTGCCGAACCGGCCCTTGCGGCCCTCCGGCCCGTGCTCCACCGCCAGCAGCACGGCTCCGGCCCACTCGCCGCCGAGCGCCACACCTTGCGCGACACGCAGGACCAGCAGCAGTACGGGGGCGAGCGCGCCCACCTGTTCGTACGTGGGCAGGAGGCCGATCAGCGCGGTCGAGACACCCATCAGGCCCATGGTGAAGGCGAGAGTGCGCTTGCGGCCCACGCGGTCGCCGATGTGTCCGAAGAGCAGGCCGCCGAGCGGACGGGCGACGAAACCCACCGCGAACGTGGCGAAGGCGAGCATGGTGCCGACGGTGCCGTTCGTCTCCGGGAAGAACAGCTTCCCGAAGACGAGGCTCGCGGCCGTGCTGTAGAGGAAGAAGTCGTACCACTCGACGGTGGTGCCCAGCAGGCTGGACAGGACGACGGTGCGCAGCTTGCGTCCCGACGTGGTGCTGCTCTCCGTGCCCGTGTCCTGGGCGTGCGTCAGTGGTGTGTCCGTGTCCGTGTTCATGCCGCGCTCACACGCCCGCGAACGCCACGGTGCCGGGCTCTACGGGGGCCGGTGCGGCCGGGTGGTGCCACACACCGCGGCGCTCCAGCAGCGGCAGGACGCCCTCGCCGAACCAGTACGCCTCCTCCAGGTGCGGCACGCCCGAGAGCACGAACTCGTCGATCCCCAGCCGGTGGTACTCCTCGATACGGTCGGCGACCTCCGTGTGACTGCCGACCAGGGCGGTGCCGGCGCCGCCGCGCACCAGGCCGACGCCGGCCCACAGGTTGGGGTAGATCTCCAGGTCGGAACTGGTGCCGCTGCCGTGCAGCGCGCGCATCCGCTTCTGGCCCTCGGACTCGGAGGTCGCGAGGCCGCGCTGGACGGCGGCGATGCGTTCCGGGTCCATGCCCTGGAGTAGCCGCTCGGCCTCCGCCCAGGCCTGCGCGGAGGTGTCGCGGGCGATGACGTGCAGCCGGATGCCGAACCGGACCGTACGGCCCAGGAGTTCGGCCCGCCTGCGGACCTCGGCGATCTTCTCGGCGACGGCCGCCGGCGGCTCGCCCCAGGTCAGGTACGTGTCCGTGTGCGCGGCGGCGACGTCCAGGGCCGCGGGGGAGGACCCGCCGAAGTAGACGCTGGGCACCGGGTCCGGCAGCCGGTTCAGGCGGGCGCCCTCCACGCGGAGGTGCTCGCCGTGGTGGTCGACCGTCTGCCCGTCCCACAGGCGGCGCACGATGTCGAGGAACTCGCCGGTCCGTGCGTACCGCTGGTCCTTGTCGAGGAAGTCCCCGTAGGCGCGCTGCTCGGCGCTCTCGCCGCCGGTCACCACGTTCAGCAACAGGCGTCCGTGGGACTGCCGTTGATAGGTGGCGGCCATCTGGGCGGAGAGCGTGGGGGAGATCTGGCCGGGCCGGAAGGCGACGAGGAACTTCAGCCGCTCGGTGACCTGCGTCAGCATCGCCGTGGTCAGCCACGCGTCCTCGCACCACGCGCCGGTGGGCGTCAACGCCCCCTCGAAGCCGAGCTGTTCGGCGGTACGGGCGATCTGGCCCAGGTACTCCACGGACGCCGGACGGTCGCCCCCCGCGGTGCCGGGGGTCGAGCCGTGACCGCCTCCGACGACGTGGCGGCTGTCTCCGGTGGTGGGCAGGAACCAGTGGAAGGTGAGTGTGGACATGGCGGGGTGAGGACCTCACAGAACGTGGAGCAGGGGGCAAGTAGCAAAGGGGCGGCGTCAGTGCCGACAGCAGGCGCTGGCGCAGTGGCAGAGGTCGATGTGCCGACGGGCGACGAGTAGCGCGCCTGTGCTGAATGTGCCGGATGTGCAGGAAGGGGAGGGGCTCGCCGGGCGCGGGTACTCCGAGGCGGATCCCGTCGCCGGAGCGGAGCATGGCAGGTCGAGCGGATGCACGGGCCCCTCCCTCCTTGCCTGCAATTCCTACTGGATTACTAGGGAAATGTTCCGCATCGGTGTCCGCGGGTCAAGTTCCGTCTCAGTGGGCGGACGTGGAGGGGGTGTCGAGGGCCGGGCCGACTCACTGGTCCATGACATCGCACACGCCTGCCAGGCTTCCGTCGCTCACCACCGACGGCAGGGCGGCGGCGGACTCGGCGCAGGTGCTTGTGTCGTTCCCGGTGAGGGGCGAGGCGCTGTCGGCGGCCGAAGAGGGGGTCGCGAGGGACACCAGGGCGCCTGCGGCGAGAGCGGCGGCACCGACCGCAGACCGAAGCGAGGATCCACGCATTGAGAGCTCCAACAGTTCGAAGAGGGCGCTGGGCACGCCAGGGCGCACCACGACGGCGCACCCTGCCCGGGTAACGGCCGCCCCGTTTCGCCGGACACGGGCGATCGCTCAAGCCGGTGAGCGGGGCGGCGGGCCGGCCGCGAACACGTCCCTGAACACTTCCGTCAGGACAGCGCCGGTGCCAGCCAGCGGTTGAGGAGGGCGCGGAGCCGGGGCTCGTCCTGTGGCGACTCGCCGGGGTGCTGGAGCAGCGACGTCAGAAGGCGCATGATCATCTCGGCGAGGCCGTCGAGGTCCTCCTCGGCGATGCCCGCGGCGGACCAGTCGACGGGGAAGCGCTGCAGCATCTTGGCGCCGTAGACGATGGTGTCACTGGTGGTGGCGCCGCGGCCGAAGGCGGTGGTGTCGCCGAGTTGCAGCAGGAGGCTCAGGCGCGGCTCGGTGGGGATGGTCCGTACGCAGAAGATCATGCCCTCGACCACGGCTTCGGCCGGGTCGGTGATGCCTTGCAGGTGCGTGATCATCAGGTCGACGAACGACTCGGCGCCCTGGGCCGCGACCTCGGCGATGATGTCGCTGAGGCGGCCGAAGTGGCGGTACACGGTCTGGCGGGTGACGCCGAGTTCGCCGGCGACGTCGGACAGGGTCGTCTTCGTGACGCCGTGCCGGTCGACGCAGCGGGCCGTCGCGTCGATGATCCGCTGCCGTGCCTCCGCGTCCGATGCGGGAGGTCGGCCTCCCCAGCCGTGGTGCCCCATGGCCTCAGGATCGCACAGGCTCCAGGGTCCGTTGGGGCCTGGTCGCGCGGAGTGCGGCCACGACCAGGCCGGTCGCGGCGAGGACGCACAGGACGGCGTACCAGAGGCTGCCGACCGGGGTGCCCTGCTCGGTGACGCCGCCGGACGCATCGAGGTAGGCGGGCAACGCGACCAGCCAGAGCACGACATGGACGGCGAGGTACAGGGCCGGATAGACGCGGGCGAACAGTGGGGACTCGACCGGGACCGGCATCGGCTGCGAACGGCGCGCACGCCACACGTCCGCGAGCAGGTAGAGGCCCACGATCCAGACCAGGGCGATCTCGACGCCGAGAACGGCTCGCTGGATGCCGAGTTGGTCCCCGCCCCGGAAGAGGTTACTGGGGATGCCGGCGATGCCCATCGCCAGTGGTGTCAGCACACCGGCGGCGACGGTGCGCAGAGCTGTTTGGCGGCCGGTGGGTGTGGGTCGTCCGTCCCGTGCGCCGACCATCCGTACGACGAGGTAGGTCATCGCGCCGAAGGACACCGAGGCGAACAGGAACATGCTGTTCATCGGGACGGATGCGAGCGCCGGCTCGTTGATCATCTTGTTGCCGGGGTTCCAGGCCCACCACTTCAGCTGCGGTCCGAGCTGATCGAAGATCTCGTAGAACACCTGGCAGACGAACGCGACGGCCAGCGAACCGGCCAGCGGGCCGCGCCGGGCGAACACGCCGAGGACGCGGACCAGTTCGTAGGCGAGCTGCGACAGCGCCGGATAGAACGCCACGATGTACAGCGGCAGTCGGTCGTACATGAACTGCACGGTGAACACGTTGTGGGAGAAGATGAAGCCGACGTGCTCCTGGAGCCCGAACCAGCTCGGGAAGTAGAGCGGTGGCTCGATCACCGCCAGGTAGACGACCGAGGCGAACCACAGCGAGATGTTGACCGGGTCGCCGTCGCGGCGCCACCGCCGCCACGCGTGGACGAAGGCGAACACCGCCCCGCCGACGACGAGCAGTTCCAGGAACGGCATGGTGCCGCTCTCCAGGCCGAACGGGTTGCGGAAGTCCACGACCGGAGCCGCGTCATGGCAGGAGAAGCCGAGCCCTTCCGCGAGGCGCTCGGCCGCGGAGTCGCATGAGTAGCCCATTCGTCACTCCTCCAGGCGGTGCTGTCTCAGTCGTTGACGAGGTCGGATTCGGTGGCGGGCGAGCGGTTCTCGTAGGTCCGGGCGTTGGCCTTGGTGATGCCGGTGAAGTCGGTGCCGGGCGGGTCCTGTTGGTCGTCGAAACCGTGCGGCACGACCGTGCGCCCGAACAGCTCGCGCACTTTGTGGCGCGCGATACGGAGCCAGAACCGTGGGTCGGTGGCCATCTCCCGCAGCGACTTGTCGAGGTTGAAGACGGCGGTGAACGTTCGCTCCACGTAGTCGTCCTCGCGGCTCGTGGCGGTGATCGCGTTGAAGACCGGCCAGCTCATGCGGGCGGCGATCCTGCGGCGCCAGGCGGGGACGACTTCGGTGCCGGTCGCGAAGTCGTAGGCCTGGTCGCGGGCCATCGCGAGCATCCAGGGCACGTCGAGCGACTTCTTCTGCCGCGCGAGGAACTCGCGGAAGAAGGCGGCGTCGAGGGTGTCGCGGGCGCGCAGCAGCTCGGCCAGGATGAGCGCGGAGCGGGCCGCCGAGCTCATACCCTGGGCGTAGAACGGATTGAACGCGCAGATCGAGTCACCGACACTCACCAGGCCGAGGGGCGGCCGGTCCAGCAGATCGAAGCGGCGCCACTTGTTGCCGGTCGAGCGGGTCAGGTGCACCTCGGAGGTGGGTGTGCAGCCGTGCATCGCCCGCCCGAAGGACGCCGCCCGCACACGGTCCGCCGCGGCCTCGAACGCGTCGACCTCGCGCGGCATCCGCAGGCCCCACGCACCCATGCACACGATGGCCCGATCGCCCTCGATCGGGAAGAAGTTGCTGAGGAACTCGTGCTCCTCGGGGTGGTCGCCGGTGTCCTGGGTCGGGGTGACGACCAGGTGCTTCCACCACCACGACGCGGGACGCTGGCCGGCGGGCGGCAGGTCGTACCACCGGGAGGTGTAGGTGACCTTGGCGTCGAGGGTCTTCTCCTCGGCCGCCGGCCACCCCGCCCCGCTCAGCCAGTCCGCGACGGAGGAGCCACGCCCCAGCGCGTCGACGACGAGGTCGGCGGACAGCGAGCCCGGGCCCTCGTCCGTGCGGAGGTCAACTCCCTCCACGCGTCCGGACGTTGTGCCGCCGTCGCTGGTACGCAGTCCGGTGACGGTCACGCCCTCGCGGATCTCGATGGCCGGGAGTTCGCGGGCCTTGTCGCGCAGGACCCGCTCGATGAGCACGCGGGAGCTGTAGACCATCGTCATCGAACTGGACTTGCGCGCTGCATAGCCGTCGTTCTCGCAGTACGCCGCGTCCAGCGACGGCATCAGGAGCATCCCGCCCGCGGCGATCAGCGCGTCCTCGAAGCCGGGGAAGATCTCACCGATCGCGCGGCGCCCGGAGTTGAGCAGGAAGTGCGGGTGCTTGCTCTGCGGTACGCCGCGTCGGTGCTCGGCGTCCGGCGGGAGTTGGTCCCGCTCCAGGACGATCACCTTGTCGAAATGGTTCGCGAGCACTCCCGCGGCACAAAGCCCCGCGATGCTGCCGCCGAGCACCACGGCCGTCGTTCCCCGCATGATCCCTCCATTCATACACGTCGTGACTGAATGTATGATCGATGGGAGGGGAAGCTAACAGGTGCGCCTTGAAGGCGCCAGGCTTTGCGCAGGGGTCGCCGGGCTTTGTGCAGGGGGCATTGCCCGACCAACTCGAGCCGGTTGAAGCCCGCGAGGCGCGGCGGGAGCGCGGTTCAGGACAGGCGCAGCGCGGGGTTGGTGCGATCGGCTTCGTCGCGCGCGAGCAGTGCCAGCAAGGAGGCGACGCTCACGTCCGCCTCGGCCGGGTGCCGCAGGATCTTCGCAGGGTCGATCTCGTAGACGTTGCTGCGGCCCTCGCGCACATGCGAGAGGTACCCGGCCTCTTCGAGATCCGTGATGATCCGCTGCACCGCGCGCTCGGTCAGGCGGCAGTGCGCGGCCAGGTCGCGGATGCGGACCTGGCGGTTGTCGGCGATGGCTGCCAGTACCCGGGCGTGGTTGGTCAAGAACGTCCACCCGGTGTGCGACGTCGTCTGCTCCTCCATGCGACCACTATAGGTCCTTCCCGCCAACCGAATCACGAATTACT